>NZ_JBEXXE010000004.1:0-305466 GCF_040630255.1 Streptomyces sp. NPDC005820
ATCGTCCCCGGCGGACACGTCCGCCTCCGCTTCACCGACCCCGCCGTGTACCGGCGCGCCGCCGCCGAGCTGCGCGAGGTCACCCGGGACGACGACGCCCTCGCCCTCCAACTCCCCAGCGACGGCAGCCAGCGCGCCCTGCGGGCCGTCCTCGACCGCCTCGACACGGCCGGCATCGAGGCCGACGAGCTGACGGTCCACACCCCCGACCTCGACGACGTCTTCTTCGCCCTGACCGGCCCCGCCGGCATCCCCGCCCAGTCCAAGGAGAGCACCCGATGAGCGCCCTGTCCCTCGCCGCACGCGACTCCGCGACCATGCTGCGCCGCAACCTCCTGCACGCCCGGCGCTACCCGTCCCTCACCCTGAACCTGCTGCTCACGCCGATCATGCTGCTGCTGCTCTTCGTGTACATCTTCGGCGACGTGATGAGCGCGGGCATCGGCGGCAGCGACCGCTCCGACTACATCGCCTACATCGTCCCGGGCATCCTGATGATGACCATCGGCGGCACCGTCGTCGGGACCGCGGTATCCGTCTCCACCGACATGAACGAGGGCATCATCGCCCGCTTCCGCACCATGGCCATCCACCGCGGCTCCGTGCTCGTCGGGCACGTCGTGGGCAGCGTGCTCCAGTGCGTCGCCAGCGTGGTCCTCGTCGGCGCCGTCGCCGTGGCCATCGGCTTCCGCTCCACCGACGCCACCGCCCTGGAGTGGCTCGCGGCGTTCGGGCTGCTCGCCCTCTTCTCCCTGGCGCTGACCTGGATCGCGGTCGGCATGGGGCTGGTCAGCCCGAACGCCGAGGCCGCCGCCAACAGCGCCCAGCCGCTGATCCTCCTGCCGCTCATCTCCAGCGCCTTCATCCCGGCCGACACCATGCCCGGCTGGTTCCAGCCGATCGCCGAGTACCAGCCGTTCACCCCGGCCATCGAGACCCTGCGGGGCCTGCTGCTCGGCACCGGGATCGGGAACAACGGCTGGCTCGCCGTCGGCTGGTGCGTGGGCCTCGCGGTGCTCGGCTACTTCTGGTCGACCTCGAAGTTCAACGCCGACCCGAAGTGACCGTCATGGCAAATGAAGTGACCGCCATGACTCCAGAAGTGACCGCATGACGCCCGAACGCGACCGCCATGGTGAAGGCCCGCCATGGCGGTCCGCCGCGCTCCCCGCGCCAACCGTGTTGCCCGCGCTCCCCGCACCACCCGCGCCGCCCGCCCCACTACCCCTCCGCGATCACCACCGCCGAAGCCACCCCCGCGTCATGACTCAACGACACATGCCACCCCCGCACCCCCAGCTCCGCCGCCCGCGCCGCCACACTCCCGCGCACCCGCAGCCGAGGCTGCCCGCTCACCTCCACGAACACCTCCGCGTCCGTCCACAGCAGCCCCGGCGGCGCCCCCAGCGCCTTGGCCAGCGCCTCCTTCGCCGCGAACCGTGCCGCCAGCGAGGCGACCCCCCGCCGCTCCCCGCTCGGCAGCAGCAACTCGCTCTCGACGAAGAGCCGCTGGGCGAGCGCGGGCGTCCGCTCCAGCGACGCCGCGAACCGCTCGATCTCGGCCACGTCGATACCGACCCCGATGATGCTCATGCCGAGCACCTTAAGGCCGGGCGCCACGGCTCTCCCTCCTCTCTCGGCCTGCTGCTAGCCTGCGGCGACTTGATCACCACCAGGGGGCGGAGAGATGAGCGGTACCAGCGGCAGAGCCAAGCCCTCGAACGGGCCGACCTTCGACCTGTTCGACAACACCCCCGAGCTGATCCCCCTGCGTACAGCCGTCCGGTCAGAGGACTGGAACGCCGTGCGGGCGTATGTCTCGGGCCTGGACTCGGTCGACAAGGTCTCCTCCGCCGTCGCGGTCCTCGCCGGTATCGACGGGGCCGAGTTCCTCCTGGAGCGGGCGGTCGCCGACCACCCCGGTGACCCGCTGCCGCGCGCCGCCCTCGCCGAACGGTACGTCCGGATCGGGTGGGCGATCCGCAGCACGGCCCGCGCCCAGCACGTCTCCGCCGACCAGTTCGACCGGTTCCACGGCTGGCTGCGCAAGGCCGAGCAGATCCTGATCGAGGTCTGCGCCGAACAGCCGTCGTACGCCCCCGCCTGGACGGCCCGTCTGATGACCGCGCGCGGACTCCAGTTGGGCCGCACCGAGGCCCGCCGCCGCTACGACCGCCTCTCCGCCCACCACCCGCACCACTACCGCGCCCAGGTCCAACTGCTCCAGCAGGTGTGCCCGAAGTGGAGCGGCTCCTGGGAGGCCGCGCACGGCTTCGCCCGGGAGTGCGCGACCGCCTCCCCCGACGGCTCGAACTCCGGCGCGCTGGTCGCGCTCGCCCACATCGAGCACTGGCTCGAACTGAACGGCCCCGAAGCCACCGCCTACATGCGCGGCATACCGGTCCGCGACGACCTCCGCAACGCGGCGCAGATCTCCGTCCTGCACCCGGACCACCGCCCCGACTGGAACTCGGTCGGCGCGCACAACGCGTTCGCCTTCGCCTTCTCGATCGGCCCGAGAACCACCTTCGTCAACTAACCGAGTGAACACGCCACCGCGTCGACGCAGCACCGGCTCCGCCGGACACGAACCCCGGCCGCTTCGCGGCCGAGCACCCACACGTGATATCGCGGCGCTCCGCGCCGCGACTACGAGGATGCCCCCCTCCCAGGGCTGAAGCCCTGGGGCTCCTCACAAGAAGGAACCCGCAGTGGGGGCTGCTCATCGGCCTGTGGGCGACCTGGGGGGTGGGCGCCTGGGGGGCCTGGAAGCTCTGGACGGACCGTCGCGGCCGACGCGCCTGAGGGAGGGCGCCCTCACGCCGGATAGGGAACGGCCTCGCGGGCCGTCCTGAGCGCGAGGGCCCACCAGGCCAGCTGGTCGAGGAGGGTCTTGGCGTACCCGGCGGCCTGCGGGTCGAGCGGCCGGCCGTCCTCCCACGCGGTGAAGTAGTTCGGGAAGGCGAGGCCGTCGCGGATCGTCACCGCGTGCAGCTCGGTCAGCACGTTCTCCAGATGCAGCACGGCGTGCCGGCCGCCCGCCGCGCCACCGTAGCTGACGAAGGCGACGGGCTTGGCCGTCCACTGGGTGAAGTGCCAGTCGATGGCCGCCTTCAGGGACGCGGGGTAGCTGTGGTTGTACTCCGGCGTGACGACGACGAACGCGTCGGCGCCCTCCAGCGCCGCGGTCAGGGCGGCCATCCCGGCCGGGCGGGGGTAGTCCTCGCCGGCGAACCTGGGCGATGCGGCGGGAAGCGCCAACGGGACGTCGATCTCGGCCAGATCGACGACATCGACCTCGAACCCGCCGTGGGTCCGGGCCTGTTCGGCGACCCAGGACCCCACGACCGGCCCGAACCGCCCCTCCCGCACGCTTCCGACGAGGACCACCAGCCTGTGCCTGCTCTCGTTGTTCTCCATGCCCACCACGATCGGCGGTCCCCCCGGGGACAGCCAGACCGCGCCCAAGCTGGCCCCCGCAGGGCCAGGCTGAGCACTCCACGGCCGAGGGGACGGGCCCGTAGGCTCGCGGCATGGGGACACCACTGGGGGACTTCATCCGGACCAGACGCGACACCACCCAGCCGGAGTCGCTGGGACTGCCGGACCACGGCCGCCGCCGTTCCCCGGGACTGCGACGCTCGGACCTGGCCGCCCGCGCCGGCATCAGCATCGAGTACCTGACCCGCCTGGAACAGGGCCGTGACCGCAACCCCTCGCCGGCCGTGGTGAACGCGCTCGCCGACGGCCTGGGCCTTGCCGCCTCCGAACGCGAGCACCTGCGCTATCTGGCCAAGATCACCGGCGGGGCCTGCCAGTCCCACACCCGCCCCGCACCCGCGCCCCGCACGGTCCGCCCCTCGGTCCTGGACACCCTCCGCCTCCTCGAACCGGGCATCGCCGTCGTGACCAACCGACTGGGCGACCTCCTCGCCCACACCAGCGGCTTCGAGACGCTGACCGGCGGAACGGGCCTGCTCGACACCGGATCCCCGAACCTCACCCGTTATGTCTTCACGGACCCCCGCGCCCGGGACTTCTTCGCCGACTGGGACGCCGTCGCGGACGAAGTGGCCTTCGACCTGTGGCTCGGCCCGTCCGTGGAGAACACCGAGTGGTTCGCCACGGAACTGGCCCCGCTGGCGGGCCCGGAGTTCACCCGCCGTCTGAACCACCACCGGGTCCCGCCCCGCGGCACCCTCCACCTCAACCACCCCGCCGGCCCGCAGCTCCGCCTACGCCGCGAGACGCTGGAGGTCTCCTCGGACGCGCAGCAGCTGACGGTCTTCCTCCCCGCGGACGAGGACACGGCACGGGCGCTCGCCCGCCTCGCCGACCGCTCCCGCGGCCACCTCAGAGCCATCTCGTGACCAGGTCGTCCCGGTCCCGTGAGCGCGTCAGCGCCGGGCGGCGGCGCGGACCTCGCCGATCCGGTCCAGGACCAGGAAGAAGACGGGAAGACAGAGCAGCGGCAGGCCCAGCAGGAGCAGCCAGGTGTACGTCGGCCGGTCGGTGAAGACCAGCCAGGCGAAGAGGACGAACGCGGCGACCATGACGACCAGGCAGCCGATGACCGCCCGCTGCCACGCCGTACGCCGCCGCGCCCCGCGCTGGATCGCCTCCTCCAGCTCGGGCCGTGTCTCCGGGGCCAGGAACCCGAGCCGTACGGCGGTGGCGGACAGGTCGGCGACCTCGCCGACCGGGTCGCCCAGCTGCTGTTCGTCGACCTGGAAGAGACGGATGCGGCGCCCGTCGGTGTCGTACAGGTACGCCGGCCAGCGCGGGCTGCCGCCCCGCTTCGCGCCCTCGACCCGGATGCCGTAGATCTCGGACCAGGCCCGCGTGCGCGTCCGCAGCGGCCCCCGTACGGTGACCCCCTGGGCGGTGACGGATGTCCGCGCCCGCCAGTGCTCCAGCGCGACGCGGGCGCCGAGGCCCAGCCAGATCGCCAGGGGCAGCAGGTGCCGGCCCGTCGGCCCGTCCAGGGTCACCATGTCCAGCACGTTGATGCCGACGACCACCGTCGCGGCCACCAGAGACAGATAAACCAGCGGCACCGCCCGCTGTCTGCGGTACTGCCGCTCGATGCCCTCGCCCATCAGAACTCCCCGCGCTAGAAGATACCCTGGTAGCCCTGCCAGCCCGTGGAGATCTTCACCCGGCTGCCGAAGGACCCCTTGCCGTTGCCGGGCAGCCGGTACAGCACCCCCGCCGTGTCGCGCGCGACGAGGTCGGGCTTGCCGTCCCCGGTGATGTCGCCGACGCCCACGACCGCGTTGTACGAGGCCCCCCAGGTGGAGAACAGCTTCACGCGGGCGGAGAAGGTGCCGTTGCCCTTGCCGTAGTAGCGGAACAGGTTGTTGGACTTGTCCTGGGTGACGAGGTCGCCGATGCCGTCGCCGTTGAGGTCCCCGGCGCCGACGATCTTCTTGTACGTCTTCCAGTCGGCGTACCGGGCAGTCCGCCCCGACAGCTTACCGAGGGTGGTTCTGCCCTCGTACAGGTACACCGTGCCGGTCTTGGCGTTGCGGGCGAGCAGGTCCGGGGACCCGTCCTTGGTGACGTCACCGACCGAGGCGAGGACGTCGTACTGGTTCCAGCCGCTCGTGCCAAGGGTGGTGTACGGAGTCGACGGCTTGAGCGCCTTGTTGCAGCCGGGCTTGTAGAGACGCAGGGATCCGCTGCTCAGCCGGATCAGGACGTCGTTGCAGCGGTCGCCGCTCAGATCGCCGAACGCCACCGGGCGGACACCGGTCGACCAGCCGGAGCCGGTGAGTTTCCCGGAGAACGTGCCCTGGCGCGTGCCCTGGTGGAACGTCAGCGCGCCCGAGGAGGTGAGGGTGAGGAGGTCACCGACGCCGTCCGGGGACAGCGGGTCCGGTCCGCCCAGATAGTCGTGGGGCGCCGCGCCGGCGTGCAGGAGCCGTGTGGTGTGCTTGACTTCCAGCGGGGTTCCCACGCCGTCGGCGGGCACCACGGAGAGCGTCCAGTCGTAGACGCCGTTGGGCAGCTCGACGTCGGCGGCGGTGACGCCTTGCCAGGGGATGCGCAGGCTGCCGCGTACGGCGCCGCCCGAACGGACGTCGACGACCTTGCCGCTCGCCTTGTCCCGCACGGTCAGTTTCCAGCTCCTGGCGGGCTTCGACAGCAGCACGGCCGTGAGGGGGTGGACGTCCGGGTACTCCTCGTCCCGGTAGACCTCGTCCGCGGTCTCCGCCGGTTGCAGAAGGCGCAACGGCCCCTGCGGGACTCCCGAGGGGACGAGGTGCACCCGCTCCTTGGCGTCGACGTAGGCGAGGTTCGGGCCGGACTCGTCGATCGACCAGCGCACGTCCCGCTGGGAGACGCCGGTGTCCGGCAGGTCGCCCACGACCCGCTCGCGCGGGGTGCCGTCCGCGACCGTCGTGAGGACCAGCTTGCCCGCCGACTTGTCGTGCGTGACCACGAAGCCGTCGCCGAGCTCGGCCTCGTCGGCCGGGACGGGCACGGACCTGCCCGCCGTACGGTCGTAGACCCCGGCCGTGTCGCCGCAGTTCCAGTAGAGCCAGCGGCCGAGCGCCTGGAGTTCGGTGGGCGTGCACCCGGCGTCGGTGGTGACCGGCGTGCCGGTCTTCTGGGTCGTCAGGTCGTACGGGACGACACTGCCCGTCGTGGTCCCGGCGGTCCACAGGACGTTCCCGGAGAGCGCGGCGGCACCGGCGGGGCGGGTCACGACCGGGGTACCGGTCCCGCTCGGCCGGTAGACGTACTGCTCGGTCGCGGTGCTGTAGAGGACGTACTCCCCGGAGGCGTCGGCAATGCGCCCGCCTGCGGGCACGGTGACGGTGTCGCCGTCGAACAGGTCCTCCCCGGACATCCTGAGCGCGTCCATCGTCGCCCCGTCGGCCGTGTTCCGGTTGATCCAGGCGATCTGACCGTCGCCGAGGCCGTGCAACCCGGAGCATCCGGTGTCCCCGGCCGGGCAGGGATCGATGCGGGCGGACGGGTGGAGGAACGGGGAGCTCTCGCCGAACGTGGGTGTACCGGACGGGGCGACGGTCCGGACGAAGTTGGCGCGCAAGGTGCTGTTCCGGTCGTCGGCGACGACGAGCCGCCCCTGGTTCAGCGACAGGCCCTGGATCCGGTATGTCGGTTTCGGCAGGGCCTTGACCTGGGTGACGACCGGGTTGCCGTCCGGGCCCTCCTGGATGCGCTGGACACCCCAGTCGTCCTCGGCGGCGGCGGTGCGGCCGACGGCCAGCGCGCTGCCGTCGGTGCCGGCCGCGACCGCCGGGTTCGACGCCGGCAGCAGGGTCTTCGACGGGCCGCCCGCGAGGGGGGTGGCGATCACCGCGGTGCCGGGCCGGGTGATCAGCCAGTCACCGACGACCGCGAGGTCCTGCGTCGGGTTCGTACCGCCGCCGGGGAGCGTGACCTCGACCGGGGCGGCGGACAGGTCGGCGCGGGAGTAGACCTCGACGACGGGGTCGCTGACGCTGAAGAGGACCACGTGGTCGGCGGTGACCTGCGCGCGGGGGCGGATCTCGTCCCGTGTCGGGGTCCACTGCTGCACCTGGCCCGTGTGACGGTCGACCATGACCGACAGGTACTTCTCGCCGTGCAGAGCGTAGAACAGCAGCCTGTCGGCGTCCCCGCCCTTGGGGGTTGCGAGGATGTATCCCTCGGGGACCCCGGTCACCGGCACGTCCCGCGTGGTGCCGTCCGCGTCCGGGAACAGCAGGTGTATGTCCCGGTGGTTCGTCCCGCTGTCGTCCTTCCACTGCCGGTAGGCGACCGCGAGATCGCCGTAGGCCGTCATGTACGTCAGGCCTTCGGGCGTGCGGATCGTACGGGTCGTGCCGTCGGCCGCGTTCCACAGGTCGACGCGGCCGTCGGCGTAGCGGTAGGCGAGGACGTCGCCGCCGGCCGTGTTGTAGCTGGTGTAGCCCTCCGGATGGACCACCTTCGTGGAAATGCCGTCGGCGTATCGCGTCCAGACGAGCCCGGAGCCCTCCAGACTGTGGAAGACGCCCTGGGCTCCGGCGCCGTCATGCCCGTTGTACGAGGACCCGCCGTAGAGCGCGCCGGAGGTGTAGGTGGCGCGCATCGCCGCCGGCACGACGGTTTCCTGAGCCGTGTCGGCGACCGCCACGGACGGCAGCAGCGGGCTGAGCCCGGCCGCGAGGACGGCGCAGGCGGCGACTAGGCGCAGGCGTGCGTGGACGTGACGAGCCATGAGAGTCCCTCCCCGTAGCGGAGACGGGTGGGACGCCGACCCGGCGCCTGTGACCCCCCGGCCTTCACACCCGCCTCGCAAGTCGGCTGATCCTACAGCGGTTTCAAAAGCGGGGGGAAAGCGCTTTTGGCGGTGCGGTGGGTGGGGCTGACGAGTGCCTGGGCCGCAGCCCTCACTCCGGGTCCGGAGTCTCACCGTCCTCGTCGCCGAAGAGTTCCTGCGCGCGCTCGACCGTCACGGCCCGGCCGAGCAAGTCGTCGAGCCGGGCGAGGTCGGTGCAGGCGGTGATGCGCTCGCGCAGGTCGTCGGAGACGGGGATGCCGCGCACTTCCAGCACCCGCAGAACACCCTCCGCCCTCCCCTTCGCCTCGCCCTTCGCCTCACCGTCCAGGTAAGCCTCTTCGAAGACCGTGCCCCGGCCCGGGAAGTAAGTGATGACCATCTTCTCCAATTCCCTCCACGTCTCACGGGCCGGAGTGTCCTCCAGGCCGATCTCCACCAGCTCCGACCAGTACTTCGCCGTGGCTTTGTCGAACGACCGCATCCCGAGGGCCAGCAGTTCCAGTATGACCGCGATGTCCCGGCTCTCGCTGTGCACGATGACGCTGAGCGTCGCCAGCGCCGGCTGCCGCGCGACCTCCGACTCGTCGGTGATCCGCGCGACCGTGTCCGGACCCAGCACGAAGGGCTGGGTGACCTGCGTCTTCCAGGGGCCGACACGACACTCGAAGGGTCCGGCAGCCCAGGCCGCCGTGGACCGGTTGCGACAGACGGCCACGAGCAGCACCGGCAGGTTGAACTTCGCCTGCAGATAGCTCACGTAGTAGGCCCAGTTGACTCCCTTGTCGGGAGCCTTCCTGGTCTGCGCCTCGATGGCGAGCAGGAAGCCGTCCCCGTCGGACGGCTCGATCTTCAACACCGTGTCCACACGGCGTTCCAGCGGCTTGATCTCCGTCGCGTCGGGCGTGATCGCCTCGATGGCCGCCTTCACGGGCGGCGGCAGCCCCAGCGCCTCGAAGACGGGGGCGAGGACCTCCGGATGATCCTGGAAGATCCGGTGCGATGTCTCGTGGGTTGAGGTGACCATCTGGGTAATCCCCCTTCAAGCCGCAGAGTTCAGCTCGCACCACACGTACTTGCCCCGGCTGCCGAATCTGGACATGGGCTGCCAGTGCCAGAGGTCCGAGCAGGCCCGGATCAGCGCGAGGCCGCGTCCGCTCTCGGCCTCCTCGTCCCACTCGTCCAGCCCGACGGGCGGTTCGGGCGGCTCAGGGTCCGCGTCCCAGGCCCCGATCTGCAACACCCCTTCCTTCCACCGCACCCTCAGGGCGGCGGGCCCCTTCTGATGCCGTACGGCATTGGAGACCAGCTCGGCGGCGAGGAGCTCCGCGGTGTCGAGGTGGGCGGCGAGGCCGTGAAGGGTGAGGATCACCCGGAGGGTGTGCCGAGAAACGGTGACAGCTCGGGGGTCGTTGGGGATGTAGAGGGAGTACTCCCAGGGTTCGGGCATGGGGGCTCCAACTTGGTTCCGTAGGGTGTGCGCTGCGTCACCGACGGTAGGGGTAACGTGTTACCCGCGGCAAGCCGATCGCGAGATCCACCCCCGAAAGAGGAGGGCAACCCATGGTTCAGAGGCGCGAACCAACGGCACGTCAGATGCGCCTGGGGACCGAACTGCGCAGGCTCCGTGAAGACGCAGGGCTCACCGCGGTCCAGGCAGCGGCGCTCCTCGGGGCGAACCGGGTCCAGATCAGCCACATCGAATCCGGGCTGACAGGCGTGAGCGAGGAACGGTTGCGTCGCCTCGCATCCCATTACGCCTGCACGGACCAGGAGTTCATTGAGGCCCTCGCAGTGATGGCCACCGATCGAACGCGCGGCTGGTGGGAGGAGTACCGGGGGCTGCTGCCGACCTCGTTCCTGGACATCTCCGAGCTGAACCACCACGCCTCGCACCGACGCGATGTCGCGGTCCTCTACGTACCGGGCCTGTTGCAGACGGAGGACTACGCCCGCGCCGTCTTCTCCGCGAGGGTTCCCGAACTCACCTCCGAGGAACTCGAGGTGCGTGTCCGTCACCGCATGGCAGGCCAGGAGATCGTCATTCCCTACGAGCTGGTGATCCATGAGGCCGCGCTGCGCATCAGGGTCAGCGACCGCGGCGCCTCCCGAGCCCAACTCGTGAAACTCCTGAAGCTCTCCGAATCGGACAACATCACCGTCCGTATCATCCCGTTCGACCTCGACGGCTTCGGCAGAGCCGCCAGCACGATGACGTACGTCGGTGGCCCCGTCCCCAAACTCGACACAGTCGTAAGGGACGTACCCCACGGCTCAGCCTTCATCGACTCCGAATCACAGCTCAGCGCCTTTCGAACGCGCTTCCGTAAAGTGGAAGCCGTATCACTCGACCCTGCACAGTCACGCGACTTCATCAACCGACTGGCGAAAGAGCTGTGAGGCACCCATGGACAACTGGCGGAAGTCGTCCTACTCGGGCCCCGACGATGGAAACGAGTGCGTCGAAATCGCCACCACCCCCACCCACACCTCCGTACGGGACTCAAAAGCCCCGGCCGGAGGCACTCTCACCTTCCCTGCCGAGGCTTTCGACGTCTTCCTCGCCGGCCTACTCCACGGTGACGGACTTCGCTAGGTTGCGTGGCTGGTCCACCTCGTTGCCCCGGGCGGTCGCCAGCTCGCAGGCGAAGACCTGCAACGGCACCGTGGCGACCAGCGGTTGCAACAGCGTCGGCGTCGCGGGGATCCGTACGAGATGGTCGGCGTACGGGGCGACCGCCTCGTCGCCCTCCTCCGCGATGACGATGGTCCGCGCACCACGGGCCCGGATCTCCTGGATGTTGGAGACGATCTTGTCGTGGAGCACGGACCGGCCGCGGGGCGAGGGGACGACCACGACGACGGGCAGGTCCTCCTCGATGAGGGCGATCGGCCCGTGCTTCAGCTCACCGGCGGCGAAGCCCTCCGCGTGCATGTAGGCGAGTTCCTTGAGCTTCAGGGCTCCTTCGAGGGCGACCGGATAGCCGACGTGCCGCCCGAGGAACAGCACCGTCCTCTTGTCGGCGAGGGAGCGGGCGAGGGCCCGTACCGGCTCCATGGTCTCCAGGACGCGTTCGACCTGGCCGGAGATCTGGGCGAGGTCGCGGATGACGGCGCGGATCTCGTCGGCCCACTTGGTGCCGCGGACCTGGCCGAGGTAGAGCGCCACCAGGTAACAGGCGACGAGCTGCGTGAGGAAGGCCTTCGTCGAGGCGACGGCGACCTCGGGCCCGGCGTGGGTGTAGAGGACGGCGTCGGATTCGCGGGGGATGGTCGAGCCGTTGGTGTTGCAGATGGCCAACACCTTCGAGCCCTGCTCCCTCGCATGCCGTAGCGCCATGAGCGTGTCCATCGTCTCCCCGGACTGGGAGATGGCGATGACGAGGGAGCGCGGGCCGAGGATGGGGTCCCGGTAGCGGAACTCGCTGGCGAGTTCGACCTCGCAGGGGATACGGGTCCAGTGCTCGATGGCGTACTTGGCGATGAGGCCGGCGTGGAAGGCCGTACCGCAGGCGACGATGACGACCTTGTCGACCTCGCGCAGCTCGGAGGCGCCGATGCGGACCTCGTCGAGGGTGAGCGAGCCGCTCGCGTCGATCCGGCCGAGCAGGGTGTCGGCGACGGCCTTGGGCTGCTCGGCGATCTCCTTGAGCATGAAGTAGTCGTAGCCGCCCTTCTCGGCGGCGGAGGCGTCCCAGTCGACGTGGTAGGAGCGGACGTCGGCCGGCTGCCCGTCGAAGCCGGTGACGGTGACGCCGTCCCGGCGCAGCTCGACGACCTGGTCCTGGCCGAGTTCGACGGCCGAGCGGGTGTGGGCGATGAAGGCGGCGACGTCGGAGGCGAGGAAGGCCTCGCCCTCGCCGATCCCCACGACGAGGGGCGAGTTGCGGCGGGCGCCGACGACGACGTCCGGCTCGTCCGCGTGGACGGCGACGAGGGTGAACGCCCCCTCCAGGCGGCGGCACACGAGCCGCATGGCCTCGGCGAGGTCGGCGGTGCCGGAGAACTCCTCGGCGAGGAGGTGGGCGACCACCTCGGTGTCGGTCTCGGAGGACAGTTCGTGGCCCCGGTCGGCCAGTTCGGAGCGCAGGACGGCGAAGTTCTCGATGATCCCGTTGTGCACGACGGCGACGCGTCCGGCGTTGTCGAGATGAGGATGGGCGTTGGCGTCGGTGGGCCCGCCGTGCGTGGCCCAGCGGGTGTGTCCGATGCCGGTCGGGCCGGTCGGCAGCGGCCGGGCCCCGAGTTCCTTCTCCAGATTCACGAGCTTGCCCGCCTTCTTCGCGGCGGCCAGCCCTCCGTCGGCGAGCACGGCCACACCGGCCGAGTCGTATCCCCGGTACTCCAGCCGCTTCAGCCCGGCCATGACGACCTCGAGCGCCGACTGAGACCCCACGTATCCCACGATTCCGCACATGCGCGGCAGCCTAGAGTCGAAGAGCGCGCCAAACACGCCTCCGCGTGCCCGATTCCGGATATTCCACCGGGGGTACGAGCGAGCGAGAACGCCGGACCGCACGATCGGCGTGACACACCCCACCCGCCGTCCCGTTCAAACTCCGTTAACAATGGACTGTGATCTCACCGGTCTCCGCGATGCCCCGGAGCGCCCACCGGCACAGGCCGGAGGCGACTCCCTACGTCGATCTCACCCGCCGCGAGTGGAGCGCGCTGCGCGACAAGACGCCGCTGCCGCTGACCGCCGAGGAGGTCGAGAAGCTGCGTGGCCTCGGCGACGTCATCGACCTCGACGAGGTGCGGGACATCTATCTGCCGCTGTCCCGGCTGCTCAATCTCTACATCGGCGCCACCGACGGGCTGCGCGGCGCCCTGAACACCTTCCTCGGTGAGCAGGGCTCCCAGTCCGGCACCCCGTTCGTCATAGGCGTCGCGGGGTCGGTGGCCGTCGGCAAGTCGACCGTCGCCCGGCTGTTGCAGGCGCTCCTCTCCCGGTGGCCCGAACACCCGCGCGTGGAACTGGTGACCACCGACGGCTTCCTGCTGCCCACCCGGGAGCTGGAGGCCCGCGGCCTGATGTCGCGCAAGGGCTTCCCGGAGTCGTACGACCGCCGTGCCCTGACCCGGTTCGTCGCCGACATCAAGGCGGGCAAGGACGAGGTCACCGCCCCCGTCTACTCCCACCTGATCTACGACATCGTCCCCGACCGGCGGCTGACCGTCCGCCGCCCCGACATCCTCATCGTCGAGGGGCTCAACGTCCTCCAGCCCGCCCTCCCCGGCAAGGACGGCCGCACCCGCGTCGGTCTCGCCGACTACTTCGACTTCAGCGTGTACGTCGACGCGAGCACCGAGGACATCGAGCGCTGGTACCTCAACCGGTTCCGCAAGCTGCGCGCCACCGCCTTCCAGAACCCGGACTCGTACTTCAGGAAGTACACCCAGGTCTCCGAGGACGACGCCCTCGACTACGCCCGCGGCCTCTGGCGCACCATCAACAAGCCCAACCTGGTCGAGAACATCGCCCCCACCCGGGGCCGCGCCACCCTCGTCGTCCGCAAGGGCTCCGACCACAAGGTCCAGCGGCTGAGTCTGCGCAAGCTGTGACGGACGGGGGCACCCGGTCCGGTCAGCGTCTCGGGCCCGCCAGCGCGTAGGCCGCGGTGCCGGTGACCGTGAGGGCCACGGCCGTCCAGGTGGCCGCCGGAGTGCCGGCCGGCAGCAGCATCCAGCTCGCCACCCGCGTCGGCACCCCCGTCGGGAGCGGCGCGAGGAACGCGTACGACAGCCAGGCGAACGGCAGCGTCCACGCGTACGAGCCGCCCCACAGCGCCGCGCCCAGGGCGCCCAGGCCCATCAGGCCCGCGCTGTCGCGGACGAGGAACGCCGCCCCGGCCATGTCGCTCCCCGCCGTCCGCGCGAGCAGCGGCACCGCGGCGACGACCGCCCCGGCCAGCAGCACGTGCGCCGCCCGGCGCGGCGCCCAGCGGATCGCGGCCGTCCGGTCCAGCGCGAGGTCCTGCCCGCCGAGCCCGGTCGAGGCCGCCATCGCCCCGGTGGCGAGCAGCAGCACGGGCAGCCGCGGATCGGCGGGCCCCGCGCCGCCGTCCCGGGCGAGGGCCCACACCGCCCCCGCGGCGATCAGCAGCGCGGCGAGCGAGGCGGGGACCTGACGTGAGCGGGCGTACAGCATCAGCCATCTCACCGGGACGCACCGCCGGTCAGCGCGTCGAGGGCGTCCCGCTCACCGCAGGACAGCGCGGCGGTGCGCATCGCGTCGATCCGCGCGCGCTGCTGGGGCGCGGGCAGCGCCTCGAGCTTCTTCCACACCGCGCGGGCCTCGGTGTCCATCTCACGGAGCAGGTCGGACGGGAGCGCGCGGGGCAGCGGCTCGAACTTTCCGAGGACCCAGGCCGTCGCGGCGGTCCGCGCGATGTCCTCCGGGCCCGCGCCGCTCCAGCCGACGGGCGAGCATCCCGGCACCAGGCCCTTGCCGACCAGGGCCCGGGTCCGCTCCTCGCCCTTCGCCGACACGATGAGGTCGTCGTCGAAGTCGAGGAGCACCGTCGTACGGGACCACTTCGGCGTGGAGCCCTCCGGCAGGACGCTGGTGTCCTCCCGGACCGAGACCGGCGCCTGGCCGCCCAGAGCGCCGTGCAGCAGGCGCAGCGCCTCCTTGCCGGGCGCCGCGAGGCCGGCGAGCCGTGCCTCCTGCATCCTGGTCACACACACCGGGCCGTCGCACACCAGTTCGGCGGCGGTCTTGTCGACGACGTACATCCGGTTCGGGTCGGAGGGCAGGACGAGCAGGGCGAGCGCCGCGCCCGCGAGGACGGGCGTCAGGGCGAGCAGCCGGGTGCGCGGCCGCGCGGCGACCAGCAGCCCGAAGCCCGTCGCGGCCATGCCCAGCAGCCAGATCGTCTGCCCCAGGTGCACGGAGGCGGAGAACGTGACGAGCGTGTCGCGGACCTCCTGCACCGCCGGTGACAGCAGCGAGAGCCGGTTCGGCTCCATGGCCGTGAACCCGGGCGCCGTCTCCCGCTCGGTCCGGCCCAGCGACGTCTGCATCAGGGCCGTGAACGCGAAGGCGGCGACGGCCAGCAGCGGCGGGGTGAGCACGCTCGGCAGGGCCTTGCCGACCCCCATGCCCAGCAGCGCTCCCGCGACCAGCGCGAGCGCCCCCACCAGCGAGATCGGCAGCCACCCGAGGTGCGTGTACGCGGTGTTGGCGAGCACCTGGACCCCGCCCACGAGGACGAGCAGCGCGAAGGCCGAGGCCAGCGTGATCGCCGTCGTGCCGGCTGGTGCGGCGGCGCGCTGCCAGGCGGGGCGCGAGGTGGTGGTCAGCAGCTCGGACATCTTCGAGCGGCGGTCGCGCAGTCCCTGGAGCGCGCCGAACCCGACGGCGAGCGGCCACAGGTAGAACAGCAGGCCGCGGATCCACAGGGCCATGCTCGTCCACTGGGCCGTCCAGGCCGTGGTGCCCCGGTCGAACGTGCCCTTCAGCAGGAACAGGAACGCGAGTGCCGTCGTCAGGACCACGGCACCGGCCCACGGGGCGACCGAGCGCTTCAGCTCGATGCGCAGGACGCGTGTGTTCACCAGGCGCCCCTTCCCTGCTCGGGGCCCTGCAGCAGCGCCGAGTAGCCGCGCTCCAGGGGGCTGTCGCCCACGTCCTCGGGGCCGCCCGCCGCGGCCAGGTCGTCCGGGGTGCCCTGGAAGACCAGGCGGCCTTCGGCGAAGAGCACCACGTCGGTGCAGGCGGCGGCCACGTCCTCCACCAGATGGGTGGAGACGAGCACACAGGTGTCCGTACCCAGCTCCTGGAGCAGTTCGCGGAAGCGCAGCCGCTGCGTCGGGTCCAGGCCGACCGTCGGCTCGTCCAGCAGCAGGATCGCCGGGTCGTTGACGATGGCCTGGGCGATGCCGACCCGGCGCACCATGCCCCCCGAGAGGGCCTTCATCCTGTCGTCGGCGCGGTCCGCCAGGCCGACCCGCTCCACGGCGCGCTGCACCGCCCCGGGGATGTCCGCCTTGGGCACCTCCTTCAGCCACGCCATGTACTCGACGAACTCGCGCACCGTGAACCGCTTGTAGTAGCCGAACTCCTGCGGCAGATAGCCGATCCGGTGGCGCAGCGCCCGCAGTTCGCCCGTGCCGCCCACGGACTCGCCGAGCAGCTCCAGGGCGCCCTCGGTGGGGCGCAGCACGGTGGCCAGCGTGCGGATGAGGGTGGTCTTGCCCGCCCCGTTGGGGCCGAGGAGGCCGTGCACGCCGGTGCCCAGGGACAGATCGAGGCCGTCGACGGCCATCCGTTTCCGGCCGACCCTGACCTTCAGCCCGGTGGCCCGGATCTCCCAGGCGTAGGGCGTCGGTGCGAGGTCGGCCTCGCTCACCGCGGACGTCATGGGGTGTTCCTTTCCGGTGGTCATCGATGGGCTCCCAGCACGGAGTACGCGCCCCTGCGGGCGATCACGACACCGATGCCGAGAGCGAGGATCAGCCCCCACACGGGCAGTCCGCCCGTCCGCAGGGCGAAGGCTGTACGGCCGCCGGCGGCCAGGGTCGGCGCCACGATCACGGCGGCCCACACGGCGGCCGTCGCGACGGCGGCCCGGGTCACCCCGACGACCCCGCCGAGCGCCAGCGTCGCCGCCGTGAACGCCAGGCAGGGCAGCAGCCACTGAGCCACCATCACCCCGGTGGCCCACCCGCCCACCAGCAGCACGGGGACGACCACGCCGAGCACGGACGCGGTGCGCCGCAGCACCAGGGGGAGCCCGGCCCGGGGCGCCGAGGCCGTCAGTTCGTACGCCGGGTCCAGACCGCGCGACCAGGACGCCGCGACCCCGAGCACGGGCAGCACCGGCGCGAACAGCAGCACCAGCGACACCCGGCCGGAGCCGAGGCCGACGCCGGTGCCGGCCCGGTCGAGCAGCAGGGCCGGCAGCGTCACGCCGACGACCATGGCCAGCCACGGCACCATCGCGGGTGTCAGCCACCCCGACAGCCGGGCCGTCCGAAACCGTCGGCGCGGCATCGGGGCGGTGACCGCCAGTTCGGGTTCGAGGCCGGTCCACACGGAGTCCACCAGCGACGCCACGGCGGGCACCCCGGCGGCGACGGCGGCCGCCAGCCGGTCGCGGCACACCCGGCACCCCTCCAGATGGGCCTCCACGGCCCACACCTCGTCGGCGGCGAGGTCCGTGCCGCCGCGCGCGTACCCCTCGATGATCCGCTCCGACGCGTGTTCCGCACTCATGCCAGCGCCCTCCGCATCTGGATCCTGGCCCGGCGGGCACGGGTCTTGACCGTGCCCTCGGGCAGCCCGAGCAGGACCGCGGTCTCCCGGACGGACAGTCCGTCGAGCACCAGGGCCTGCAGTACCTGTCGCAGTTCCGGCGCGAGGTGGCGCAGCGCGTCCCCGACCTCACCGCCGACGGTCGCCGCGAGTGCCTCCTCCTCGGCGGCGGGCGCCGCTCCGGGCGGCGCGGCGGCCGGCGGCGGCTCCGCGTGGTGGGCCCTGCGCCGGAACGCGTCGGCCAGACGGCGCGCCGCGATCGTCCACAGCCAGCCGGTGGCCGAGCCGCCGGCCGCGGCCCCGGCGAACGCGCTCGCCGCGCGCCACACCGACAGATAGGTCTCCTGCATGACCTCCGCGACGATCTGCTCGTCCCCGCACCGGCGGCGCAACCGCACCGCCATCCACGGCGACGTACGCCGGTACAACTCCTCGAACGCGGCACGGTCGCCCTTGGCCACGAGGCGGAGGAGACGCTCCTCGTCCACCTCGTGCAGTGCTGCCGCCCTGACTGATCTCACACCCGCTAGACGCCCGCGCCGGGCCACAGGTTTTCACCGGGGCGTGATCCCCGTCACAGGGGGCAGGGGTGGGCGGGACAGACCTCCCCGCTAGCCTTCCTGCGTGCTGCATCTGCGCCTGATCACCCCGCCGGAGAAGACCGACGACGTGCTCCGCCTGATCGAGAACACCGTCGGCACCACGCACCTCGTGGTACTGCAGGGCGCCGCCCGCAATCCCGCCGGGGACGTCGTCACCTGCGACGTGGCCCGCGAGGCCGGCGACGCACTCCTCACCGGGCTCCAGGAGCTGGGCCTGGAGCGGACCGGCTCGATCGCCGTCGAGAACATCGACCTGTCCCTGTCGCTGCGCGCCGAGAAGGCCGAGGCCGAGGCGCCGGGCGAGGGTGCGGACGCGGTGCTGTGGGAGCACCTCACCGACGCCACCCACGAGGAGTCGACCCTCTCCGTCACCTACCTCGCGTTCATCACGCTGGCCACGATGATCGCGGCCTGTGGTGTGGTGCTGGACAACGCGGTCCTGATCGTCGGCGCGATGGCCGTGGGCCCGGAGTTCGGCCCGCTCGCCGGGATCTCCACGTCGATCGTGCGCCGCCGCCCCCGCCTCGCCCTGCGTTCCCTGAACGCCCTGCTGGTCGGCTTCGCGATCGCCATGGCCGCCACGGTCGTCTTCAGTCTCTTCATGGACGCCCTGGACCTCTTCAGCCGGGCCCAGCTCGACGCCGACCGCCCCCAGACCGGCTTCGTCTACGCCCCCGACGCCTTCTCCTTCATCGTCGCCGTCCTGGCCGGGGCGGCCGGCACCCTCTCCCTCACCTCGGCCAAGTCCGGCGCCCTGGTCGGCGTGGCCATCTCCGTCACCACGGTCCCGGCGGCGGCCAACGCGGCGGTCGCCCTCAGCTACGGCGACATGGAACAGACGTGGGGTTCGACGGAGCAGCTCCTGCTGAACCTCCTGGGCATCGTCCTCGCGGGAACCCTGACCCTGCTGGCCCAACAAGGGTGGTGGAGGTCAAGGAACCGCCGCTGAGGGATCTCCCCCGGATCACGTATCCGGACGCCGGGCCAACTCATGACCGGACCGCTCGAAGGGGCGCCCGCGAGGGCGCTCGAAGGGGCGCGGGGAACTGCGCGACAAGCCACGACGAACCCGCGGCCGTCCCCACCCGGAAGCCCCCGAAGGGGCGCGGGGAACTGCGCGACAAGCCACGACGAACCCGCGGCCCGCACCGCACCGCACCGCACGGCACCGCACCGCACGGCACCGCACCGCACGGCACCGCACCCCCCGCCCCGAACCCGCCCGGCCGGCTACCCCAGCGCGGACTTCACCACATCGGCCAGCCGCCCCGCGACAGACCGAGCCTGCTCGATATCGGCGGCCTCGACCATCACCCGCACCAGCGGCTCGGTCCCGGAGGGCCGCAGCAGCACCCGTCCGGTCGTCCCCAGCTCCCGCTCGGCCTCGGCGACGGCCGTCGACAGCTCGGCCGAGTCCCCGACCCGGGACCTGTCCACGTCCGGCACATTGACCAGCACCTGCGGCAGCCGCTCCATCACGGAGGCCAGCTCGCGCAGCGGCTTCCCGGTCTCGGCGAGCCGCGCCGCGAGCATCAGCCCGGTCAGCGTGCCGTCCCCGGTCGTCGCGTGGTCGAGGATGATCACATGCCCGGACTGCTCGCCGCCGAGCGCGTACCCGTGCTCCTTCATCTCCTCCAGGACGTACCGGTCGCCGACCGCCGCCTGGACGAGGTGGATCCCCTCCCGCTCCATGGCGAGCTTGAACCCGAGGTTGGACATCACGGTGGCGACGACGGTGTCCGACCGCAGCACGCCCCGCTCCCGCATGGAAAGCGCCAGGACGGCGAGGATCTGGTCGCCGTCGACCTCCTCGCCCGTGTGGTCCACGGCGAGGCACCGGTCCGCGTCCCCGTCGTGCGCGATGCCGAAGTCGGCCCCGTGCTCGACGACCGCGGCCTTCAGCTTGTCCAGGTGCGTCGACCCGCACCCGTCGTTGATGTTGAGCCCATCCGGCTCGGCCCCGATCGTCACGATCTCGGCCCCGGCCCGGGTGAACGCCTCCGGCGACACCCGCGCCGCCGCGCCGTGCGCCTCGTCGAGGACGATCTTCAGCCCGTCGAGCCGGTTGGGGAGGACGGCGATGAGGTGCGCGACGTACCGGTCGAAGCCCTCGTCGTAGGTGCGTACGCGTCCGACGCCCGCGCCCGTGGGCCGCTCCCACGGCTCACCGTGCGTGTGGGACTCGTACACGGCCTCGATCTTGTCCTCGAGCTCGTCGGCGAGCTTGTGGCCACCGCGCGCGAAGAACTTGACGCCGTTGTCGGGCATGGCGTTGTGGCTGGCGGAGAGCATCACGCCCAGGTCGGCGCCGAGGACGCCGGTCAGGTAGGCGACGGCGGGCGTCGGCAGCACACCGACCTTCAGCACGTCCACACCGGCACTCGCGAGACCCGCCACCACGGCGGCCTCCAGGAACTCCCCGGACGCACGCGGGTCGCGTCCCACGACGGCCACCGGCCGGTGCCCCTCGAAGGTGCCCGCCTCGGCCAGCACATGCGCAGCCGCGACGGACAGACCGAGCGCCATCTCGGCCGTCAGATCCGCGTTGGCGACACCGCGCACGCCGTCCGTGCCGAAGAGTCGTCCCACTTGTCCTCCTGAGGAAGCGTCAATGACCGAAGGGGCAATTACACCGGATAGCGGCATCCGTCACACAAGCCTTTGAGCATCTTGTGCCGTTATACGCCCCTGGCAGTGATAAAACGAACGCCCCGACAGCACTGTGGCGTGCCGCCGGGGCGTGCGGTGTGCAGGCAGCGAGCGATTAACGCTTGCTGTACTGCGGAGCCTTGCGGGCCTTCTTCAGACCGGCCTTCTTCCGCTCGACCGCGCGGTCGTCACGGGTCAGGAAGCCGGCCTTCTTGAGCGCGCCGCGGTTGTTGTCGACGTCCGCCTCGTTCAGCGCACGGGCGACACCGAGACGGAGCGCACCGGCCTGACCGGAGACACCGCCGCCGGCGATGCGGGCGATGATGTCGTAACGGCCCTCGAGCTCGAGCACCTTGAACGGCTCGTTGACTTCCTGCTGGTGCACCTTGTTCGGGAAGTAGTCCTCGAGGGTGCGACCGTTGATCTTCCACTTGCCGGAGCCCGGGACGATCCGGACGCGGGCGATGGCGTTCTTGCGACGGCCCAGGCCGGCGGCCGGCTGCGGGTCGCCGAAGCGGGAGGCGAGGGACTCCGAGGTGTACTCGCCCTCGACGGGCACCTCGGACTCAGTGGTGTAGCTGTCGATGTCGACGAGCTCGGTCTCTTCGAGCGGCTGCTCGGGAGTGGTCTCGGCCACGGTGATTCCTCAGATTCTCTTGGCTTGGGGTGGTCTGGCGGCCGGTGTTACTGCGCGACCTGGGTGATCTCGAACGGCTGCGGCTGCTGCGCGCCGTGCGGGTGCTGGTCACCCTTGTAGACCTTCAGCTTCGAGAGCATCTGACGGCCCAGCGTGTTCTTCGGGAGCATGCCCTTGACGGCCTTCTCGATGGCCTTCTCCGGGTTCTTGTCCAGCAGCTCGTCGTAGCGGACGGAGCGCAGACCACCCGGGTAGCCGGAGTGGCGGTACGCCATCTTCTGGGTCCGCTTGTTGCCGGACAGGTGCACCTTGTCGGCGTTGATGATGATGACGAAGTCACCGGTGTCGACGTGAGGGGCGTAGATCGGCTTGTGCTTGCCGCGCAGGATGGAGGCGGCGGTGCTGGCGAGACGGCCCAGGACGATGTCCTGAGCGTCGATGACGTGCCACTGGCGCGTCACATCGCCGGGCTTGGGGCTGTACGTACGCACGGTTCGTAGCCTTCGCTTCGAGTGAGTGGTCCTGACAAGGTCACCGAAGACGATCACGACAGCCCTGACTGCACTGCGGTGACGCAAACCGCGTGCTGGTCGCTGGTCATCGGCCCGGTGGACCGGTGTAAGGGCCCGTCCCGTGAGAATGAGCAAGCCAATACACAACGAAGATGCAGGATACCCGCGTCGCCAGGGTGGGGTCAAAACGAGGCCGGGGCGAGAGGGTCACGCGGCAAACACGACATCTCCGGGTGAGAAGGTTTCAAAGGCAGTTGGGGCGGAACAACGGCGTGTCCCGGCGTCTAAGATGCGGCCCATGAGCTATGGGCAGGGGGGACCTCAGTCCCAGTGGGATCCGTGGAAACCGAACTCCCAGCAGCCGTGGACCGGCGGCAGTGACGGCCCGTCCCCGGACTGGGCCGCACTCGCGGACGCGTCCGAGAAGCGCAACAGGCGCCGCAAGGTGTTCTTCATAGTGGGGGGCGCGCTGGCCACGGTCGGCGTCGGTGCCGCCGTGACGATGGCCGTGGTGAACACGGGCGGGAGCGACGAGGCCAACCGGCCCACGTCCTCGCTGCCCGCCACCGCCGGCCTGCCGAGCGCGTCCGGCACCCCGTCCTTCGCGCCGACCAGCGCGCCGCCGGCGCTGAACCCCAAGGAGTTCGTCTCCAGCAAGGCCAAGGACAAGGCGGAGAACAGCCCGGAGCTGATGTTCCCCGGAACCCAGCTGACCATGGGCTCCAACGTCTACAAGAAGGGCCCGACGGCCGACAGCACCGACTGCGCCACGGGCGTCCAGGGCACGTTGCCCAAGGTCCTCGCCGCCAACGGCTGCACACGGCTGATGCGGGTGACGTACACCAAGGGCGATGCCGCGGTGACCGTCGGTGTGGCCGTCTTCGACACCGAGGCGCAGGCCCTGAAGGTCAAGAGCCAGGCCGACAGCAAGAGCATCGTCAAGGCGCTCACCGGCAAGGGCGTGAAGGCCTTCTGCAACGCCGCGATCTGCCGCTCGACGACCAACTCCTACGGCCGGTACGCCTACTTCACGATCTCGGGCTTCACCAACGGCAAGGACGTGACCACGAAGGACACGGCGGTCTTCACCATGGGTGACGACCTCGCCGACTTCGCCTTCCAGCAGATCAACCGCCGCGGCCAGGCCCAGGCCTCGGCGGCGGCCGAGGGCTGACCCGGCCGGCCGTCAAACGGGCCAAACGGACGTGCGACACTCCCCCCAAGTGATCATCTGATCATCCGGTCACGGATCCCTGGGGGGACCACGCCATGAGCGCCACGACCCGCCGCAGCCTCCTCGCCGGCGCCGCCGGTCTCACCGGCGCCGCCCTCGCCACCTCGGTCGTCATCGCCCAGAGGGCCTCCGCCGCCGACACCGGCGCGGGCTGGCTGAACGTGAAGGACACGGCGTACGGGGCCCTCGGCGACGACAAGACCGACGACGCGCCCGCCATCCAGAAGGCGATCGACGAAGCCGGCCAGGGCGGCACGGTCTACCTCCCGCCCGGCGCCTACCGGCTCGCCTCCCCGCTCCGCCTCACGCTGGGCGTCACCCTGCGCGGCGACTGGAACCCGCGCCTCCCGGCCCGCACCGGCATGACCGCCTCCTCCCTGCACCCCGGCACCGGCTCCTTCACCGGCGAGGCCCTGATCGTCGTCGACCCCGCCCCGGCACGGGGGACGTCCCACGACCCGGCGTACGGCGGCGGCCCGCGCCTGTACGGCCTGGCCCTCGACGGCCGCGGCCAGAAGGACACCACCGGCACCGCGATCGACGGCATCCGGATCACCCCCGGCGTCCAGGACATCGGCATGGACCAGGTGACCGTCTGGCGCTTCACCGGCCACGGCCTCAACGCCCAGAACGCCACCGCCTTCCAGCTCAGCCAGGTCCACGCCGTCGGCAACGACGGCCACGGCTTCACCTGGGGCGACGCGGCGGGCACCGGCGGCGGCCTGGTCGACGCCGACCTGTTCCAGTGCCACGCCCAGGGCAACCGGGGACACGGCTACGACATCCTCAACCCCGACGCCGTCACCATGGTCGACTGCCGCTCGGAGGCGAACACCCGGCACGGCTACCACATCACCGGCGTCAACCACGCGATGGTGATGATCGGCTGCACCACCGACCGCAACGGCCGGGACGGCTTCCACCTCGCCACCTCCGCCGGCGGCCGCTTCCTCCAGCTCCTCGGCTGCCTCGCCCGGCAGGACGGCAGGGAGAGCGCGACCTCCCTCATCCCCTACTCCGGCTTCACCGTCACCGGCGAGGCCGCCGAGGGCGTCGTCCTCACCGGCTGCTCCACCTCCACCGGCCGCGCCGACGACACGACCGACACCGCCGACGTCCCCTCCCCCGCGTACGGCATCACCACCTCCGCCCTGAACCCCGTGAGCAACGTCTCGGTGATCGGCGGCGAGTACCTCGGCACGACGGCCCCCTTCCAGGACCTCGGAGCGGTCGTCGTCCGCCACAGCGGCGTGATCTCCGGCACCCACCGGGCCACCGGCGTCGAGTGGGACACACATGACGTCCACATGATCTCCGGGGCCGCCGGAACCCGCCGTGACCTGGAGTTCTGGTCCCGCGGCAAGGCCCGCCGGTGGACCCTGCGCGCCACGGACGCCGCCGAGTCCGGCACCGGCGACGGCTCCGACTTCGCCCTGGTCCGGCACGCCGACGACGGCACCGTCCTCGACACCCCCCTCACCGTCAGCCGCACCAGCGGCCGCGTCTCCCTCACCACCCCCGGGGTGACGGTCAACGCCGGCGCCGGCCCCGGCGTCCACCTCGTCCAGCACCGGTCGGCCGGCCGGGGCTACGCGGTCACCGGCGCCGACCCGGCCGCCCGCGCCTTCCAGTCCCGGGTGAGCGGCGACTCCGTCAACCGCTTCGCGATGGAGATCGACGGCACCCAGACCTTCGGCCCCGGCGACGGCACGGCCCGGGACACCAGCTGGGGCCGCCTCGGCACCGCCCAGATCGGCACCGCCGACGCCGACCTCGTCGTGGGACGGGCCGGAAAGGGCATCAAGGTCAAGGAGGGCAGCAACGCCAAGATGGGCACGGTCACCCTGAACGGCACGACCCCGGTGACGGTCCCCACCACCGCCGTCACCGCCGCCAGCCGCATCTTCCTGACCGTCCAGTCCCCCGCCGGGACCCCCTCAGGCGTGGCCTACGTCGCCTCCCGCACCCCTGGCACGTCGTTCACCGTGAAGGGTATGGCCGGGGACGCCTCCACGGTGGCCTGGCTGATCATGGAACCGGCGTAAACCACAGCGCCCCCAAAGGGGCGCGAGGAACTGCGCGACCAGCCCCAACGGCCCCGCACCGAAAACTCAACAGCACCCGGCAGACGGCAAAACCCTCTTGTTCCGCGCCTCCTTGCTCCGCGCAGCGAGCAACTCGTCGGCCGGATACCCCACCTCCTCCAACGTCAGCCCGTGCGGCCGCACCACATGCACGGCAGAATCCCGCACCCCCGCGGCCAGCACCTTCCCCGGCCACTCGGCCCCCCGATGCCCGTCCCCCACGAACAACAGCGCCCCGATGAGCGACCGCACCATGTTGTGACAGAACGCATCGGCCCGCACGGTCGCCGTGATGATCCCGTCATCGCCCTTCACCAGACTCAGCTCCTGAAGGGTCCGAATCGTGGTGGCCCCCTCCCGCCGCTTGCAGTAGGCGGCGAAGTCATGCTCCCCGAGCAGCCGCCGAGCGGCCTCGTTCATGGCGTCGACGTCTAGCGGCCAGTCGTGCCAGAGCACATGGTTCCGCAGCAGCGGGTCCACGCCCCCCGGATTGTCCGTCACCCGGTACGCGTACCGCCGCCAGACGGCCGAGAACCGGGCGTTGAAGCCATGGGGGGCCTCCCTGAGCGCCCACACCCGCACATCCCTCGGCAGCCGTCCGGCAAGCCGCTTCAGCAGCTTCTCGTGATGCTCACGCCAGACCCCCTCCGGCAGATCGACATGAGCCACCTGCCCCCGCGCGTGCACCCCGGCATCGGTCCGCCCGGCCACGGTCAGCTCATAGGTCTCCCGGGACCGCGTGACGGTCCGCAGGGCGTCCTCGATCTCCCCCTGCACGGTCCGCCGCCCCCCGGCCTGCTTGGCCCACCCGGAGAACTCGCTCCCGTCGTAGGACAGATCAAGACGGACACGGACGTAACCGGGCTGCACTTCGTCACTCACACAGAGATCCTCTCAGCAACACAAAAAAGCGGGCCCGTCCCTCGAAAGGAACGGACCCACTGACGCGCCCCAGAGGGGTGCGGGGAACTGCGCGACCAGCCATAACGGACCGGCAGCCCAAGGACGGCTTACGCCTCCTTCGACTCCTCGGACTCCGGCGCGGCGTCCTCGACGACCTCGTCGGCCTTGGTCTCCTCGACCTTGGCCTCCTCGGCCTCCTTGACCGCACGCTTCGTCGCGGCCTCGGCCTCACCGGTCGCCTGCTGCGCCACGGTCAGCGCCTCGACCAGCTCGATGACAGCCATGGGCGCGTTGTCGCCACGGCGGTTACCGATCTTGGTGATACGGGTGTAGCCACCCGGGCGGTTCTCGTAGCGCGGGCCGATCTCGGTGAAGAGCGTGTGGACGACGCTCTTGTCCGTGATGACCTGGAGCACCTGACGGCGGTTGTGAAGGTCGCCCTTCTTCGCCTTGGTCACCAGACGCTCGGCGTACGGCCGCAGCCGACGGGCCTTCGCCTCGGTGGTGGTGATACGGCCGTGCTCGAAGAGCGCCTTCGCGAGGTTCGCGAGGAGCAGCTTCTCGTGCGCGGCACTGCCGCCCAGACGGGCACCCTTGGTGGGCTTCGGCATCTTCTTCTCCTGTGTGTCTGCCCCGGCCGTGTCAGGTACCGGGGTCAGGAACCCGATGAGCGGATGCTCACCGGCAACGACCGATCACGTACTGATCAGTACTGCTCGGTCTCCACGAAACCCGCGTCCGCGTCGTCGTCGGCGCCGAAGGCGTCGGCGGCGGCCGTGGGGTCGAATCCGGGCGGGCTGTCCTTCAGGGCCAGGCCCATGCCGGCCAGCTTCGCCTTGACCTCGTCGATCGACTTCGCACCGAAGTTGCGGATGTCGAGGAGGTCCGCCTCGGAACGGGCGACGAGCTCACCCACGGAGTGGATGCCCTCGCGCTTGAGGCAGTTGTAGGAACGGACGGTGAGCTCGAGCTCCTCGATCGGAAGCGCGAGATCGGCCGCCAGCGCCGCGTCCGTCGGGGACGGACCCATGTCGATGCCCTCGGCGTCGATGTTCAGCTCGCGGGCGAGACCGAACAGCTCGACCAGGGTCTTACCGGCGGAGGCCATGGCGTCACGGGGACGCATCGCCTGCTTGGTCTCGACGTCGACGATCAGCTTGTCGAAGTCGGTGCGCTGCTCGACACGGGTGGCCTCAACCTTGTACGTGACCTTCAGAACCGGCGAGTAGATCGAGTCGACCGGGATCCGGCCGATCTCCTGGCCCACCTGCTTGTTCTGCACGGCGGAGACATAACCGCGGCCGCGCTCGACCGTCAGCTCCATCTCCAGCTTGCCCTTGCCGTTGAGCGTGGCGAGGACGAGGTCGGGGTTGTGCACCTCGACACCGGCCGGGGGCGCGATGTCGGCGGCGGTGACCAGACCCGGGCCCTGCTTGCGCAGGTACATCACCACGGGCTCGTCGTGCTCGGAGGACACGACCAGCTGCTTGATGTTGAGGATCAGGTCGGTGACGTCCTCCTTGACGCCCGGCACGGTGGTGAACTCGTGCAGGACACCGTCGATACGGATCGACGTGACCGCCGCACCCGGGATCGACGACAGGAGCGTACGGCGCAGGGAGTTGCCGAGGGTGTAGCCGAAGCCCGGCTCCAGCGGCTCGATCACGAACCGGGAGCGGAACTCGTCGACGACCTCTTCGGTCAACGAGGGACGCTGAGCGATCAGCATGTTGTGTTCCTTCAGTCAGGGGCGCCCGCTATTTGACGCCCGACTCTGTACTGCAAGGGTACGGGCGATACGACCCGTTGAGGGAGCCGTACCGCCCGTAGCCTGAAAACAACCGTGCGTCAGACGCGGCGACGCTTCGGCGGACGGCAGCCGTTGTGCGGGGTCGGGGTGACGTCCTGGATGGAGCCGACCTCGAGGCCCGTGGCCTGCAGGGAACGGATCGCGGTCTCACGACCGGCGCCCGGGCCCTTGACGAAGACGTCGACCTTGCGCATGCCGTGCTCCTGCGCGCGACGGGCAGCCGACTCGGCGGCCATCTGCGCGGCGAACGGCGTGGACTTGCGCGAGCCCTTGAAGCCGACGTGGCCGGCGGAGGCCCAGGAGATCACGTTGCCGGCCGGGTCCGTGATGGACACGATCGTGTTGTTGAACGTGCTCTTGATGTGCGCCTGGCCGTGGGCGACGTTCTTCTTTTCCTTGCGGCGCACCTTCTTGGCAGCGCCCTGACGACCCTTGGGGGGCATCTATTACTCCTACGGGAGGTGGTCGGTCCTACAGCGAAGACCGCTGGACGGCGAGTCCGCTGCGGACTACTTCTTGCCCGGCTTCTTCTTGCCGGCGATGGCGCGACGCGGGCCCTTGCGGGTACGAGCGTTCGTGCTGGTGCGCTGACCGCGGACGGGCAGACCACGACGGTGACGGAGACCCTGGTAGCAGCCGATCTCGACCTTGCGGCGGATGTCGGCCTGGATCTCACGACGGAGGTCACCCTCGGTCTTGATGTTGTTGTCCACGTACTCGCGGATGGCGACCAGCTGCTCTTCGGTCAGATCGCGAACACGGGTGTTCGGGTCGACGCCGGTCGCAGCCAGCGTCTCCTGCGAGAGGGTCCGGCCGATGCCGAACACGTAGGTGAGGGCGACCTCCACGCGCTTGTCGCGCGGGATGTCAACACCGGAAACGCGTGCCATTCAATGGCTCCTGGTGATCTTCGGAGGTCTTCCACAGAACCGGATCCCAGCCGCCGTACCAGGTACGAACTGAGTCCCCGGCCTCCGAACCGGGGGTGTCAGGCAAGAGAAAACCCCCGCCTGGGTCCTGCGTATGAACATATTCAGCTCGCGTCGCGCGAAGTCTCTGCGATTTCGATGCAGAGGGTGAGATCGGCTGCGATCAGCCCTGGCGCTGCTTGTGGCGCGGGTTCTCGCAAATGATCATGACCCGACCGTGACGGCGGATCACCCTGCACTTGTCGCAGATCTTCTTGACGCTCGGCTTGACCTTCATGGGATGTGAGGTTCTCCGGGTCAGTTGCCGGCAGCCCCGCTCACGCGGGACGTGGGCAAGATCTACTTGTACCGGTAGACGATCCGGCCACGCGTCAGGTCGTACGGAGACAGCTCCACCACGACCCGGTCGTCAGGGAGGATGCGGATGTAGTGCATACGCATCTTGCCGCTGATGTGTGCCAGGACCTGGTGGCCGTTCTGGAGCTCGACCTTGAACATGGCGTTCGGCAGAGACTCGACGACAGTGCCCTCGATCTCGATGGCACCTTGCTTCTTGGCCACGCTTCGCCCTTCGAATCGACTACCTTGATCGACTCTGTGTGCTTGCATGCGGACATGCGGGTACACGAGAGCCGACGAGTCAGTCTACGTCAGCGCCCCGAGAAACACGAATCGAGAGAGTCTGCCCCACCCGAAAGATCCGTAAGCTTCAAACATCCGCAAAGGACAGCCACCCGACACCCTCACCCCAACGGATCCGGCGCGGCCACGACCCCGTGCTCGGCCAGCTTTGCCTTGCCGCCGTCCGGGGCGGTGAGCACCAGCGGGCCCTCCTCCGTCAGGGCGACGGAGTGCTCCCAGTGCGAGGACCACGTGCCGTCGGTCGTGATGACCGTCCAGTCGTCCTCGAGGACCTCGGTGCGGGGCGTGCCCAGGGACACCATCGGCTCGATCGCGAGGCAGAAGCCGGGCACCAGCTTGGGTCCCTTGCCGCGGCGCCGGTCGACGTAGTTCAGCAGATGCGGGTCCATGTGCATCTCGGTGCCGATGCCGTGGCCGCCGTAGTCCTCGATGATGCCGTAGCGGCCGCCACCCGGCTTGGGCTGACGGCGGATGTACGTCTCGATGGCGCGGGAGACGTCGACGAGCCGGTTGCCGAGCTTCATCGCGGCGATGCCGGCCCACATCGACTCCTCCGTCACCCGGGAGAGCTCGATCAGCTCCGGGGCGTGACCGGAGCCCACAAACGCGGTGTACGCCGCGTCGCCGTGCCAGCCGTCCACGATCGCGCCGCAGTCGATCGAGATGATGTCGCCGTCCTTGAGGACCACCTCGTCGGACGGGATGCCATGCACGACCACGTCGTTCGCCGAGGTGCAGATCGTCGCGGGGAAACCGCCGTATCCGAGGAAGTTCGACTTCGCCCCGTGCTCGGCGAGCACCTTGCGCGCCACCTCGTCCAGGTCCTTGGTGGTCGCCCCCGGCACCGCCGCTTCCCGCGTCGCCGCGTGGATGGCGGCGACGACCAACCCCGCCGCCCGCATCTTCGCGATCTGCTCGGGGGTCTTGATCTGCACCATGATGGGTTGCGCCTCCTGGCCACTGGTATCGCGGCGCTCCAGGATACGCGTACGCACAGACGTACGCCGAGACGGCCGTGGCATCCCGCCCGACACGGAGAAGCCCCCGTCGTCCCAGGTGGACGACGGGGGCTTCCCGGAGACTTCGAACGGCTCTACCGACCGTCCTCGTCACGCTGCAGCGCGCCCATGGCGCGCCCCGTGACCTCTTCGACCTTGCCCAGCGCGGAGATGGTGACGACCAGCCCCTGCGCCTTGTAGTAGTCGATGATCGGTTCGGTCTGAGTGTGGTAGACCTCGAGCCGCTTGCGGACGGTCTCCTCGGAGTCGTCGTCCCGCTGGTACAGCTCGCCGCCGCAGACGTCGCAGACGCCCTCCTGCTGCGGCGCGCTGTACGTGACGTGGAAGACGTGACTGGAGTCCTTGCGGCAGATCCGCCGCCCGGCGATCCGCTTGACGACCTCTTCCTCCGGGACCTCGAGGTCCAGGACCGCGTCCAGCTTCATGCTCTCGGCCTGGAGCACCTCGTCGAGCGCCTCGGCCTGGGACACGTTGCGGGGGAAGCCGTCCAGCAGGAAACCGCCCTCGGCGTCCGGCTGCTCCATGCGGTCCTTGGCCATGCCGATCGTGACCTCGTCCGGCACCAGGTTGCCCGCGTCCATGTAGGACTTCGCGAGCTTTCCGAGCTCCGTCTGCCGGCTGATGTTGGCGCGGAACAGGTCGCCCGTGGAGATGTGCGGGATCGACAGGTTCTTGGCCAGGAACGCGGCCTGCGTTCCCTTGCCGGCGCCCGGCGGCCCAACGAGGACGATTCGCATCAGCGGAGGAACCCTTCGTAATTGCGCTGCTGGAGCTGGCTCTCGATCTGCTTCACCGTCTCGAGTCCGACACCCACGATGATCAGGATGCTGGTCCCGCCGAACGGGAAGTTCTGGTTTGCATTGAAACCAACCAACGCCATCGTCGGGACGAGAGCGATCAGGCCCAGATACAGCGAACCCGGCCAGGTGATCCGGTTGAGCACGTAGGACAGGTACTCAGCGGTCGGTCGGCCAGCCCGGATGCCCGGGATGAAGCCACCATACTTCTTCATGTTGTCGGCGACTTCCTCGGGGTTGAAGGAGATCGCGACATAGAAGAAGGCGAAGAAAACGATCAGCAGGAAGTACACGCTGATGTAGATCGGGTGGTCACCCTTGGTCAGGTTCGTCTCGATCCAGGTCTTCCAGCTGGAGGTCCCGCTGGAGAACTGAGCGACGAGGGCCGGGATGTAGAGCAGCGACGAGGCGAAGATGACCGGGATCACACCGGCCTGGTTCACCTTGAGCGGGATGTACGTCGAGGTACCGCCGTAGGACCGGCGGCCGATCATGCGCTTGGCGTACTGCACGGGGATCCGACGCTGGGCCTGCTCGACGAAGACGACCAGGGCGACCATCACCAGGCCGACCGCGATGACCGTGCCGAACTCGATCCAGCCGTCGGCCAGGGTGCCCGACTTCTTGATGGACCACAGCGCGGAGGGGAAGGTCGCGGCGATCGAGATGAACATCAGGATCGACATGCCGTTGCCGATGCCGCGGTCGGTGATGAGCTCACCGAGCCACATGACGACGGCCGTACCGGCGGTCATGCAGATCACCATGGTGACGGTGGTGAAGATCGCACGGTCCGGGACGATCTGGCTGGCGACGGTGCAGCCGGAGAAGAGGGCGCCGCTGCGGGCGGTGGCCACCAGGCCGGTGCCCTGGAGGATGGCCAGCGCCACGGTCAGGTAACGCGTGTACTGCGTGATCTTCGCCGTACCGGCCGAGCCCTCCTTCTTGAGGGCTTCCAGGCGCGGGATGACCACGGTCAGCAGCTGAAGAATGATGCTCGCCGTGATGTACGGCATGATGCCGAGGGCGAAGACCGTGATCTGCAGCAGCGCACCGCCGCTGAACATGTTCACCAGACCGAACAGGCCCTGGTTGCCGGACGCCTCGTCGACGCAGCGCTGAACGGACGTGTAGTCCACGCCGGGGATCGGAATGTGCGTACCGACCCGGTAGACCACGATGATGGCGAGCGTGAAGAGCAGCTTCTTGCGCAGGTCGGGCGTCCTGAACGCCCGGGCGAACGCGGTGAGCACGGTGCCTCCTGCGACCCCCGCGCATCTGCGTCAAGGGTGACGGTCTTGAAGGTCGAATAAGAACAACGACAAACGACAACGACATGAGTAACGGCCGACTGCCGCTCAAGGTGCCCCCTTGGGAGAACCTTGTGAAAAGTGGGCAGTGCTGGTCACCTTACCCGCGACACAGCCGCCCTAGGAACGACCAACCGGGGATACCCCATTTGTGGGGTATCCCCGGTCGGGATCGCTCAAGTCATCGAGACGCCTGATGTGGTCAGACGAGCTCGGTGACGGTACCGCCGGCGGCGGTGATCTTCTCCTTGGCGGAGCCGGAGACGGCGTCGACCGTCACCTGCAGCGCCACGGAGATCTCGCCCTGGCCGAGCACCTTGACGAGGCTGTTCTTGCGAACGGCACCCTTGGCGACGAGACCCTCGACGGTGACCTCGCCACCCTCCGGGTACAGCGCGGCCAGCTTGTCGAGGTTCACGACCTGGAACTCGGTCTTGAACGGGTTCTTGAAGCCCTTCAGCTTCGGGAGACGCATGTGGAGCGGCATCTGGCCACCCTCGAAGCGCTCCGGAACCTGGTAACGGGCCTTCGTGCCCTTGGTACCACGACCGGCCGTCTTACCCTTCGACGCCTCACCACGACCGACACGGGTCTTGGCGGTCTTGGCGCCCGGGGCGGGACGGAGGTTGTGGATCTTGAGCGGGTTGTTCTCCGCCATGATCAGTCGACCTCCTCGACCGTCACGAGGTGGCGGACGGTGTGCACCATGCCGCGGAACTCGGGGCGGTCCTCCTTGACGACCACATCGTTCAGGCGCTTCAGCCCGAGCGAACGCAGGGTCTCACGGTGGTTCTGCTTGCTGCCGATGTACGACTTCGTCTGCGTGATCTTGAGGCGGGCCATTACACACCCGCCCCGGCACGCGCACGAAGCAGAGCCGCGGGGGCGACGTCCTCGAGCGGCAGACCGCGGCGGGCCGCGATCTCCTCGGGACGCTGCAGGCCCTTGAGGGCCTCCACGGTCGCGTGCACGATGTTGATCGCGTTGGACGAGCCGAGCGACTTCGACAGCACGTCGTGGATACCGGCGCACTCGAGCACGGCGCGCACCGGACCACCGGCGATAACGCCGGTACCGGGGGACGCGGGCTTGAGCAGCACGACGCCGGCAGCCTTCTCACCCGTGATCGGGTGCGGGATGGTGCCCTGGATACGGGGGACCTTGAAGAAGTGCTTCTTGGCCTCCTCAACGCCCTTGGCGATGGCGGCCGGCACCTCCTTGGCCTTGCCGTAACCGACACCCACGGTGCCGTCACCGTCGCCCACCACGACCAGCGCGGTGAAGCTGAAGCGACGACCACCCTTCACAACCTTGGCGACGCGGTTGATCGCGACAACGCGCTCAACGTACGCGGTCTTCTCGGCGGCAGCAGCGCCGCCGTCACGGCCCTTCCGGTCCCGCCGCTCGCCGCCACCGGCACCGCCACCGCGGCGCTGGGGTCCAGCCATTGGAATTACCTCTCTCTGTTTCCGCTAGCTACGGCAGGCTCAGAACTTGAGCCCGGCTTCGCGGGCGGCGTCCGCCAGGGCGGCGATGCGCCCGGCGTACTGGTTGCCACCACGGTCGAATACGACAGCCTCGACACCGGCGGCCTTGGCACGCTCGGCGACCAGGGCGCCGACCTGCTTGGCCTGCGCGGACTTGTCGCCCTCGCCGCCGCGGACCGACGTGTCCAGGGTGGACGCCGACGCCAGGGTGTGACCCTTGATGTCGTCGATCACCTGGGCCACGATGTGGCGGTTCGAGCGGGTAACGACCAGACGGGGACGCTCCGCCGTACCGGAGATCCGCTTGCGGATCCGGATGTGACGGCGCTTGATCGCGGCGCGCTTGTAGGCGTCGCCCTTCAGGATCTTCTGCCCGTATGCCATGGCTTACTTACCCGCCTTTCCGACCTTGCGGCGGATGACTTCGCCCTCGTACTTGACGCCCTTGGCCTTGTACGGGTCGGGCTTGCGCAGCTTGCGGATGTTGGCCGCGACCTCGCCGACCTTCTGCTTGTCGATGCCCTCGACCGAGAAACGGGTCGGAGCCTCGACCTTGAAGGTGATGCCCTCGGGGGCCTCGACCAGGATCGGGTGGCTGTAACCGAGCGCGAACTCGAGGTTCGAGCCCTTGGCGGTCACGCGGTAACCGACACCGCTGATCTCGAGCTTCTTCACGTAACCCTGGGTCACGCCGGTGATCATGTTCGCCACCAGCGTGCGGGACAGGCCGTGCAGGGCCTTGCTCTGACGCTCGTCGTTGGGGCGGGTCACCTGGAGAGTGCCGTCCTCGCCCTTGGCGATGTCGATCGGAGCCACGACGGTGTGAGTCAGCGAACCCTTGGGGCCCTTGACCGACACGGTCCGGCCGTCGATGGTGACGTCCACGCCGGCGGGAACCGCGATGGGGAGCTTGCCGATGCGCGACATAGCTGTTTCCTCCGTTCCCTTCTGCTACCAGACGTAGGCGAGGACTTCCCCACCCACGCCCTTCTTGCCGGCCTGCTTGTCGGTGAGGAGCCCGTGCGACGTGGAGATGATCGCCACGCCGAGGCCGCCCAGCACCTTCGGCAGGGAGGTGGACTTCGCGTACACCCGGAGACCGGGCTTGGAGATCCGCTTGATGCCCGCGATGGAGCGCTCACGGTTCGGGCCGAACTTCAGCTCGAGGGTGAGGTTCTTGCCGACCTCGGCGTCCTCGACGCTCCAGCCGGTGATGAAGCCCTCCTGCTGGAGGATCTCCGCGATGTGAGACTTGATCTTGGACGCCGGCATCGTCACGGAGTCGTGGTACGCCGAGTTCGCGTTCCGCAGACGCGTCAGCATGTCTGCGATCGGATCAGTCATGGTCATGAATTGGCCTGTGGCCTCTCTCGCCGGGGTTTCCTGGTGCGCCATCCCTCTCCCCGATCCGAGACGGGACGGGTGCGGCGCGGTGGACCTACGGCGTAGTAAGTCGTACGGGCGACCGTCAGGCGCCCAACCCTCCAAGCCTAAGCCATGAAGAGGTGGGCGCCTGACACGCCCATTGCTTACCGAGAGCCTCTGGAACCCCTAAATAAGGGGATTACCAGGAGCTCTTGGTCACGCCCGGCAGCTCGCCACGGTGAGCCATCTCACGAAGGCACACGCGGCAGAGGCCGAACTTGCGGTACACGGAGTGCGGACGGCCGCAGCGCTGGCAGCGGGTGTACGCGCGCACACCGAACTTGGGCTTGCGAGCAGCCTTAGCGATCAGAGCCTTCTTCGCCATCTCGCTCACGCCTCCTTGAAGGGGAAGCCGAGGTGACGAAGGAGGGCGCGGCCCTCAGCGTCGTTGGTCGCCGTGGTGACCACGGTGATGTCCATACCCCGGGTACGGTCGATCTTGTCCTGGTCGATCTCGTGGAACATGACCTGCTCCGTGAGACCGAAGGTGTAGTTGCCACGGCCGTCGAACTGCTTGGGGGACAGACCACGGAAGTCGCGGATGCGCGGCAGCGCGAGCGACAGGGTGCGGTCCAGGAACTCCCACATGCGGTCGCCACGAAGCGTGACGTGGGCACCGATCGGCTGACCCTCACGCAGCTTGAACTGCGCGATGGACTTGCGGGCCTTGGTGACGGCCGGCTTCTGACCGGTGATCTGGGTCAGGTCGCGGATCGCGCCCTCGATCAGCTTCGAGTCACGGGCGGCGTCGCCGACACCCATGTTGACCACGATCTTGACGAGGCCGGGGATCTGCATGACGTTCTCGTACTTGAACTCGTCACGCAGCTTGCCCGCGATCTCCTCGCGGTACTTCGTCTTGAGACGCGGAGTGGTGGTGGTAGCCATCAGATGTCCTCACCCGTCCGCTTGGCAACGCGGATCTTGTTGCCCTCGTCGTCGAAGCGGTAACCGACACGCGTGACGACCTTGTTGCCGTCCTTCTCCACGACCAGCTGGACGTTGGAGACGTGGATCGGGGCCTCGGTCGTGACGATGCCACCGGCCTGCGAGCCCTTGGCGGTCGGGCCGGCCTTGGTGTGCTTCTTGACCCGGTTGACACCCTCGACCAGGACGCGGTCCTCGCGGGGGAAGGCCGCGATGACCTTGCCCTGCTTGCCCTTGTCCTTACCGGTGATGACCTGGACCAGGTCGCCCTTCTTGATCTTCATGCTTACAGCACCTCCGGCGCGAGCGAGATGATCTTCATGAACTTCTTCTCGCGCAGCTCACGGCCGACCGGGCCGAAGATGCGGGTGCCGCGAGGGTCGCCGTCGTTCTTCAGAATGACGGCGGCGTTCTCGTCGAAGCGGATGTACGAGCCGTCCGGACGGCGGCGCTCCTTGACGGTGCGAACGATGACCGCCTTGACGACGTCACCCTTCTTCACGTTGCCACCGGGGATCGCGTCCTTGACGGTGGCGACGATGACGTCACCGATGCCCGCGTAGCGGCGACCGGAGCCACCGAGCACACGGATGCAAAGGATCTCCTTCGCACCAGTGTTGTCGGCGACACGCAGTCGCGACTCCTGCTGGATCACGTCTATCTCCTGTTTGTCTGCCGGTTCCCGGCAGGGGTTCTGTTACGGAACCCCTGCCGAGCCTGGCGGAACTGTCCTGCGGGGATGCCCGCAGGAGATTACTTGGCCTTCTCGAGGATCTCGACGACGCGCCAGCGCTTCGTCGCGGACAGCGGCCGGGTCTCCATCAGGAGGACGCGGTCGCCGACACCCGCGGCGTTCTGCTCGTCGTGCGCCTTGAGCTTGTTCGTACGGCGGATGACCTTGCCGTACAGCGCGTGCTTGACGCGGTCCTCGACGGCGACGACGACGGTCTTGTCCATCTTGTCGCTGACGACGAGACCCTCACGGGTCTTGCGGAAGCCGCGGGCTTCTGCAGTCTGCTCAGTCACGTTGCTCTCACTCATCAGGCGCTCTCCACCGTCTCGATGCCCAGCTCGCGCTCACGCATCAGGGTGTAGATCCGCGCGATGTCCTTACGGACGGCCTTGAGCCGACCGTGGTTCTCGAGCTGACCCGTCGCCGCCTGGAAGCGGAGGTTGAACAGCTCTTCCTTGGCTTCGCGGAGCTTGTTGAGCAGCTCCTCGTCACCCAGTTCGCGCAGCTCGGACGCCTTGGTACCGACCGACATCACGCTTCACCTGCCTCGCGCTTGACGATCCGGCACTTCATCGGCAGCTTGTGGGCTGCGCGAGTCAGGGCCTCACGGGCGATCTTCTCGTTGGGGTAGGACAGCTCGAACATGACCCGGCCCGGGTGCACGTTCGCGATCCACCACTCCGGAGAACCCTTACCGGAACCCATGCGGGTCTCGGCAGGCTTCTTGGTGAGGGGACGGTCCGGGTAGATGTTGATCCAGACCTTGCCGCCACGCTTGATGTGGCGGGTCATCGCGATACGGGCCGCCTCGATCTGGCGGTTGGTCACGTACGCCGGCGTGAGGGCCTGGATGCCGTACTCGCCGAACGCGACCGTCGTACCGCCCTTGGCCTCACCGCGACGCTTCGGGTGGTGCTGCTTGCGGTGCTTGACCCTACGGGGGATCAGCATGTCGGTCAGGCCTCCGTTCCGGTGCTCTCAGCCGGAGCGGCAGCCGCCGGAGCCTCGGCCTTGGGGGCCTCGGCAGCGGGAGCCTGCTGCGGCTTACGACCGCGACCGCCACGCTCGCCACCGCGGCCACCACGGCCGGCGGGACGGTCGGCGCCGCCACGGGCCGGGCGGTTGCCGGCGCGGGCAGCGGCGTTCTCGGCGCGGACCTCGGCGATGTTCTTGACGTCGCCCTTGTAGATCCAGACCTTCACACCGATGCGGCCGAAGGTCGTCTTGGCCTCGAAGAAGCCGTAGTCCACGTTCGCGCGGAGCGTGTGCAGGGGCACACGGCCCTCGCGGTAGAACTCCGAGCGGGACATCTCGGCGCCGCCGAGACGGCCACCGCACTGGATCTTGATGCCCTTGGCGCCGGCCTTCATCGTGCCCTGCATGCTCTTACGCATGGCGCGACGGAAGGAGACACGGGAGGAGAGCTGCTCGGCGACGGCCTGGGCCACCAGCTGAGCGTCCGTCTCGGGGCTCTTGACCTCGAGGATGTTGAGCTGGACCTGCTTCTTGGTCAGCTTCTCCAGGTCGCCGCGGATACGGTCGGCCTCCGCGCCGCGACGGCCGATGACGATGCCCGGCCGGGCGGTGTGGATGTCGACGCGGACACGGTCACGGGTGCGCTCGATCTCCACCTTCGAGATGCCGGCGCGCTCCATGCCGGACGTCATCATCCGACGGATGGCGACGTCTTCCCCGACGTACTCCTTGTACGACTTGTCGGCGTACCAGCGGGACTTGAAGTCCGTGGTGATACCGAGCCGGAACCCATGCGGGTTAACCTTCTGGCCCATTACCGGGTCCCTTCCTTGCTGCTGACGACCACGGTGATGTGGCTGGTCCGCTTGCGGATCCGGTAGGCACGGCCCTGGGCGCGCGGCCGGAACCGCTTCAGGGTCGGGCCCTCGTCGACGTACGCCTCGCTGATGACCAGCGAGGTGGCGTCCGTGTGGTCGTAGTTGTGCGCGGCGTTGGCGATGGCGCTGTCGAGCACCTTGCCGACGGGCACGGAGGCTGCCTGCGGAGCGAATCGCAGAACAGCCTGAGCCTCCGTGGCGTCCATGCCACGGATCAGGTCCACCACGCGGCGGGCCTTCATGGGCGTGACGCGGATGTACCGCGCCTGGGCCCTGGCTTCCATGGTTGTCCCTCTCAGTTACTTACGTGTCTGAATGCGATCCGCTACTAGCGGCGCTTCGACTTCCGGTCGTCCTTGACGTGACCCCGGAAGGTACGCGTCGGCGAGAACTCGCCGAGCTTGTGACCGACCATCGACTCGGTGACGAACACCGGGATGTGGGTCTTGCCGTTGTGCACCGCGAGCGTGTGGCCGAGCATGGCCGGCACGATCATGGAGCGACGGGACCAGGTCTTGATGACGTTCTTGGTGCCTGCTTCGTTCTGGGCGTCCACCTTCTTGATCAGGTGGTCGTCGACGAAGGGCCCCTTCTTGAGACTGCGCGGCATCTAAACCCGCTCCTAGCGCTTCTTGTTCGTCTTGCGGCGGCGGACGATGTACTTGTTCGAAGCCTTCTTCGGCGAACGAGTACGACCCTCCTTCTGACCCCACGGCGAGACCGGGTGGCGACCACCGGAGGTCTTGCCCTCACCACCACCGTGCGGGTGGTCAACCGGGTTCATCGCCACACCGCGAACGGTCGGACGGACGCCCAGCCAGCGCTTGCGGCCGGCCTTGCCCCAGTTGATGTTGCTCTGCTCGGCGTTGCCGACCTCGCCGACCGTGGCGCGGCAGCGCTGGTCGACCAGGCGGATCTCACCGGAAGGCATGCGGAGGTGGGCCATGGTGCCCTCCTTCGCGAGCAGCTGCACCGAGGCACCGGCGGAGCGGGCGAACTTGGCGCCGCCACCGGGACGGATCTCGATCGCGTGGATCGTGGTACCGACCGGGATGTTGCGGAGCGCCAGGTTGTTGCCCGGCTTGATGTCGGCCCCGGGACCGTTCTCGACGCGGTCACCCTGCTGCAGGTTGCGCGGGGCGAGGATGTAGCGCTTCTCGCCGTCGGCGTAGTGCAGCAGCGCGATGCGCGCGGTGCGGTTGGGGTCGTACTCGATGTGCGCGACCTTCGCCGGCACGCCGTCCTTGTCGTGACGACGGAAGTCGATCACGCGGTAGGCGCGCTTGTGTCCGCCACCCTGGTGGCGAACGGTCACACGACCGGCGTTGTTACGGCCGCCCTTGCTGTGCAGGGGGCGGACCAGCGACTTCTCCGGCGTGGACCGCGTGACCTCGACGAAGTCGGCGACGCTGGAGCCACGACGGCCCGGCGTAGTCGGCTTGTACTTGCGGATTCCCATTTTTCAGTCCTCGTCCGATATCGGACGATCCGACCCGCTTACGCGGTCGGACCGCCGAAGATGTCGATACGGTCGCCCTCGGCAAGGGTCACGATCGCGCGCTTGGTGGCGGCGCGCTGACCGAAGCCGGTCTTGGTGCGCTTGCGCTTGCCGATGCGGTTGATCGTGTTGACCCCGGTGACCTTGACCGAGAAGACCGCCTGGACGGCCTGCTTGATCTGGGTCTTGTTGGCGTTCGGGTCGACGATGAACGTGTACTTGTTCTCGTCGAGGAGCGCGTAGCTCTTCTCCGACACGACCGGCTTCAGCAGCACGTCACGGGGGTCCGTGTACGCCTTGCTGGGCGCGGTGACGACGGTGTTCTTGCCCTCGGCCTCGTGGCGGCGCGCCTTGGCGACGCGCGCGGCCTTCGCGGCCTTGGCGGCCTTCGAGGCGATGGAGGGGTGACGGGTGGCCATCAGACCTCAGTCCCTTCGGTGTCGTTGGCCTTCGGGCCGGCGACGAAGGACTCGAGAGCGGCCTGGGTGAAGACCACGTCGTCCGAGACGATCACGTCGTACGTGTTCAGCTGGCCCGGCTCCAGGATGTGCACCTGGGGCAGGTTGCGGGCGGACAGCCACGCGGCCTCGTCGCTGCGCTCGACGACGAGCAGCAGGTTCTTGCGCTCGCTGATCTTGCCGAACAGCGTCTTCGCGGCCTTGGTGGAGATGTCGCCGTCGACCACGCCGGTGACGACGTGGATGCGGTTGTGGCGGGCCCGGTCGGTGAGGGCGTGACGCAGGGCGGCAGCCTTCATCTTCTTGGGGGTCCGCTGCGAGTAGTCACGCGGCTGGGGGCCGTGCACGACGCCACCGCCGGCGAACTGCGGCGCGCGGGTCGAGCCCTGACGGGCGCGGCCGGTGCCCTTCTGGCGGTAAGGCTTCTTGCCACCACCACGGACTTCGCCACGGGTCTTGGTCTTGTGCGTGCCCTGGCGGGCAGCCGCGTTCTGCGCGACGACGACCTGGTGGATCAGCGGGATGCTGACCTTCTCCACGCCGAAGATCTCCGCGGGGAGCTCGACGCTACCGGTCTTCTCGCCGGCAGGCGAAAGGATGTCAACAGTGCTCATCGGTTACCTCAGGCCCCCTTGGCCGCGGTGCGGACCAGGACGAGGCCGCCGTTCGGACCGGGGACGGCGCCCTTGATGAGCAGCAGACCCTTCTCCGCGTCAACGGCGTGGACGGTCAGGTTCTGGGTGGTGACACGCTCGTTGCCCATGCGACCCGCCATGCGGAGGCCCTTGAACACGCGGCCCGGGGTGGCGCAGCCACCGATGGAACCGGGCGAGCGGTGCTTGCGCTGGGTGCCGTGACCGGCGCCGAGGCCCTTGAAGTTGTGACGCTTCATGACACCGGCGAAGCCCTTGCCCTTGCTCTTGCCGGTCACGTCGACCTTGATGCCGGCCTCGAACACCTCGGCGGTGATCTCCTGGCCGAGGGTGTACTCGCTGGCGTCAGCGGTACGGATCTCGACGAGGTGGCGGCGGGGAGTGACGTCGGCCTTGGCGAAGTGGCCCTTGAGGGGCTTGTTCACCTTGCGCGGGTCGATCTCGCCGAACGCGATCTGGACGGACTCGTAGCCGTCGACGTCGTTCGTACGGACCTGGGTCACGACGTTGGGGCCGGCCTTGACGACGGTGACCGGAACAACGCGGTTGTTCTCGTCCCACACCTGCGTCATGCCGAGCTTCTCGCCCAGGATGCCCTTGATCTGCTTAGCCATTCTCAGATCACCGGCCCCTAGAGCTTGATCTCGATGTCGACACCGGCCGGGAGGTCGAGTCGCATCAGAGAGTCAACGGTCTTGGGCGTCGGGTCGAGGATGTCGATCAGGCGCTTGTGCGTGCGCATCTCGAAGTGCTCGCGCGAGTCCTTGTACTTGTGCGGCGACTTGATGACGCAGTACACGTTCTTCTCAGTGGGCAGCGGCACCGGGCCCGCGACCGACGCACCAGTGCGGGTCACCGTCTCGACGATCTTCTTCGCCGAGGAGTCGATGACCTCGTGGTCGTAGGCCTTGAGCCGGATGCGGATCTTCTGTCCCGCCATGGCTACTCAGTAGTCCTTTGTCTTCTTCGCTCTGGAGCCCGCCGGCTTCCCTTTCCTCCGACCCACGCGGTCGGGCGTGTCGCGCTCCCGCTGACAAAAATGTCCCTTGTTCGAACATCCCTACGGGAATGCACACGGCCCTTCCGGTACCGCAGGCCGGGGGCGAAAGGCCCACCGGGCGCCTGGCCGCTGCCGCACCGCGCTTCCCGAAAGATTCCCGTACGTCCGCCCCAGCGCTGCCGTGAGGCAGTTAGGGCGACGAGTACTGTGGGACTCGCTTCCGGTCCTCCCGGCGGGAGGCGCACAGCATCAACACTCGACCGAGCAACCCCGCTAGTCTGCCATACGGGGCAGGGCCTCCGCCAATCGAGCCGGAGAGAATACCCCGAGCGTGACGCAGGTCAAACCAAGCGGGCCGACAGCCCCGGCGATGTCCTTACACTCCCCTCACATTCTGACCAGGGGGGCTGGATCATGACATCGACCTCGACATCACCCTCGCGGAGAACCCGCAGACGGGCCGCGCGGGCCGCCGTGGTCGCCGGTGCGGCGACCCTGCTGCTGGCCCTCGTGCCGGTGCCCGCCCAGGCCCACCGGGACGGCTGCCACCGCTGGCACTCGTGCCCGTCGGACACGAATTCGTACGTCTGCGGCGATCTCGGTTATGACACCTACTGCGGTGGGTCGGGCGAGAGCGGTACGTCGTCGTCCGCGTCCCTGGACGTCACCGCGCCGCGCCGCCCGAAGGTCGTACGGCCGCACGCGGGCCGGGGCGGCAAGGTCGGCCTGACCGTCACGGCGGAGCGGGGGTCCCGCATCGAGGTCGCCGAGACCGACGAGTACGGCGACCCGGGCGAGGTCGTCGCGAAGGCCACCGCGACCGGCGGCGCCCAGACCGTCGCCTTCACCGCCGAGAGCGGCTCGCACACCTACACCGTCACGACGACCGACGCCGCCGAGAACACCAGTGACCCGGTCGACGCGTTCACGCTGGAGGTGGACGCGGAGGCACCGGCGGTCAGCGGCTTCACCGTGGGCGCGGCCGACGCGGCGACCGCGAGCTCCGCGGTGGCCTTCACCTCGGAGGACGGAGCGGCGTACGAGCTCACCGTCGTCGGCCGCGAGGAGGCGTTCACCGGCACCGTCGGGGACGGCGCGGACACCCTGCTCACCCTCCCGGACGGCGACTACACGGTCCGGCTGACGGTGACGGACGAGACGGGCAACGTCGGCCGGGCGGAGCGGAAGCTCCACGTGGAGCTGGCCGAGCTGGCCCCCCGGATCGGCGCCGAGCACCGGCGCGGCTCGGGCGACGTCCGGTACACGATCACCGCTCCCCCGCACGCCAAGGGCACCCTCACCGCCGACGACGGCACGGCGCACGCCTTCACCGCGGACGACGGGGGCCTGGCCACGGTGGACCTGCGGCTGACGGACGGGCACCACCCGGCCCCCGTCGTCACCGTCACCGACACCTACGGGCGCACCGGCCGCGCCACGGGCGAGGCCCTGACCGTCGACACGGTCGCCCCCGCGCTGAAGGTCGTCTCCGACGGCGAGCGCGCCTCCCACGGGGAGCTGGCCCTGGCGGTCACCACCGAGGCCGGCGCCGAGGTGCGGGTGGCCTACGGCTCGGCCGCCGCCCGCAAGGCCTTCACCTCCACCGGGAAGCCGGGCTCCGTGACCCGGGCCCTGGAGCCGGGCAGCTACACGGTCACGGTCGTCGCCGAGGACGCGTACGGCAACACGACCTCCCGGCGGCTCACCGTCGCCGTGGACGACCGCTGGACGGCCGGTGACTGGCTCGCCCTGCTGCTGAAGGCCGTCCTCCTGCTCCTCCTCCTGGTGGGGGCCGCGTGGGTCCACCGCCGCGGCCGTCCGGCCCGGGAGGCGCGCCGGGCCGCGCGGGCGGCCGCGGCCTACGAGGGCCTGCTGCGCGACTGGGAGCAGGAGCGGGAGCGGCTCGTCGAACTCGCCGAGTTCGCGGCGGAGTTGGGGGAAGAGGAGGAGTCCTCCGGGCGCTGGCTCGCCGAGTGGGGCAGGCGCAGGCGGGACGAGTCGGTGTGGTGGGTGACCGACGCGGACCTGGTGCAGCCCGACGCCACCGGCCAGGGGGTCGACGTCCGCGACTCGGGGACGCTGGTGATCACCGCGCAGCGGGTGCTGTTCTGCGGCAGGAAGCGGCGCGAATGGCTCTTCTCGAAGCTGGAGCACGTCCGACACCTGGGCGAGGACACCACGTTGATGCGGGTGGGCAATCGCTCCGGCGTCTCGGGCGTCCGCTACCGCCGTGACCCCGCGCGGACGCGCCTCGCGATCGAGGCCGCCCTCGCGGACGCCCCCGGCGGGCGCGCTCCCGAGCTGGGCACGGGGCGGGGTGCCCTGCTGCGGCGGGTGCGGGCGGCGGTCGCCGCGCACGACACCCGCCGCCCGGTCGCCCCCGAGCCGGCCGTCCCGGCCCCGCGTCCGGAGCGGACCCCGACGCCCGTGTGAGCGGTGCCGGAGCCCGTCAGCGCACGTCGATGGCGTCGGCCGCGCCCGTGGTCGCGCAACGGAAGGGGCCGTCGACTCAGGCGGTGACCGTGGCCTTCAGGGCGCCGGTGCCGCCGGAGGTCACGCGCTGCCCGGCTGGATGAGGAGTCCCACCCTCAGCCCCGTGCGCGCACCCTCACGAACGCCGCGTCCAGGCCCTTCTTCACCGCGCCCGCCACCGGCCGTTCCACCCACCGGTGCACCGCCCAGCTGAGCACCAGGAACCCCGCCAGCACCACCGCCACCAGCAGCCGTGCGTCCATCGTGTCGCGCAGGCGGTTGATCAGGGTCGTGCCGGCCGCGTAGTGGATCAGGTAGAGGGGGTAGGTCAGGCTGCCCGCCGTCACCAGCCAGCGCCACTGGACGCGGTCGGTGAAGCCGAGGGCCACGGCGACCATGAGCAGCAGGAACACGGTGAAGACGACGACCGCGCCCCGCCAGCTGCCCACGTGTTCGACCTCGTCGATCCGCTGGCCCAGTTCCTTCTGGCCCATGAGCCAGGCCATCGCGAGGATGCCCCACAGGAGCAGGTCCTGGCCGAAGCGGTGCATGAGGTACAGGGCCAGGCCAGCGATGAAGTACCAGGACGCCTCGGGGTCGGCGATCAGTTCGAGGAGGGGCAGGTGCGCGACCGGGGCCAGCATCGCCGCCGCGCCCCAGACGCAGCAGAACAGCACCACACGGCGGTAGGTGAGGCCGGCCCACACCACCGCGAGGAAGAGGAGGTAGAAGCGGAGTTCGGACCACAGCGTCCAGTACACGCCGTCCACGTTCTGCACGCCCGAACCCGACTGGAGCATGGTCAGGTTGAGCAGGACGTCCCTCGGGGCGAGGCGTTCCCACACGCCGGGTACGGCGGTGAGGACGGCCGTCGTGAAGAGGACCGCGAACCAGTACGCCGGGTACAGGCGGATCACGCGGGAGACGAAGAACTGGCGCGGGGTACGGCCCCAGCAGGACATGCAGATCACGAAGCCGCTGATCACGAAGAAGATCTCGACGCCGATCCAGCCGTACGCCGCCACATGGAACACCGACGGCATGATGTCCGAGACGGGGCGGCCCCAGATCGCGTTGCCGGGCTGGTTCACCCGGCGGGTGCCGGCGTAGTGGTGGACCGCGACCATCAGCGCGGCGAGGAGCCGGATGCCGTCGAGGGCGTGGAGACGCGGGTGCCGGCGGCTGGGCGACGGGGACGCGGCGGCGGGCGCGGGCTGCGGCTTCGCGGGTCGTATGAGAGGCAGGGCAGACATCGTCGTCAGGCTAGGTCGCTCACAGCCGCCTCACGGGTGACACCGGGCAACGTTCGTCCACGATTCACCCCCCGCACACCCGTACGACAAACAGCGCGACGAGCCACGCGACCGACCACGCGAAAGGGCCCGTACGACCGGAGTCGTACGGGCCCCTTCAGAGGCTCAGCTCAGGCTGTGCCACCGATCAGGCGCAAGATCACTTGTTGATCTTGGTGACCTGGCCGGCGCCGACCGTCCGGCCACCCTCACGGATGGCGAACTTCAGGCCCTCTTCCATGGCGACGGGCTGGATGAGCTCCACCTTCATCTCGGTGTTGTCACCCGGCATGACCATCTCGGTGCCCTCGGGGAGGGTCACGACGCCGGTCACGTCCGTCGTACGGAAGTAGAACTGCGGACGGTAGTTGTTGAAGAACGGGGTGTGGCGGCCACCCTCGTCCTTCGACAGGATGTAGGCCTGGGCCTCGAACTCGGTGTGCGGGGTGACCGAACCGGGCTTGATGATGACCTGGCCGCGCTCGACGTCCTCGCGCTTGATGCCACGGAGGAGCAGACCGACGTTCTCACCGGCCTGGCCCTCGTCGAGCAGCTTGCGGAACATCTCGATACCGGTGACCGTGGTGGTGGTCTTCTCGGTCTTGATGCCGATGATGTCGACGGTCTCGTTGACCTTCAGGACACCACGCTCGATACGGCCGGTGACGACCGTACCGCGACCGGTGATCGTGAAGACGTCCTCGATCGGCATGAGGAACGCCTTGTCGACGTCACGCTCGGGCTGCGGGATGGACTCGTCGACGGCCTTCATCAGGTCGAGGACGGAGTTCGTCCACTCGGAGTCGCCCTCGAGCGCCTTCAGCGCGGAGACGCGGACGACCGGCAGGTCGTCGCCCGGGAACTCGTACTCGGAGAGGAGCTCACGGACCTCGAGCTCGACGAGCTCCAGGATCTCCTCGTCGTCCACCATGTCGGCCTTGTTCAGGGCGACCACGATGTACGGAACGCCGACCTGGCGGGCCAGGAGCACGTGCTCCTTGGTCTGCGGCATCGGGCCGTCGGTGGCGGCGACCACGAGGATCGCGCCGTCCATCTGCGCGGCACCGGTGATCATGTTCTTGATGTAGTCCGCGTGACCCGGGCAGTCGACGTGGGCGTAGTGACGGGTCTCCGTCTGGTACTCGACGTGCGCGATGGAGATGGTGATACCGCGCTGACGCTCTTCGGGCGCCTTGTCGATGTTGTCGAACGCGGTGGCCTCGTTCAGGTCCGGGTACGCGTCGTGCAGCACCTTGGTAATGGCGGCCGTGAGGGTCGTCTTACCGTGGTCGATGTGACCGATGGTGCCGATGTTGACGTGCGGCTTAGTCCGCTCGAACTTCGCCTTCGCCACTGGGGTCCTCCTGTGGAGTGTGCTGTACGCCTTGGTTCATCGGCGCCAGGTGATCTTTGCTGTTAAGTCCCGGGCCCCGGGTCATTCCGCCACGAATGCGGAGGAACGACCCGCGAGGCTCCGGGGTCAAGCCTAAAGCGTGAGCGCGCGGTGCGTTAAACGCGGTGCGTTACTCGCCCTTGGCCTTCGCGATGATCTCCTCGGCGACGTTCCGCGGAACCTCGGCGTAGGAGTCGAACTGCATCGAGTAGCTTGCGCGACCCGACGTCTTGCTGCGGAGGTCGCCGACGTAGCCGAACATCTCCGACAGGGGCACGAGGCCCTTCACGACGCGGGCACCCGCACGCTCCTCCATGGCCTGGATCTGACCACGGCGGGAGTTGATGTCGCCGATGACCTCACCCATGTAGTCCTCGGGCGTGGTGACCTCGACGGCCATCATCGGCTCGAGCAGCACGGGGCTGGCCTTGCGCGCGGCCTCCTTGAAGGCCTGCGAACCGGCGATCTTGAAGGCGAGCTCGGAGGAGTCGACCTCGTGGTAGCCACCGTCGAGAAGCGTGACGCGGACGCCCGTCATCTCGTAGCCCGCGAGGATGCCGAACTGCATGGCCTCCTGCGCACCGGCGTCCACCGAAGGGATGTACTCCTTCGGGATACGGCCACCGGTGACCTTGTTCACGAACTCGTACGACGCGTCGCCGCCCTCGATGGGCTCGATCGCGATCTGCACCTTGGCGAACTGGCCGGTACCACCGGTCTGCTTCTTGTGCGTGTAGTCGACCCGGTCGACCGCCTTGCGGATGGTCTCGCGGTAGGCGACCTGCGGCTTGCCGACGTTGGCCTCGACCTTGAACTCACGGCGCATACGGTCGACCAGCACCTCGAGGTGCAGCTCGCCCATACCACCGATGATGGTCTGGCCGGTCTCCTCGTCCGAGTGGACCTGGAACGACGGGTCCTCCTCGGCCAGGCGCTGGATCGCGATGCCCAGCTTCTCCTGGTCGCCCTTCGACTTGGGCTCGATGGCGACCTGGATGACCGGCGCCGGGAAGTCCATGGACTCCAGGATCACCGGGGCCTTGTCGTCGCACAGCGTCTCACCGGTGGTGGTCTGCTTCAGGCCCATGACGGCGACGATGTCGCCGGCGCCGACCGCGGCGATCTCCTCACGCTTGTTGGCGTGCATGCGGTAGATCTTGCCGATGCGCTCCTTCTTGCCCTTGACGGAGTTCAGCACGGCGGTGCCGGACTCCAGGCGGCCCGAGTAGACCCGGACGAAGGTGAGCTTGCCGAGGTGCGGGTCGCTCATGATCTTGAACGCGAGGGCGGCCAGCGGCTCGTCCTCGGACGGCTTGCGCTTGACGACCTCTTCCGCGTCGTTCACGGCGTGGCCCTCGATGGCCTCGACGTCGAGCGGGGAGGGCAGGTAGCGCACGACCGCGTCGAGCAGGGGCTGAACACCCTTGTTCTTGAACGCGGTACCGCAGAACACCGGGGTGACCGTGGTGTCCTTGGACTTGCCGGACGCGATGGTGATACGACGGATCGCGGCGTACAGCTGCTCCACGGAAGGCTCCTCGCCCTCCAGGTACAGCTCCATGATCTCTTCGTCGTTCTCGGCGACGGCCTCGACCAGCTTGCCCCGGTACTCCTCGGCAGCCTCGGCGTGGGTGTCCGGGATGTCGACGATGTCGTACATCTCGCCCTTGGTGGCCTCGGCGGACCACACGAACGCCTTCATCGTGACCAGGTCGACGACGCCCTTGAAGTCGGCCTCGGCACCGATCGGCAGCTGCATGACGAGCGGCTGAGCGCCCAGGCGGTCGCTGATCATGTCGACGCAGCGGTGGAACTCGGCACCGGTGCGGTCGAGCTTGTTGACGAAGCAGATGCGCGGGACGCCGTAGCGGTCGGCCTGACGCCACACGGTCTCGGACTGCGGCTCGACGCCGGCGACGCCGTCGAACACCGTCACGGCACCGTCGAGCACGCGGAGCGAACGCTCCACCTCGACGGTGAAGTCGACGTGGCCCGGCGTGTCGATGATGTTGATCGTGTGGTCGACGTCCTCGAGCGGCCAGTGACAGGTGGTGGCAGCAGAGGTGATCGTGATGCCACGCTCCTGCTCCTGCTCCATCCAGTCCATGGTGGCAGCGCCGTCGTGGACCTCACCGATCTTGTACGAAACGCCGGTGTAGAACAGGATCCGCTCGGTGGTGGTCGTCTTGCCCGCGTCGATGTGGGCCATGATCCCGATGTTGCGGACCTTGGCCAGGTCAAGTGAAGTGGTAGCCATAAGGCTTCAGTCTTCTCTCGGTCTCGATGTGGGTAGCGACTACCAGCGGTAGTGCGCGAAGGCCTTGTTGGACTCGGCCATCTTGTGGGTGTCCTCGCGCTTCTTCACAGCGGCACCAAGGCCGTTGGACGCGTCGAGAAGCTCGTTGAGCAGGCGCTCGGTCATGGTCTTCTCGCGACGGGCGCGGGAGTAGCCGACGAGCCAGCGCAGCGCCAGGGTGCTCGCGCGGCCGGGCTTGACCTCGACCGGGACCTGGTAGGTCGCGCCACCGACACGGCGGGACTTGACCTCGATGGTCGGCTTGATGTTCTCGAGAGCGCGCTTCAGCGTGATGACCGGGTCGTTGCCGGTCTTCTCGCGCAGGCCCTCCATGGCGCCGTAGACGATGCGCTCGGCGGTGGAGCGCTTGCCGTTCAGCAGCACCTTGTTGATGAGCGACGTGACAAGAGGAGAACCGTAGACCGGGTCGATGATGACCGGGCGCTTCGGGGCGGGGCCCTTACGAGGCATTTCTTACTTCTCCTTCTTGGCGCCGTAGCGGCTGCGGGCCTGCTTGCGGTTCTTGACACCCTGGGTGTCGAGGGAACCGCGGATGATCTTGTAGCGAACACCCGGCAGGTCCTTCACACGGCCACCGCGCACGAGCACGATGGAGTGCTCCTGCAGGTTGTGTCCCTCACCCGGAATGTAAGCGGTGACCTCGATCCCGCTGGTCAGACGCACACGCGCGACCTTACGCAGGGCCGAGTTCGGCTTCTTCGGGGTGGTCGTGAACACACGCGTGCAGACGCCGCGACGCTGAGGGGAACCCTCGAGTGCGGGCGTCTTGTTCTTCTCGACCTTGTCCTGCCGGCCCTTGCGGACCAGCTGCTGGATCGTAGGCACTACTTCTCCGGTTTCTGTGTGCCGATGGGTACAACTAACCTGGAACTTCTCCGACCCACGCGGTCGGGTGTGTCGAATCCCGCGGACTTCCGCCGCGAGGCAGCGGAAAGCTCGGATTACGGTGGCCGCTCTCGGCCCCGATGCGGTGTGATGGCACGCACGAGGGCCAGGGCACACCCCAGGCACAAGGTCTGAGCGTACCCAGCGCAATCACTCCGGTCAAAACAGAACCCGTACGCCTGACACACGGCGCTTACGTTTGCGAACCCGATCGCTGTTGTGGTAGCGGAGTTTCCCGGCCCTCCGCTTCCCTGGCCGTGTCATGCCCGACGAAATACGTCGGACGGTTCTGTACGGCCGTATAGATGCGGCCCACGTACTCGCCGAGCAGGCCCACGCAGATCAGCTGGACCGCGCCGATGAACAGCACGCCGGTGAACAGGGAGGTCCAGCCCGGGACCGTGTGGTCGAGGAAGTGGGCGCTCAGGGTGTACGCCATCAGCCCCATGCAGACCAGGAACGCGAAGCCGCCGAGCCAGGTGGCGATGCGCAGCGGGGCCGCGGAGAACCCGGTGACGCTGTCGACGGCGAGCCGGATCATCCGGCCCAGCGGGTATTTGCTCTGCCCGGCCGGGCGCGGGGCGCGCTCGTACGTCACCTGCCCGCTGGGGAAGCCGAGCCAGGGCACCAGGAGCCGGTAGACGCGCTGCTGGTCGGGCAGCTCCTTGAGGGCGTCCACGGCGGCCCGGCCGAGCAGCCGGAAGTCACCGGCCTGGGCGGGCACGGCCGGCCCGGCCAGCCGCCGCACCAGCCGGTAGTACAGCCCCGCCGTCCACCGCTTGAAGCCGGTGTCGCTGGCCCGGTCGGCGCGGATGCCGTAGACGATGTCCAGCCCTTCGCCCTGTGCGAGGGCGAGCATCTCGGGGATCTTCTCCGGCGGGTCCTGGAGGTCGGCGTCGATGCTGACGACGTAGGCGCCGAGGGCGCGGTCCAGTCCGGCGGTGAGGGCGGCCTGGTGGCCGGAGTTGCGGCGCAGGCCGATGATCCGCAGTTCGGGCCAGCCGAGGCGGAAGGCGGCGAGGAGTTCGGCGGTGCGGTCGGTGGACCCGTCGTCGACGGCGACGACCTCGTAGGCCTCGCCCAGACCGGCGAGGACCGGGCGCAACCGGCTGACCAGCGCCGGAAGGACCTCTTCCTCGTTGTACATGGGTATGACGACCGACAGCACGGTCGCACCGCTCACGGCCTCCGGCTCGTCCGTCACGCGCCCTCTCCCTCACCTGTGACGCACATGTGCGACTCTGGTGCGATCTTATGACCACGCTTCACGATCGTCCGGCCCCACGGCCCCGACCCGGCCGTCCGTCCGTCCGTCGATCGTCCTAGGGGGGACCCCAGTCATGAGCACGGCCCGCAGCGACGCGGAGACGGACTCGGCCACGCCCGACCAGGGGCGGGAGCGGCCGCCGGGGAGCCGTCGGCTCGCGCTGCCGGACGGTCTACGACCGTACCTCTCCCCGCTGCTCCTGTACGGCGTGACGAAGCTGGTCGGGCTGACCGTCTTCGCCTGGCTGCTGGAGTGGGCCGACGACTACCAGAAGAAGAACCCGCGCTTCGGCGGCGGCGCCCACTGGTGGGACGTCCTGGCCACCTGGGACGGCTGGTGGTACCTCCAGGTCGCCGAGAAGGGGTACGACCCCCGGCCGCTGGAGCCGCTCGCGCCGGGCGGGCTGTTCACCGTCCAGCAGAACTCGGTGGCGTTCTTCCCCCTCTACCCCGGGCTGATCAGGGGCGTCTCGGAGGGCACGGGCCTCGGTCTGTACGGCTCCGCGATCCTCGTGTCCGTCGTGGCGTCCTTCGTGGCGGCGGCCGGGATCTACGCCGTGGTCGCGGCCCTCGCGGGCGTGCGGGCGGGCACGATCGCGGCCGGGCTGTGGGCCGTGGTGCCGGGCGCGGGCGTGGAGTGGGCGGTCTACTCGGAGTCCGTGTTCGTCGCGATCGCGGCCTGGTGCTGCTACTGCGTGATGCGGAAGCGGTGGGTGGCGGCCGGGCTGCTGGCCTTCCTCGCCGGACTGAACCGGCCGACGTCCGCCGCGCTGATAGGGGCCGTGGGCCTCGCCGCGATCGTGACGCTGGCCCGGCGGGAGAGCAGGCGGGAGCACGGGATCGCCGGTCCGGTGTACGCGATGGTCGCCGCGCCGCTGGGACTGCTCACCTACATCGCCTGGGTCGGGCTGAGCATGGGCGACGTGACCGCCTACTTCACGCTCCAGCGCGAGGGCTGGGCGCACTACTTCGACTTCGGCAAGTACACCCTGGACGTGCTCGGCAACACGGCGGTCGGGCACAACAACTACCTGTTCGCCTTCTCGGTCCCCGATCTGCTCTGTGTGCAGATCGTGCTGGCCCTGCCCTTCCTCATCGCGCTGATGCTGCGCAAGAGGCCGCCGCTGGTGCTGGTCGCCTATGCGCTGGCGTCGGTCATGACGGTCCTGGGCACCCAGCAGATGTTCGGCAACACGGGCCGGTATCTGCTGCCCGTCTTCCCGCTGCTGCTGGCCCCGGCGGCGGCGCTGAGCCGGCTGAAGTGGCCGAGCCTGGCGGTGTTCTTCACGACGGCGTCGCTCGCGTCCGGGTGGTACGCGCACTATGTGATCTTCGAGCTGGGCATTCCGTAGGCCGCCCGGGCGCCCGGGCGGCGGTCGCCGTCGGGATCCCCGTCAGGGGGACGAGACCGTCGCCATGACGATGACCATCAGGAAGAACGCCCAGCCGGCCACCGACAGCCAGCCCAGGATCAGACCGGCCAGGGCGAACCCCTCGCCGCCCTCACCGGAGCGGCGCATCTCGGCGCGGGCCTTGTGGCCGAGGATCACCGCGGGGATGCCGGTGAGCCCCATGGTCATGGTGGTGAGGACACCGCAGACGAGGGAGCCGACCGCCTTGCCGTTGGTGGGCGGGGGCGGGGCGGGCAGGAACGTGCGCGGGACGGGCGGACCGAAGGCGGTCGGCGCGGCGAGGACCGACGGGACGGCCATCGGTCCCTGCGGGAGGTCGGAGATGACGAGTTGCAGCTCGCCGACGGTACGGGCCTGGTAGGCGCGCTGCACCCGCTTCTCGAACTCGTCCTGCTGCAGACGGCCTTCCCCGAAGCCGGCCCTGAGCACGTCCACCGCGCGCTCGCGGTCGGCGTGCGACGCGAGCATCGAAGCGCCGTTCGGCACTTGTCCCTGCGGCTGCCATGGCGACGGATACGACACGGGCACCTCCCCCCGGACGGCTGTATGCCTCCATCATCTCTCAACGCGCCCCGACCGCCCACGGTTCCCCCGGTCAGCGCGGGTCACGGTTCGGCCCACGGGCCGCGCGCTCGGCCGCGAAGACGTCCTCCAGCCGGAAGAGCTGCGCCCGCCCCGCCCGGCCGGCCGGTTTCAGCCGGCCGAGCTGGACCCACTTGCGGATGGTGGCGGGCGCGACACCGACCTCCTGGGCGGCGAGCGCCCCCGGAATAAGGGTCGCCCGCCCCCCGCCGCCTTGTCTGCTCTCGCTGCTCTCGCTGCTCTCATCACTCTCGTCACTCATCTGCGCTCCCACTCCCCCTCGTCCCAGGTGTGGCGGTAGGCCGGATCGTCGTGGCAGCCGCAGTCGGGGTCCGCGCAGCGGCAGGCCGGGTTGACGCACAGGACGGCGTGGCGGTCGGGGAAGGCGCGCAGGGAGACCGAGTCGCACCAGGGGCAGCGGCCGGAGATCCGTACGACCGTCTCGGTGTCCCCCAGCGCACGGGCGCAGCGGCGGGCCATACGGCGGGTCTCGTCGCGGACGTGCGCGGCGAGGACGGGGTCGGCGGCGACGGCGTCGAGCAGCGCGGCGATCCGGCGCAGCCGCTCGGGCACGGGGGCGCGGCGGGCGCGCGGCAGACCGAGCCGGTCCCGTACGGCCTCCTCCAGCTCGACGACGCCGTCGGTGAGGTCCCGGATGGTGTCCGAGATGTGCAGCCGCAGCGGGGCGGCGCTGTACCCGGGGGCGACGAGCCCGTGCCGCTGCTGGAGCAACAGCGCGTCCGCACGCTCCTCACGCGACCGCTCGGCGGGACCGGGAGCCGACGGCCCGGAGGCCCGAAAGGCGGGAGCGCCCCGCCCGGGCACCAACTCCCTGGCCAACTCCGGGAACTGCTGGAGCAGGGTGCCGATCCAGAGGGCGGCTTGAGCGACGGGCCGTGATTCGACGGCCCCGACGGGCCGAACAGCGGCCGGGGCGTCCGAGGTGGAGCGGGCATGGGTGGGGAGCGGTTCTGCGGTGGTGCGGGACGGGGTGGATTCTCCGGTGGAGGAGGGGGCGCGGGTCGGGGCCGGTTGCGGAGAACGCGTGTGGGTCGGGGCCGGTTGCGGGGAGCGCGCATGAGCCGGGGCCGACTCCGGGGAGGACATACGGGTCGGGGCAGGCTCCGGGGAGCGCGCGTGAGCGGGGGCCGACTCCGGGGAGGACGTACGGATCGGGGCAGGCTCCGGGGAGCGCGCGTGAGCGGGGGCCGACTCCGGGGCGGCGGTACGGGTCGGGGCAGGCTCCGGGGAGCGCGTGTGAGCGGGGGCCGACTCCGGGGAGGACGTACGGGTCGGGGCAGGCTCCCGGAAGCGCACGTGGGTCGGGGCCGACTCCGGGGAGGGGGTACGGGTCGGGGCAGGCTCCGGGGAGCGCGCGTGAGCGGGGGCCGACTCCGGGGCGGCGGTACGGGTCGGGGCAGGCTCCGGGGAGTGTGTGTGGGTCAGGGGTGCGGCCGGGGCGGCGGGACGGGCGGGCGGCGCCGGGGGTCGGCCGTCGGGCGAGGCGGGGGTCGGACGGGCAGCCGGAGGCCTGGTTCGGCCGCCGGGTAACGCCGGTACGGGGCGGGGAGCCGACGCCGTGGGCCAGCCGTCCGTCGACGTCGGCGACGGGCGAGCGGCAGGAGCCGTAGCGCGGCCCTCGGTCGGAGCAGAGGTCGGGCGGGGAGTCCGAGGCGTGGGGCGACCGTCGTGCGACGCCGGTACGGGACGGGGAGCCGACGCCGTGGGCCAGCCGTCCGTCGACGTCGGCGACGGGCGAGCGGCAGGAGCCGTAGCGCGGCCCTCGGTCGGAGCCGGGGTCGGGCGGGGAGTCGGAGGGGTGGGGTGGCTGGCCGGCGCGGCCGGGGGCGGGTGGGGGGTCGGAAGGGTGGACGGTTGGTCAGGCATGACGGGCTCCGGGGAGGCGGGAGTCGGGGACCGGGCGGCCCGAGCGCCAGAGGCGGCCGCCGCAGACGCCGTCGAACCAGTTCTCGGCGGGCGCCACCGTCTCCTCGCAGGCGCGCCGTACGGGACACAGCGCGCAGGCCCGCAGCGCCGGGGCGGCCTCCTTCGGCTTCTTCGAGAAGACGACCCGGGGCGGCAGCCCGGCGCAGGCGGCCGCGGACTGCCAGCCGGCCGGACGCGAGGGGCGCGAGGGGCGCGAGGGGCGCGGCTGATCCGGTGGTGGACAGGAGCCGGTGACGGGCATGGACATGGGACCCCCTGTCGGTTCGTGAACGAGCCGTACGAAGTGAACGCCCCCAGAGTCACAGATTGCGCGCGCGCTCGCAATGATTTACGTGCGCCCCACCTTCACCCGAACCTCCACCAACTGCACAAAGTTTCCCCACTCCTTGCGCGAGAGCACGTAATTCCTTGCGCGCAAGCAAGCTAAACTCATGCCACCCCCGAAGGAAGCGAGCAGACATGACCACCCAGGACCTGAACGCGTTCGCCGCGTGGGTCGAAGACCTCATGCGCGAACGCGGCTACGACATCGACAGCCCACGCGGCGGTGGAAAGTCACGCATCGCGGACGAGGCCGGCGTGCACCGCGCGGCCGTCACCCGCCTGCTGCAGCGCCAGAGCATGCCGGACCTCGAGACCACCCGCCGCCTCGCACGGGTGCTCGGCGTCCCGGTCCGCGACATGCTCATCCGCTCCGGCCGCCTCACCGCCGAGGAACTCGCCGACCCGCACGGACGCCTGCCCACACCGGAGCCCGGCACGGACCTCGGCCGCAGGCCCACCCTGGAGGAGGTCGCCGACCTGCTCGGCGTACCGGCCGAACGGCGGGAGATGTTCGTGCGGGTGGTGGAGCAGTTCCTGCCGAACGAGCCGGACCGCGCGGACAAGTCCGGCCGCGTCCTGGCGGGCGCCGGCACGGGAACCGGCACGACGGCACCCCCCGGCACGGACTGAACCCGCCTCACCCTCCCGGGCACCCGTGGGCCGACGGGTGCGCGCCCGCACGCAAGCATCGCGCACCACCCCGCACACAAGCACCGCCACCCCCGGTGCCGATTCTTTCGCCATTTTAGTTGCGTGCGCGCACGATCGCATGTCACAGTTGCTGCAGCGGCGGAGCTCTGCTCTCCTCCCCGCCCCCTCTCTGCGCTTCCCTTCCGCTTCCGGCGAGGTGACCCGGCATGACCACACCCACTCCACCGAGCGCCTTCCCCGACGTCGAGGCCCTGGTCGTCGACATCCTGGAGGCCGACCCGGCGCTCTCCACGGCGCTGGTGACCGTCCAGCCGCCGGAGGACTTCGACGGCACGGCCGCCGCCGTACTCGTCAACCGCCGCGGCGGCGCCTGGGTCGGCGAGCGCCACGTCGACCAGCCGCTGATCGAACTGGAGGTGTACGGCCCCACCAAGCAGGCCGCGCACGTCCTGGCCAACTCGGCCCGCCGCGCGCTGATGGCCGCGGCCGGCAACCGCTACGGCACGAACCAGATCACCGAGGTGGAGGAACAGGACGGCCCCCGCTGGCTGCCCGACTACCTCTACCGCGCGGCCAACCGCTACGTGACCGTGCTCACGGTGTACCTGGACGTCTACTGAGCGTCCGCACCCCCCACCCCCACCCCCACTCCACCCCCACTCCACCCCCAACCCCACAGACCGAAGGCCCCGCGTTCGCCTCCCCGAACGAGGGGCCTTCGCCGTACCCGGAACAGCCGGGCACGGCACCCCCACCCCTTATCCCTCTGTGAAGGAGCCCAACTCATGGCAGGCACCAACTCCTCCGAGATCCGTATCGCCGGAGTCGGCCGGCTCTATGTCGCCGCCGCCGACACCAAGGTCCCGACGACCTTCTCCACCGACCCGTCCACCGACTGGGCCACCGGCTGGAAGAACCTCGGCTTCACCAACGGCGAGGGCGTCACCTTCAGCAAGAAGGACAAGCTGGAGCCGGTCGACGTGTGGCAGGCCGTCAGCCCGGTGCACTTCGTCTACTCGGACCGCGACCTGACCCTGAAGTTCTCGCTGCTGCAGTTCAACGAGGACACGCTGCCGTTCTTCATGGGCGGCGGCCAGGTCGACGCCGTGACCGGCTCGACGGGCGTCTACAAGTACGACATCGCCGACCGGCCGTACGCCGATGTCCGCGCCCTCGGCCTGGAGTTCACCGATGTCCGCGCGAGCGACGGCACCGCCGTGACGTACCGCTTCGGCATCCCGCGCGGCCAGGTCACGGCGGCGGACGACATCAAGCTGGCCCGCAAGTCGCCGGCCCAGCTCGGCATCACCTTCACCGCGATGGCGGCGACCGACGGTTCGGCGCTGGCGAGCTTCGTGATGAAGGACGTGGCGTACGCCGCGTCCTGACCGACCGGGTGGGGTGAGCACACCGCCCACCCCACCCCTCACGCCCCTCCCTCTCCCGTACGGACGTACGGAATCACTCAAGGAGCGCCCCTCACCATGGCCCGTTTCGACGTCAACGCCGCCCGCGCCCAGCGCCTCGAAGCCCTCGGCCGTACCTGGTCGTTCGAACTCGACGGCGAGAGCTTCACCCTGCCCACGGAGCTGACCCGCGCCACCGCGAAGGCGCTGCGGGAGCTCGACGACAACGATGTGGACGGGCTGCTCGGACTGCTGATGGGTGAGCAGCAGTTCGCCCGTTTCGAGCGGCACGAGGTGACCATGCAGGACATCGCCGCCGTGCTGGAGGCCTACGGCAAGGAGACCGGGCTCGGCCTGGGGGAAGGCTGAGCCTCGTCGGGTTCGTGGACGAACACGCCGAGGCCCTCGAAGCGGATCTGCTCCGCTACTACGGCGTCGATCTGCTCGACTGGCACCGCGACCGCCTCTCCGCGCGGCGGCTCGCGGTGCTCGTCGCGCATCTCCCGCGGGACAGCGCCCTCAACCGCGAACTGCACGGCGATGCCGCCGACTGGTCGGTGACGGACCATCTGCTGGCCGCGGCCGTGGACCATCTGGCGGCGGCGAACTGGATGTTCGCGTCGGTCAACTCGGACGAGGGCGACCAGCCGGACCCACCGACACCGGTCCCGCGACCGGGCGACGCACCGGACGCGGACGCGCCCCCCACCCCGGCCCAACTGACCCGCTTCTTCGACTGACGGCGGTCACCCGGACTACGGCGACACCGGCGACTACGGCGACTCCGAGTCCCGCCCATCCCCCCGGCGGCCCCGCCCCCGCCCCCGCCCCTCCAACTCATCAGCGAGCGCACGGGCCTTGTCCGAAAGCCGGGTCCGTTCCTCGGACGCCGGCGGCTCCGACTGCGCCCGCTCCCCCGCCTCCCCCACCTCCCCCGCTTCCCCAACCTCCTCCGCCTCCTCCGTACGACGCTCCTTGGAGCGGGGCAGCGGAGGCACGCTGGGCCGCCCGTTGCGCCGTACCACCGCCCGACGGACCGACCGGGCGGACCGCTTCTCCTGCGCGGGTACGGCGGCCGACGGGGGCTCGGCGGCACCCGCCCCGGCCGCACCCCCCACCACCGCCCCCGAACTCTTCGTCGGCACGGGCGGGGACACGGACGGGGACACGGGCGGGGACACGGACGAGGGCCCAGGCGTCGGCACCGGCACCGGCACCGGCATGGGCCCCCCGTCCGCCACCGACCGCTCCCGCTCCCCCCGCTCCTCCGCCCGGGTCACCTCGGTGGGCGGTCGCAGGAGTTCGACGTACGGCAGGGCGATGACCTCGCCGCCGGCGTCGTCGTCCTCCGTCGGCCGGGCCCGGCGCGGGCGGCGGCCGGTGCGGGCGTCCTCCTGGCCCTGGAGGTAGGCGACGGTGATGCGTTCCTCGTACGCGCGGCGGATCGCGGGAAGCTGCTCGGCGACCATGTCGGCCCAGCCGGCGCTGTAGGCGGCCAGCTCGCGGCGGTCCAGCTCGCCGCGGGGCAGGGTGACCAGGTCCTCCGGGTCGTACCCGAGACGAAGGACGAGCTCGGAGACCCGGGCGATGAGATGCGGCAGATCGGGGGACGGTTCGAGCCAGTCGACCACCTGGTCGTCCCGCCCGTCCCCCGCGTCGCCCTCGTCCCCGTCCACCCCGTCGGCCTTGATCTCGCCTCCTGCCCGTCCGCGCTCGGCGAACCCTCAACTCGCTTACAGGGCCCTGTAGTTCACGCTTCCCTTTTTCACGGACGGACGAACGGCCGGATCCTACTCCACGAACCTTGGCCTCTCACGGAGCGTTCACGTCAAACACGGAACGACACCACACGAGGACTCGTACACTAGTTCGAAAAGATGCTCCGGCACCCTCAGGAGCGTCCTCGCATCACAGCCCAGCGGACAGACCGGAAAGCAGGCACCCGACATGGCGACTGGCACGAGCGACTCCCCCAAGCAGCCGATCGACACCTACACCCGCCTCGCCCACCTCCTGCACACCCCACCCGCGGACCGCGAGGCCCTGTTGAACCGGGTGTACGAGGAACTGCTCACCCGCGAGTCCCGCGCCTACGCGGCAGGCTGGTCGGACGCCCTGACCGAGGCCCGCCGGGTGACCCACCACGGACGGCCATAGGGCGTCGCACACAATTCGGCGGCCGGCACACGCGCCCCTCGTCCGTACATTCACGCGTTCCCGCATGCCGGAAGCCTCTTGTGGAGACACTGCCGTTGACAGGCACGGTCGGCGGGTCACGGCGGCGAGGGAGATGAGGCACAGTGACCGGCGCGAGCAGGCACAGTATGGCGCGGACGGCGATCCTGTGGGGGGCGGGTCTCCTGCTCGCGGTGGCGGGCACGGGGCTGTTCCTCGCCATCCGCAGCAACAGTGCGGAGCTGGCGGGCCTGGAGGATGCCGGCAGGAAGTTCCTCACGGCACTCGGCTCGGGTGACGGCCGTGACGCCTGCGCTCTGATGACCCGAACCGCACGGTCCGAATTCGCCGCAGCTCAGCACCGGAACACCTGCCCCGAGGCCGTGCAGGCGCTGGTCGGCCCGCTGAGCGCCACGGAACGACGCGAGTTGGCGGACTCCTACGACTCGCGATTCTTCGCGAAGGACGGCCTCGGCCATGTGAATGTCCGCCACAACGCTCTCCAGATCAGCGGACTCCTGCTCTCCAAGGCCGATGGCACCTGGCTGGTGACGGACTGGCGGTAGCCGATCGAGTTCCGCGCCGCGCGACCATCGCCGCCCGGCCATCACAGACCATTTGAACGCAAGGGGCCGTCAGCCTGCTGACGGCCCCTTCGTCATGCATCGCGGCCCCCGAGCATTGGACACTTCATGAGCCCTCCCCCGGAAGACCCGACGTCGAACCTTGACCGGCAGATCTCCGAGATCATCAATGCGGCGAAGGAGCAGGTGGAAGCAGCATTCGGGGAATTCACCTCAGCCGTCGGCAAGACCTGGGGAAAGGCGGGCGAGCTGCTCGACACCCCTGCCGTCGCCCTGGGAGCCGATCCCAGCCTCGGCCCGGTCAACGCATCGAGCCAGTCCCTCTACTGGAGCCAGCAGTTCGGAAAATTCGACGTCAGTGCCGTCACGGCGTCCTTCGACGGACTGAAGGTGGATGAATCAGGCATCTCTTTCATGGGAGCCAAGGTCTACGAATTTCCCTGGGTGTCGAAGCTGGAGAACAAGTTCGGCACGGCTTCGGCCAGCGCCAAGGAGCTCAAGGCCCTGGAGGAACGGGTCGCTTCGGCGGAGCAGACCCTCAGCGAGGACTCCCTGCGCACGGCCGCGACCCGGAACCGCGAGATCTACGGCTACAAGGAGGAATCCGAGCGGTCGCTCAGAAGGATCAAAGAGATCCATCGCGACGCCCGCGCATTCGCCGGTGACGTCGAACACCGGACCAATGCGGCCAAGGACGAACTGCTCCGCGTGGTCCAGGTGATCAACGAGGCCATCGGCAGTTCCTGAGACGAACCGTCCATCACCCTGAAGACGAGGGCAGGCCATGTCTCTTGTACGTTCTCTGAACAAGGCGTCCACAGCGCTGCAGAGTTTCAAGACCCAAGCCTCCGGCGCCGGCACGGCGGCCAGGGAACTGGGCAACGGGACAAAGGTGGGAGAAGGTCAACTCAAGCAGCTCAAGACCTCCGCCCAGGGCTCCGAGAAAGAGCTGAGGAATCTCAAATCGACCTCGGACCAAGCCGAGAAGTCCATCTCGAAAGCCGGGAAGACCGGTTCCTCGGCCGGTAAGAGTCTCGGTAAGTACGAAGCCGGGGCGAGCAAGGCCGCCAAGGGGCAGGACAAGATGAACAAGTCGATGAAGGGGAACCTCTTCGGCATGCTCATGAGCCTGCTGCAGCCGCTCATCGAGAAGGTCGTCGACATGGCGTCCCGGTCCAAGACCATGCAGAAGGTGCTCCAGACCGCCTTCACCGTCATCAAGTCCGTGATCGGCACCGTCATGAAGGCCATCGGGCCGATCATGAAGAACGCCGCCAAGCTGATCAAGACCGTCTGGGACGGAATCAAGACCGCGGTCTCGAAGGTCGTCAAGGCGATCGCCACCGTCATCCAGACCTACGTCGGCATCTGGAAGAAGGTCATCACCACCGCGCTCAACGCGATCAAGTCGGTCGTGTCGGGCGTCTGGAAGGGGATCAAGAACGTCGTCTCCCCGGTCGTCAACTGGGTCAAGTCCGCGATCCCCCAGGCCTTCCAGGCCGTCAAGGACAAGCTGTCCAGCATCTGGGGCGGCCTCAAGGGCATCGCCGGCCGCGCCTTCGACGGCATCAAGAACGCGGTCAAGGGTCCGATCAACGCCGTCATCGGCATCATCAACCGCGCCATCGGCGCCCTCAACGGCATCCGGGTCTCCATCCCCGGCTGGGTCCCCCTGGTCGGCGGCAAGTCCTTCGGGGTCAGCCTGCCGAGGATCCCCACGCTGGCCGCCGGCGGTGTCGTCCTGCCCCGCTCCGGCGGCGTCCCGGCGATCCTCGCCGAGGCCGGTGAGGCGGAGGCCGTCCTGCCGCTCAGCAAGCTCGACCGGCTGCTCCGGCGCGCCGCCGCCCAGGGCAGGACGTACACCGGCACGAACGGCCCGGCCGGCGGCGCGCTGCACATCGAGCACTACTACGCCGCCGAGACCAGCACCCCGCAGCGCACCGCCGACGCGCTGATGTTCCTGGCGAAGGCCCGCGGATGAGCACCCCCGCGGCAGCGAACCCGCTCGCCGGGGCCGCCCCGGCGCTGACCGCGTTCCGGTCCCGTGTCGAGCAGGGCAGCACCACGCTGCGCTCCCTCACCGACCGGATCAAGGCCGCCGCCGGCGGCGCCGACCGCATGGGCACGGCCGCCGCGCGGGGCTCCACCGCCGTGAGCCGCGCCAGGGCGGGCACCGACGCCGCCGCGCGCGCCGTCACCCGGACCGGGCGGACCGCCGTCACCGCCGCGTCCGGGATCAAGGAGGCCGCCTCCGGCGGCAGGGCGGCCGGCCGCACCCTGGGCCGGCTCGGCTCCGCCCTCGGCGGCGTCTTCGCGATCGTCGGCGCGCTGATCGGGGCCTCCGGGGTCCTCGGCGACCTCATGGGCACCTTCGGCACCCTCATGACCATCGGCTCCGGCGTCCTGCTCGTCATCAACGCCCTCACCCGCGCCAACCCCATCGGCTTCGTCACCGGCCTGCTGCTCCCGGTCGCCGGCTGGCTGCTGGATCTCGCGCTGAACTCCGAGACCGGGCAGCGGCTGATGGAGCAGCTCGCCACGCTGGTGCTGAAGTACGTCGAGGGGTATCTGGCCGTCCTGGCGCCGGTGCTGAAGGCGGTCGGGGGCGCGGTGAACACGTACGTCACCGGCTACCTCGGTCTGGTGACCACGGTCCTCACCGGCCTCGCCACCCTCATCGGCACCGCCTTCACCGTCGTCAACGCGCTGGCGAGCGGGGACACCAGGGCGATCGGCGGCCGGGTGTCGGCGCTCTGGCGGGGCGTCAAGGACGCCGTCAGGCCGGTGCTGGACTGGATCGGCAAGGACGTCCCCGGCATGTTCACCCGCGTCAAGGACGCCACCTCCCGCACCCTCGACGCGCTCGGGCGGTTCGTCACCACCGGCGCGCAGACCGTCGCCGGGGTGGTGAAGGGGCCGGTCCAGGGGCTCATCGCCTTCGCCAACCGGATCATCGACGGGCTCAACAGCCTCAGCTTCAGCATCCTCGGCAAGAAGTTCGGCGTGCACCTGACCAAGATCCCGATGCTCGGCGAGGGCGGGGTCGCCGTCCCCGGCGCCGTGCGCGCGGGCGGCCGGGTGCTGCCGCTCACGGCCCTGGACCGGCAGCGGTCCCTGTCCCGCCGGCACCCCGCGCCCCCGTCCTCCGCCCCCGCCCCCGCCCGGCACCACGTCGAGGAGTTCCACGAGAGTGCCGGCGCCGGGGCCCACGGCACCGCGGAGGACCTGCTGTTCCTGGCCGGCGCACACACCTGCGCCTGACAGGCCGGACCACCCCACCCGCACCCGACAAGAGCGAGGTGACGGCCCCCCATGGCCGAGAACACGACCACCGCATACACCGACGACGTGCCACCCGGCTCCCTCATCACCCGCGACGGGCAGCTGCAGTGGGCCGGACTGCTGCTGGGCCCCGGGACGCCGTACGAGATCGACCGGGGCGGGCTCAGCGGCTGGGAGGACCTGCCGGAGTACGACGCCTCCGACGCCGACCACCCCACCGCGCACGGCGCCTGGCCCGGCGCGCGCTACGCCAGGCCCCGCAGGATCGGCGGCACGGTGTGGACCGTACCGCCGCAGGACGACAGCGTCTCCTCACTCGCCGTGACCCGCGCCCTGCGCCAGGCCCTGCTGCTCGGCGACGAGGAACGCTGGCTCGCCGTCCGGCTGCACGGCGAGACCCTCGCCGTCCGGGCCCGGGTCAGCCAGCGGGTGCTGGCCGCCGACCGGACGTACACCACCCAGGGCGTCTCCCGGGCGTCCGTGCAGTGGTACGCCACCGACCCGCGCCGCTACGCCGTCGCCGAGCAGACCGCGGTCACCGGCGCCCCGCAGCCGGAGAGCGGCCTGACCTGGCCGCTGACCTGGCCGCTGTACTGGGGCCAGGCCGCCTCCACCGGCGACGTCAACGCCGACAACGACGGCTCCGCGCCCACCCACCCCGTGCTCGTGTTCACCGGCCCCTGCACCAACCCGACCGTCACCGACCGCTCCTCCGCGCTGCGGCTGCGCTACGAGATCGGCCTCGCCGCCGGCGACGAGCTGGTCGTCGACACCGCCGCCGGCACGGTCACCCTCAACGGCACCGCATCCCGCCGGCACACCGCGGCCGCCGACAGCAGCCCCGAGGAGCTCTTCGCCTTCGCCCCCGGCCGCGCCCAGCTGGCCTTCCGTCCCGACACCTACGCCACCGGCGCCCAGCTGACGGTCCGCTGGCGCACCGCGGAGTGGTGACCCCGACACCCCGGCACCCCGACACCCCCGGCACCCCCGACACCCCCGCCCCCTCACGTCCGCAGGCCCCAAGACCACAGGAGACCAGCAGATGAACCTGCGCAGCTCATGGGTGGCCGAGACCGGCCAGACCCGCGAGGACACCCGGCTCACCCAACTCGGCGCCACCACCCCGGCCAACCCGCTGGACGTCCGCTCCGGCATCCTGCCCGGCTCCTACGACGGCCAGTACCGGCTGTCGGGCTTCTGGCTGGAGGGCGGCGCCGGCACGATGGCCGCCACCCTCCACGAGGGCCGGGCCGTCGTCCAGGGCGGCAGCACCCAGGGCGCCTACCCGGTCACCCTGCCCGAACCGCTGCCCCTCACCTTCGCCGACGGCGACGCCCAGTACGCCCGGATCGACGTCGTCGTCCTGCGGATCTACGACAACATGTACGACGACTCCGGCTTCACCAAGGCCGCCGTGGAGATCGTCAAGGGCACCCCGGCCGCCACCCCGGCGCTGCCCACCCTGCCGGGCGTCACCCTGCCGCTCTACCAGGTCCGGGTCCGCGCCGGGATCAGCGCGGGCAACGGCGGCGTCAACTGGAACTCCGACGTCACCGACCTGCGCACCCCCACCGTCGCGGTCGGCGGCATCCTGCCCGTCGTGGGCGAGACCGGCAACGGCGCCTACCCGGGCCAGTACCGCGACTCCGGCGGCGCCCTCCAGCGCTGGGACGGCTCGGCCTGGGTGCCGTACCCGCTCGCGCTGGGTGGCATCGCACCGGCCGGGTCGGTCACCGCGGCGAGCTACACCGGCCAGTACCGGGACGGCGCGGACGGCCTCCTCCAGCGCTGGGACGGCTCGGCCTGGGTGTCGTACCAGCGGGTCCCCTCCTGGACGAACTACACGCCGGTCTGGTACTCGTCCACCGGCACCGCGCCCGTGGTCGGCAACGGCAGCCTCAACGGCCGCTACGTCAAGCTCGGCAACCTCGTCCACGTCCGGCTGCGGCTGGCGATCGGCTCGACGACCAACCTCGCCGCGCTGGACACGGCCGGCGCCTGGTCCTTCTCGCTGCCGTTCCTCCCGGCGACGGGCTGGATGACCGACATCCTGCTGAACGTCGTGGGCTTCAGCAGCAACGGCTTCAAGTTCTTCCAGGGCGCCGCCCAGGTGTCGGCGGCGAACGGCGGCGTGGTGAACCGGTTCACCGTCACCTCCGGCGCGGCCGCCGCGAGCTGGACCAAGGCCGTCCCCTACACCTGGCAGGCCACCGACGTCCTGTCGATCTGGGGCGACTACGAGTCCGCCGCCTGAGCCCACCCTCGACGAAGGAGTCGACCATGCCGATCCGTTCCGGATGGCTCTCCCCCGACGGACAGACCCGCGAGGACACCCGGCTCGTCTCGCTCGGCGCCCTCACCCCCACCTCCCCGGTCGCCGCCCGCTCCGGCATCCTGCCGGGCTCCACCGGCGGCCTCTACCGGGTCTCCGGCTTCACCGTCACCGGCACCACCGGCACCATGACCGCGAGCGTCAGCCCCGGCCGTGCCGTGATCCAGAGCACCGACGCCCGGGGCGCCTACCCGGTCGCGCTCACCGAGTACCTGCCGCTCACCTTCGCGGACGGCGACGCCCAGTACGGCCGGATCGACCTGGTCGTCCTGCGGGTCTACGACAACGTGTACGACGGCTCCGGCCGCACCGAGGCCGCCGTCGAGATCGTCCGGGGCACCCCGGCCGCCTCCCCGGTGCCGCCGGCCACGCCCGACGTCGCCCTGGCCCTGTACACGGTCGCCGTCGACGCGGGCGTCAGCGCCGGCAAGGGCGGGATCGCCTGGGACTCCGCGCGCGCCGACCTGCGCCCGACCACCGTCGCGGTCGGCGGCATCCTGCCCACCCGCACCGACGACACCGCCCCCGGCGGCCACCCCGGCCACTACCGGGACATCGGCGAGACCCTCCAGCGCTGGAGCTCCACGGCCTGGGTGCCGTACCCGAAGGGCGTGGGCGGGATCGTCCCGGCCGGGGTGCTGACCACGGGCGGCTATGTGGGGCAGTACCGCGACACCACCACCCTCGGCCAGCTCCAGCGGTGGAACGGCAGCGCCTGGCTGCCCGCCGTGCCGGGGCCGGTGTTCGCGTCCTCGCTGGACGCCGGGTACACCGCCTCGACGACGTACACCGCCACGCTGGTCGACACGGCCGTCTCCGCGCTCGCGCTCACCTTCACCGCACCCCCCTCCGGTGGGGTCGTCATCAGCCTCGGCGCACGGATCTCCACCTCGGGCAGCGAGACCGTACAGGCGCATATGTCCCCGCAGGTCACGCTGGGTTCCACGGTGGTCTGGGCGGCGGACGACGAGCGCGCCGCGTCCGGCTCGGGCGCCGTGAGCAAGTCGCAGTCGACCCAGCTGCGCCTGACCTCCCTCACCGCCGGTTCGGTCTACACGGTCACCGCGATGCACCGGTCGTCCAGCGCGAGCGTCAACAGCTGGTTCGACACCCTCTGGCTCCGCGTCGACCCGCTCTTCTGACCCGGGCCGCAACCGGCCTTCCTCCGAAAGGAACCGACCATGCCGATCCGTTCCGGTTGGCTCTCCCCCGACGGACAGACCCGCGAGGACACCCGCCTCGTCTCACTCGGCGCCCTCACCCCCACCTCCCCGGTCGCCACCCGGTCCGGGGTCCTGCCGGGCTCCGCCGACGGCGCCTCCCGTCTCTCCGGCTTCACCCTGACCGGCACCACCGGCAGCATGACCGCCACCGTCGGCCCCGGCCGGGCGGTGATCCAGGGCACCGACTCCCAGGGCGCCTACCCGGTCGCGCTGACCGAGTACGTCAACCTGGTCTTCGCCGACGGCGACGCCCAGTACGGCCGGATCGACCTGGTCGTCCTGCGGATCCACGACGATCTGTACGACGGCTCGGGCCGCACCGAGGCCGTCCTGGAGGTCGTCCGGGGCACCCCCGCCGCCACCCCGGCCGTCCCGGCGGTGCCCGCGGTGTCCCTGCCGCTGTACGAGGTGGCCGTGCCCAAGGGCGCCGGCGCCGGCACCGCCGCCATCGACTGGAGCACGGCGCTCGGCGGACGCCGTACCGCCACAGTCGCGGTCGGCGGGATCCTCCCGGTGACCACGGACACCACGAACGGCTCCTATCCGGGCCAGTACCGGGACGCGGGCGGCCAGTTGCAGCGCTGGAGCGGCACCGCCTGGACCGACTACCCGGTCCTGCCGGCCTGGCAGAGCTGGACGCCGGCCTGGACCACCAGCACCGGGGCGGCCGCCCCCGCCTTCGGCAACGCCACGGTGAGCTGCCGGTATGTGAAGTTCGGTACGACCGTGCACCTGAACTTCTCGATCACCTTCGGTTCCACCACCGTCTTCGGCAGCGGCGCCACCACCAGCGACAACTGGCGGTTCAGCCTGCCGGTGGCGGCCGCCGCGACCCGCCCGTCGATCGGCTTCGCCGAACTCGCCGCCGGCGACGCCGCCAACCGCGCCACCGCCCGTGTCTACCTCTCCACCACCACGGCCTTCGAGCTGATCCTCGCCTCGGGCAGGCCCACCGCGACGGCCTTCACCGCGACCGGCGGTCTGGACTCCCTCACCCCCTGGACCTGGGCCAGTGGTCACACCGTCGTCGGCACCGCGACCTACGAGGCAGCCTCATGACGGCCCTCTCCACGCCGTACCGGGCGATCTTCTGCGACCTGCTCACCGACCGCACCATCGACATCCTCCCGCTGCGGGACGTCACCGTCGACGACTACATCGGCAAGGCCGGCTCCCTGTCGGGCACGGTCCCGGTGCCGGACCGGGCGATGGCCGCGCGGGTCCGCCGGATCGAGGAGGGGCGGACCTCGGTCTACCTCCAGCGCGGCAACGACCTGTGGTGGGGCGGCATCATCTGGACATCCACCCTGCAGAGCGACGACCGGGGCGTGCTCACCCTCGGCATCCAGGCCGCGACCTTCGACTCCTACGCCGGCCGCCGACGGATCCGCGACGACCTGAACTTCCAGGACGCGGACCAGCTGACGGTCGCCCGCAGACTGTGGGAGCACCTCCAGAGCGCCTCCGGCGGCGACATCGGCGTCGGCTACGGCTACGAGACCTCCCCGCAGACCCGCTCGGTGGCCTACCGCAACGGCGACGAGACGGTCTATCTGGAGGCCCTGGACGCGCTCGCCGCCCTGGAGAACGGCTTCGAGCACCACATCGCCGTCTACCGCGACCCGGTCAGCGGCGAGCGGATCCGGCGGCTGCGGCTGGGCAGCCCGAAGATCGCCATCGGCACCACCGACCTGGTGATGGACCGCCCCGGCTCGATCCTGTCGTACGTCTTCCCGCGCGACGCCACCCGCGGCGGCACCACCGCCCGGGCCCGCGGCGCCACGGACAACACCAGCCAGGCCGTGGAGTCCCGGCCGCTGTTCGCCGACGCCACCGTGCCCGTGGGCGAGCGGCTGATCGCGGCCGGCTATCCGCGCATCGATCTGACCTCGGACCACAACGACGTGGCCAGTGTCCCGGTGCTCCAGTCGCTGGCCAACGCCGAACTCACCGAGGGCGTCGGGGCGGTGGTGATCCCCGAGATCAGCGTCCGGCTCGACGACCTGGTGCCGCCGGCGCTGCTGGGCCGCACGGTCCGGCTGCGGATCGACGACGAGTGGTGGACCGAGGGCCTCGACGCCCGCTACCGGATCGTCGGCGTCAAGGTCAGCCCCGGGCAGCGCGGCCGTCCCGACACCGCCGAGCTCTACCTGGAGGAGGTCTGATGCCCCAGCTCCCCGAAGACATCATCGACCGGCTCACCCAGATGGAACGCCGGATCCAGCAGCTGTCCACCGCCGTCAACACCCGGCCCGCGCTCAACACCATCACCGGCGGCGAGGTGGAGATCAGTGACGGCACCCTGAAGATCAGCGACGGCGGCACCCTGCTGGTGCAGCGCCCCGGCACGACCGATCCGATGTTCCGGGTCGGCTCCTGGCAGGGCGAGGAGTACGGCCTGGAGATCCACCGCCAGACCGGCAGCAAGGCGCTGACCCTGTTCAACGGGGACGGCGGCGCCGGCTCGCTCCAGCCGCTGCGGATCTACGACAACGGCAGCCGGGAGATCATCTCCGACGACGTCAACACCGGCGGGCTGGCCCGGCCCTGGCTCGCGATGCTGCCGCCGCAGGACACCACGCAGACCCGCTGGCCGCAGAGCGCCGCCACCGCCTGGACGACGATCGCCGTCTCCTACAACCCCGTCTGGCAGCCGAAGATGCGGCTCCTGCTCAACACCCGCGTCAGCTCCGGCGGCGCGGGGCAGGTCCGGGTGCTGGTCAACGGCGTCCAGTGGGGCGACACGGTCACCGCGCCCAACGACTTCGACTACACGGGCCTGCTCAGCAGCGACTTCGGCGCGCTCTACGCCACCACGCTCAAGGTGGAGATCCAGGCCATCGCCACCACCGGCACCGTCTACGCCAACCCGGTCCTGATGCACGGCCGGCAGAGCTAGGGCCGTTTCGCAACGCTCCCGCAAGCCCCGCCCAATGCCCCGCGCCACCCCATCGGCCGGGGTTTTTTCCTGTCCCCCATGCCCGATATGCCCCGCATGGAAGCAAGCTCCCCAGGGAGGCACCACCCATGGCCAACCCTCTCTCCGCCGACGCCCTCGTCGCCGCGCTGAACGCCGAGGGCGTCACCGTCGTCGAACACGCCGGCTGGCGGACCCACAACCGCAACCACAAGGGCAGCTGGGGCCCGGTCAACGGCGTGATCATCCATCACACCGTCACCTCCGGCACCACCGGCTCCGTCGAGATGTGTTTCAACGGCTACACGGCCCTGCCCGGCCCCCTCTGCCACGGCGTGATAGCCAAGGACGGCACGGTCCACCTCGTCGGCAACGGCCGCGCCAACCACGCCGGCAGCGGCGACGGAGACGTCCTCAAGGCCGTCGCCGCCGAACGGGCCACCCTGCCCGCACCCCACCGCGACGACACCGACGGCAACGTCCACTTCTACGGCTTCGAGTGCGTCAACCTCGGCGACGGCCGGGATCCCTGGCCCGAGGTCCAGCTGGCGGCCATGGTCCGGGCGGCCGCCGCGCTGTGCCGGGCGCACGGCTGGAGCGAGCGCTCGGTGATCGGGCACAAGGAGTGGACCGCCACCAAGGTCGACCCGCGCGGCTTCTCGATGGCGGACTTCCGCTCCCGGGTCGCCGCCCGGCTCGGCCACCCGGTCCCGGCCGGCTCGGCCACCCCGGCCCACCAGCCCTTCCCCGGCGCCGACTGGTTCAAGAGGAAGCCGAGGTCGGCGATCGTCACCGCGATGGGCAGGCGCCTGGTCGCCGTCGGCTGCTCCGCCTACACGAGCGGCCCCGGGCCGCAGTGGACCGAGGCCGACCGGGCCTCGTACGCCACGTGGCAGCGCAAGCTCGGCTACACCGGCTCCGCCGCCGACGGCTGGCCGGGCCCCACGTCCTGGGCCGCGCTCGAAGTTCCCCACGTCTGAGAGCGAGGCCGGCATGTCAGAGGCCGCCAAGCGGACCCTCCGCACCGTTCTGCAAACCGCTGTCGGCCTGTGCGTCCTGCTGCCGGCGGTCGTCGGCGCCGCCGGCCTCCCGGACACCCTGCCCTGGGTGGCGGGCGCGCTGGCCGTCGCCGCCGGCGTCACCAGGGTCATGGCCCTGCCCGCCGTACAGAGCCTGCTGCCGGGGTGGCTGCGCACGGACACCCCGCCGAACGACGACGCCGCGCTGCTGTCCCTCGTACAGCGGGACCCGGAAACACGGGCCCCGGAAACACGGGACGCAGAAGGGAGGGATGTGTGAACGAACCCCGTCCGCTCTCCGACGCCACCTCCGTCGCCGTGGAGCTCGAGCGGCTGCGCGGCACGGTGGAGGCCGGGTTCGCCCGGGTCGACGGCTCGCTCGCCCTGCTCGTCCAGCGCAGCGACCAGACCGACCGGCAGCTCGCCGACCACGAACAGCGCCTGGACGCCCTGGAACGCTCCCGCTGGCCGCTCGCCAGCATCGGCGCGCTGGCCGCCCTGGCCACGGTCGCCGTGACGGTCTGGGAGCTGACGGCACGCTGAGATCCCGGAAACGCCGAAGGGCGGTCACCCCGTTGCGCACGGGGTGACCGCCCTTCTACTCGTTCTTACTGGTTGTACGGACCGTAGTCGTAGTCCTCCAGCGGGACGGCCTGGCCGGAGCCGGTGCCGAACGGCGAGTAGTCGATGTCGTCGTAGCCGACGGCCGAGTACATCGCGGCCTTCGCCTCCTCGGTCGGCTCGACCCGGATGTTGCGGTAGCGGGACAGACCCGTACCGGCCGGGATGAGCTTACCGATGATGACGTTCTCCTTGAGGCCGATGAGGCTGTCGGACTTGGCGTTGATCGCCGCGTCCGTCAGGACTCGGGTCGTCTCCTGGAAGGAGGCGGCCGACAGCCAGGATTCCGTCGCCAGCGAGGCCTTGGTGATACCCATCAGCTGCGGACGACCGGAGGCCGGGTGACCGCCCTCCTGGACCACACGACGGTTCTCGGTCTCGAACTTCGAGCGCTCGACCAGCTCACCGGGCAGCAGCTCGGCGTCGCCGGACTCGATGATCGTCACGCGGCGCAGCATCTGCCGGATGATGATCTCGATGTGCTTGTCGTGGATCGACACACCCTGCGAGTTGTACACCTTCTGGACCTCGCCGACCAGGTGGACCTGGACGGCACGCTGACCCAGGATGCGCAGCACGTCGTGCGGGTTGGTGGCACCCACGGTGAGCTTCTGGCCCACCTCGACGTGCTCGCCCTCGCTGACCATCAGACGGGCGCGCTTGGAGATGGGGTAGGCCATCTCGTCGCTGCCGTCGTCCGGGGTGATGACGATCTTCTTGGTCTTCTCGGTCTCCTCGATCCGCACCCGGCCGGAGGCCTCGGAGATCGGGGCGACACCCTTCGGGGTACGGGCCTCGAAGAGCTCGACGACACGCGGCAGACCCTGGGTGATGTCGTCACCGGCCACACCACCGGTGTGGAAGGTACGCATCGTCAGCTGGGTACCGGGCTCACCGATGGACTGGGCGGCGATGATGCCGACCGCCTCACCGATGTCGACCAGCTTGCCGGTGGCCAGCGAGCGGCCGTAGCACATGGCGCAGGTGCCGACGGCGGACTCGCAGGTCAGGACCGAGCGGGTCTTGACCGTCTCCACGCCGTGCCGGACCAGCTCGTCGATGAGCACGTCGCCGAGGTCGGTACCGGCCGGGGCCAGCACCTTGCCGTCGACCACGATGTCCTCGGCGAGGCAGCGGGCGTACACGGACGTCTCGACGTTGACCGTCTTGCGCAGGACGCCGTCCTCGCGCTCGGCGATCGCCAGCTTGAGGCCGCGCTCGGTGCCGCAGTCCTCCTCGCGGATGATGACGTCCTGCGAGACGTCCACCAGACGACGGGTGAGGTAACCCGAGTCGGCGGTACGCAGGGCGGTGTCCGCCAGACCCTTACGGGCACCGTGCGTGGAGATGAAGTACTCAAGGACGGACAGGCCTTCGCGGAAGCTGGCCTTGATCGGACGCGGGATGGTCTCGTTCTTCGCGTTCGACACCAGACCACGCATACCGGCGATCTGCCGCATCTGCATCATGTTTCCTCGGGCACCCGAGTCAACCATCATGAAGATGGGGTTCGTCTTGGGGAAGTTCTCGTTCATCGCCTCGGCGACCTCGTTGGTCGCCTTGGTCCAGATCGCGATGAGCTCCTGCGTGCGCTCTTCCTTGGTGATCAGACCGCGCTCGTACTGCTTCTGGACCTTCTCGTCCTGCGCCTCGTAGCCCGCGACGATCGCCTTCTTCGCCTCGGGGACGACGACGTCGGAGATGGCCACGGTGACACCGGAACGGGTGCCCCAGTAGAAGCCGGCCGACTTCAGGTTGTCGAGCGTCGCCGCCACGATGACCTTGGGGTAGCGCTCGGCCAGGTCGTTGACGATCTCGCCGAGCTGCTTCTTGCCCACCGAGTAGTCGACGAACGGGTAGTCCTCGGGCAGCAGCTCGTTGAAGAGCGCACGGCCCAGGGTGGTGCGCAGCCGGAAGGTGTCACCGGTCTGGTACTCCGGCTCGCCCTCCTCGACCGCCGGCGGGGTCCAGCCGCGCGGCGGGATGGTGCCCACCGGGAAGCGGATGTCGATCGCCGACTGGAGCGCCAGCTCACCGGCGTCGAACGCCATGATCGCCTCGGCCGTGGAACCGAAGGCCCGGCCCTCGCCCTTGGTGTCGCGCAGCTCGCCGTCGGTGGTGAGGAAGAACAGACCGAGGACCATGTCCTGGGTCGGCATCGTCACCGGACGCCCGTCGGCGGGCTTGAGGATGTTGTTCGAGGACAGCATCAGGATGCGGGCCTCGGCCTGCGCCTCCGCGGACAGCGGCAGGTGCACGGCCATCTGGTCACCGTCGAAGTCCGCGTTGAACGCGGTGCAGACGAGCGGGTGGATCTGGATGGCCTTGCCCTCGACCAGCTGCGGCTCGAAGGCCTGGATGCCGAGGCGGTGCAGGGTGGGCGCACGGTTCAGCAGCACCGGGTGCTCGGCGATGACCTCTTCGAGGACGTCGTACACCACGGTGCGGCCGCGCTCGACCATCCGCTTGGCGCTCTTGATGTTCTGCGCGTGGTTCAGGTCGACCAGGCGCTTCATCACGAACGGCTTGAAGAGCTCCAGCGCCATCGCCTTCGGCAGACCGCACTGGTGCAGCTTCAGCTGCGGACCGACGACGATCACGGAACGCGCCGAGTAGTCGACACGCTTGCCGAGCAGGTTCTGACGGAAACGGCCCTGCTTGCCCTTCAGCATGTCGCTGAGGGACTTCAGCGGGCGGTTGCCGGGGCCCGTCACCGGGCGGCCGCGACGACCGTTGTCGAAGAGGGCGTCAACAGCCTCCTGAAGCATGCGCTTCTCGTTGTTGACGATGATCTCGGGTGCGCCGAGGTCGAGGAGCCTCTTCAGACGGTTGTTGCGGTTGATCACACGGCGGTACAGGTCGTTCAGGTCGGAGGTCGCGAAGCGGCCACCGTCCAGCTGCACCATCGGACGCAGGTCCGGCGGGATGACCGGCACGCAGTCCAGCACCATGCCCTTGGGGCTGTTGCTGGTCTGCAGGAACGCGGAGACGACCTTCAGGCGCTTGAGCGCGCGGGTCTTCTTCTGGCCCTTGCCGGTACGGATGATCTCGCGGAGCTTCTCGGCCTCCTCGTCGAGGTCGAAGGACTCCAGGCGCTTCTGCAGCGCCGCGGCACCCATCGAACCGTCGAAGTACGTGCCGAAGCGGTCCCGCAGCTCGCGGTAGAGCAGCTCGTCGCCCTCGAGGTCCTGGACCTTGAGGTTCTTGAAGCGGGTCCACACCTCGTCGAGACGGTCGATCTCGCGCTGGGTGCGGTCGCGCAGCTGCTTCATCTCGCGCTCGGCGCCTTCGCGCACCTTGCGGCGCACATCGGCCTTGGCGCCCTCGGCCTCCAGCTCGGCCAGGTCGGTCTCGAGCTTCTTGGCGCGGGCCTCCAGGTCGGCGTCCCGGCGGTTCTCGACCTGCTGGCGCTCCACGGAGACATGCGCCTCCAGGGAGGGCAGGTCGCGGGTGCGGCGCTCCTCGTCGACGTACGTGATCATGTACGCCGCGAAGTAGATGACCTTCTCGAGGTCCTTGGGAGCCAGGTCGAGCAGGTAGCCCAGCCGGCTCGGGACACCCTTGAAGTACCAGATGTGCGTGACGGGCGCGGCCAGCTCGATGTGGCCCATCCGCTCACGGCGCACCTTGGCGCGGGTCACCTCGACGCCGCAGCGCTCACAGATGATGCCCTTGAAGCGGACGCGCTTGTACTTGCCGCAGTAGCACTCCCAGTCCCGGGTCGGACCGAAGATCTTCTCGCAGAAGAGTCCGTCCTTTTCGGGCTTGAGGGTGCGGTAGTTGATGGTCTCGGGCTTCTTGACCTCGCCGTGGCTCCACTGACGGATGTCGTCAGCGGTGGCCAGACCGATCCGGAGCTCGTCGAAGAAGTTGACGTCGAGCACTATGCGTCAATCCCTCTCAGGGTTGTAAGTCTTGGGGTCTGAAACGGGGGTCCCGGGGCCGGAGGCCTTCTGGATGAAGGCCTCCGGACTCCCGTCAGACCTCTTCGACGCTGCTCGGCTCGCGCCGGGACAGGTCGATGCCGAGCTCCTCCGCAGCGCGGAAGACGTCCTCGTCGGTGTCACGCATCTCGATGGACATACCGTCGCTGGACAGCACCTCCACGTTCAGGCAGAGCGACTGCATCTCCTTGATGAGCACCTTGAAGGACTCGGGGATGCCGGGCTCGGGGATGTTCTCGCCCTTGACGATGGCCTCGTAGACCTTCACGCGGCCGGTGACGTCGTCGGACTTGATGGTCAGCAGCTCCTGGAGGGCGTACGCGGCGCCGTAGGCCTCGAGGGCCCACACCTCCATCTCACCGAACCGCTGGCCACCGAACTGGGCCTTACCACCCAGCGGCTGCTGGGTGATCATCGAGTACGGGCCGGTCGAGCGGGCGTGCAGCTTGTCGTCGACCAGGTGGTGCAGCTTCAGGATGTACATGTAGCCGACCGAGATCGGGTCCGGGAACGGCTCACCGCTACGGCCGTCGAACAGCCGCGCCTTGCCGGACGGGAGCACCATGCGCTCGCCGTCGCGGTTCGGGATGGTGTGCTGGAGCAGACCCGCCAGCTCGTCCTCACGGGCGCCGTCGAAGACCGGGGTCGCGACGTTGGTGCCCGGGGCGACCTGGTCGGCGCCGATCACCTGGAGGCGCTGCGCCCACTCGTCGGCGAGTCCGGAGACGTCCCAGCCGCGGCTGGCGAGCCAGCCGAGGTGGATCTCCAGGACCTGTCCCGGGTTCATTCGGGACGGCACACCGAGCGGGTTGAGGATGATGTCGACCGGGGTCCCGTCCTCGAGGAACGGCATGTCCTCGATGGGCAGGATCTTGGAGATGACACCCTTGTTGCCGTGGCGGCCGGCGAGCTTGTCACCGTCGGTGATCTTGCGCTTCTGCGCAACATACACACGGACCAGCTGGTTGACGCCGGGCGGCAGCTCGTCGCCCTCCTCGCGGTCGAAGACGCGGACGCCGATGACCTTGCCGATCTCACCGTGCGGCACCTTCAGCGAGGTATCACGGACCTCACGGGCCTTCTCACCGAAGATCGCGCGGAGCAGGCGCTCCTCCGGCGTCAGCTCGGTCTCACCCTTGGGCGTGACCTTGCCGACGAGGATGTCGCCGGCCACGACCTCGGCACCGATCCGGATGATGCCGCGCTCGTCGAGGTCGGCGAGGACCTCCTCGGAGACGTTCGGGATGTCCCGGGTGATCTCCTCGGGGCCGAGCTTGGTGTCACGGGCGTCGACCTCGTGCTCCTCGATGTGGATCGAGGAGAGGACGTCGTCCTGCACGAGGCGCTGCGACAGGATGATCGCGTCCTCGTAGTTGTGACCCTCCCACGGCATGAACGCCACGAGCAGGTTCTTGCCCAGCGCCATCTCGCCGTTCTCGGTGGCCGGACCGTCGGCCAGTACCTGGCCCTCGATGATCCGGTCGCCCTCGTTGACGATGACCTTCTGGTTGACCGAGGTGCCCTGGTTGGAGCGGGCGAACTTGGCCAGGCGGTACGTGATGTACGTGCCGTCGTCGTTGGCGGTGGTGATGTAGTCCGCGGAGACCTCCTGGACCACACCCGCCTTCTCCGCCTTGACCACGTCGCCGGCGTCGACGGCGGAGCGGTACTCCATGCCGGTGCCGACGAGCGGGGACTCGCTCTTGATGAGCGGCACGGCCTGACGCATCATGTTCGCGCCCATGAGGGCGCGGTTGGCGTCGTCGTGCTCGAGGAACGGGATCATGGCGGTCGCGACCGACACCATCTGGCGCGGCGAGACGTCCATGTAGTCGACGTCGTCACCGGGGACGTAGTCGACCTCGCCGCCACGGCGGCGGACCAGGACGCGGTTCTCGGTGAAGCGCATGCCGTCGTCGAGCGTGGCGTTGGCCTGCGCGATGACGAAGCGGTCCTCCTCGTCGGCGGTCAGGTAGTCGACCTCGTCGGTGACCTGGCCGTCGACGACCTTGCGGTACGGGGTCTCGACGAAACCGAACGCGTTGACCCGGCCGTAGGAGGCGAGCGAGCCGATCAGACCGATGTTCGGGCCTTCGGGGGTCTCGATCGGGCACATACGACCGTAGTGCGAAGGGTGCACGTCACGGACCTCGAAGCCGGCCCGCTCACGGGAGAGACCACCCGGACCGAGCGCCGACAGACGGCGCTTGTGGGTGAGACCCGACAGCGGGTTGTTCTGGTCCATGAACTGCGACAGCTGGCTGGTGCCGAAGAACTCCTTGATGGAGGCGACGACCGGCCGGATGTTGATCAGGGTCTGCGGCGTGATCGCCTCGACGTCCTGGGTGGTCATCCGCTCGCGGACGACGCGCTCCATACGGGCCAGGCCGGTGCGGACCTGGTTCTGGATGAGCTCGCCGACGCTGCGCAGACGACGGTTGCCGAAGTGGTCGATGTCGTCGGTCTCGACGACGATCGTCTGACCGCTGTCGCCGACCGTCTCGGTCTCGCCGGCGTGCAGCTTGACCAGGTACTTGATCGTCGCGATGACGTCCTCGACGGTCAGCACACCGGCGTCCAGCGGCGCGTCCGCGGCCAGCTTCTTGTTGACCTTGTAGCGGCCGACCTTGGCGAGGTCGTAGCGCTTGGGGTTGAAGTAGAGGTTCTCGAGCAGCGTCTGCGCGGCCTCACGCGTGGGGGGCTCGCCCGGACGGAGCTTGCGGTAGATGTCGAGCAGCGCGTCGTCCTGGCCCTGGGTGTGGTCCTTCTCCAGGGTGGCGCGCATGGACTCGTACTCGCCGAACTCCTCGAGGATCTGCTCGGTGGTCCAGCCGAGCGCCTTCAGGAGGACGGTCACGGACTGCTTGCGCTTGCGGTCGATGCGGACGCCGACCATGTCGCGCTTGTCGATCTCCATCTCCAGCCAGGCACCCCGGGACGGGATGATCTTGGCGGAGAAGATGTCCTTGTCGGACGTCTTGTCGATCGAGGAGTCGAAGTAGACACCCGGCGAACGGACCAGCTGCGACACCACGACACGCTCGGTGCCGTTGATGACGAAGGTGCCCTTGTGGGTCATGAGCGGGAAGTCGCCCATGAAGACCGTCTGGGACTTGATCTCGCCGGTCTCGTTGTTGGTGAACTCGGCCGTCACGAAGAGCGGGGCCGCGTACGTGAAGTCACGGTCCTTGCACTCGTCGATGCTGTTCTTCGGCGGCTCGAAACGGTGGTCGCGGAAGGTCAGCGACATCGACCCGGAGAAGTCCTCGATCGGGGAGATCTCCTCGAAGATCTCCTCGAGACCGGACTTGGTGGGGACGTCCTGCCCGTTCTCCAGAGCCTCCTCGACCCGACTCTGCCAGGCGGTGTTGCCGAGCAGCCAGTCGAAGCTCTCGGTCTGCAGCGCGAGCAGGTTCGGAACCTCGAGAGGCTCCTTGATCTTTGCAAAAGAGATGCGCAGCGGGGCGGTGCTGGCGGCGTTGTTCGTATTCGCGGTCGAGGCGTTGCGCGAGGCGGCCAAGAGGGGGTCCTTCCGAGGGCTCGGACTCACTACGCGCGTACCGGCCCCTCTCCTGCGCACAGAGACGGAAAATCCCAGGTCAGGGATGATCTTGTCGTCGGTGCTCAAGGGAGGGCAGACCCCTGGTGACGGACAGGGGACAGCTAACAGGCAGCGCAAAGGGTCAGTGTAGCCACTCGGCACACTGATGTCCAGTCCCGTGTTTCAGAGACCCTTGCTGCCTTCAACGCCTGCGCCACATCCTGCCTTCACCGCGTTGATACTGCCCTCTTCGTCGTCGATCCATGCCTCGGATTCGGATCCTTGTGACGACGCGTCCTGAGAATTGCGCGCTGCGTGCGGTTCGTCAAGGCCCCCCTGCGTAAACCCGGGCCGCGGGAGACACGACGAAGATCACCATACCCCCCGCCGTCACGGGTGCAAGGCAACCGTGGCCGACCTCCGGGAACGCCGAAGAGCGACCACCCAGATGGATGATCGCTCTTCGGTGCTTGCGCGTTACAGGCTCGCTGAGCCCGGTTTCCGGACCTGGTGGGCCCGGAGGGTGTTACTTGACCTCGACGGAGGCGCCGGCGCCCTTGAGGGACTCGGCGGCCTTCTCCGCGGCCTCCTTGGTGACCTTCTCGAGAACGGGCTTCGGGGCGCCGTCCACGAGGTCCTTGGCCTCCTTCAGGCCCAGCGAGGTCAGCTCACGCACGACCTTGATGACCTGGATCTTCTTCTCGCCGGCGCCGGTGAGGACGACGTCGAACTCGTCCTGCTCCTCGACGGCCTCGGCGACGGCGGCCGGGCCGACGGGGGCGGCGGCGACCGCGGCGGCGGCGGTGACGTCGAACTTGTCCTCGAACGCCTTCACGAACTCGGAGAGCTGGATCAGGGTCATGTTCTCGAACTCGGCGAGCAGTTCGTCCTGGGTGAGAGCCATGATGGCTTTCCTTCCACTAATTTCGGCTGGTGCCGGATGTACATGTCTGGCGGGCGTACGTTCGGCCCGCTACGACCCCCTGCCTCAGGCGGGCTGCCTGGAGGCGGCGGTCATTACGCGAGCCGAGTTACTCGGCACCGCCCTGCTCGGCCTGCTTGGCACGAAGCGCCTCCGCGGTGCGGACGAACTTCGACGGGAGCGCCTGGAAGACCTGAGCAGCCTGCGTCTGCTTGCCCTTCATGGCGCCCGCCAGCTTGGCGAGCAGAACCTCGCGGGACTCGAGGTCCGCAAGCTTCTTGATCTCGTCGGCGGACAGCGCCTTGCCGTCAAGGACACCGCCCTTGATGACGAGGTTCGGGTTGTCCTTGGCGAAGTCACGAAGACCCTTCGCCGACTCCACCGGGTCACCGGTGACGAAGGCGACCGCCGTCGGACCGTTGAACAGGTCGTCGAGCGTCGTGATCCCGGCCTCGTTGGCCGCAATCTTGGTCAGCGTGTTCTTCACCACGGCGTACTGGGCGTTCTCACCGAGCGAGCGGCGCAGCGTCTTGAGCTGCGCCACGGTGAGACCCCGGTACTCGGTCAGCACGGCGGCGTTCGAGCTACGGAACTGCTCCGTGAGCTCGGCCACCGCGGCAGCCTTGTCGGGCCTTGCCATAGAGCGTCGGCCTCCTTCCGGGTGATGAGGACCGCTCGGAAGGGGCTGGGACAGACGAAACGCCCCGGCGCAGGCGCACGGGGCGTAGCTCGACCGAACGAGAACCGTCTACGGACGGGATCCGGGCCCGGGAGCACTTCCACAGTCACCTGCGCGGGTCGTCCGCATATCAAGCGGATCCTTCGGCCACCGCACCCTCTCTCAAGAGCACGGCAACGACCAGCGGTCTTTGGCTTCGGTAGGAGCGTACGGGAGACGGACGGTGTCAAGCAAATCCGCCCGTACGGGCCCGGCGGCTCAGCCGCCCGACTGCTGCTTCATGAGGTCGGTGAAGTCGGCCGTGTCGCTCGCCGGGGGCTCCTCGACCGCGACCTCGGTGCCGTAGTCGCTGTAGTACGCGGTCTGGCTGTAGGCGCCCGCCGTCGTCTCGCCCTTCTCGACCTTCTTGACCAGCAGGTCCTGGTCGTCGACCCAGATGTCGACGGTCTCGGTGGTGACGCCGGCCTGCTCCAGGGTCTTCTTCAGGTCGTCGAGCTGGCTCCGGCTGAGGCTGGAGTTCTTCTCCGCGAGGTCGGCCACCTCGACCGTCCCCGAGTAGTGCGTGGTCCGCTGTCCGCGCACCTTCTCCTCGCCGACCTTGCGGACGTCCCCGGAGGCCAGCAGGAGCTTCACCGACTGGTTCGGGGTGGTGTTCTGCATCTGGTCCTTCAGATACGCGCCACCGCTCCCGGCGAGGGTCTCCAGGTCGTCGTAGGCGTACTTGATCCAGTGCTTGCCGCCGGACTGCTCGGCGAAGGTGTCGCCCATCCGGGCGTAGTAGGCGTCGGGGAGGTAGCGGGCCTCCATCGACGTGCTGCCCATCTGGCGCATGGTGTCGGCCATGGTGCCGCCGGTGTAGGTGATGGTGAGGTTGCCGGTGAGGCCGTCGCCCCAGCCGAGGGCGCCGTCGGCGGTCATGGACATCACCGAGCCCATGGTCGTCGTCGACTCGACCTTGGCGGAGTCGGCGCCGTCGGTGGACTTCTCGGCGGTGCGCAGCGCGGCGATGGGGTCGAACCGCACGCCCCCCGAGCCGCCGGAGGAACCTCCGGAGGTGCCGGACGAGCTCCCGGAGTCCCCCGAGGAGCTACAGGCCGTCACCCCCGCCAGCAGGATCGTCGCCGCGATGGACAGCCCCGCCGTCCGCACACTTGTGCGCTTCATCCGCCCCACCCCCATGAGAGTCCCGTGACTGCACGCTAACGCACAGCACTGACAGCCGTACGAAAAAAGCCTCTACGCCCCAAAGGGACGAGCCCCGCACCTCGAAAGGTTGCGGGGCTCGTCGCCGACCGAAAGGGAACCGTCAGGTTCAGACCGCGGCCGGGTCCTCCTCGACGAGGAGGTTGCGGGTGCGGTTCGGGTCGACCAGGATGCCGGGGCCGATCGTGGTGCTGATCGCGGCCTTCTTGATGTAGCGACCCTTCGCGGCGGACGGCTTGAGGCGGGTGATCTCCTCGAGCGCCGCGGCGTAGTTCTCCACCAGCTTGGTGTCGTCGAAGGACGTCTTGCCGATGATGAAGTGCAGGTTCGAGTGCTTGTCGACGCGGAACTCGATCTTGCCGCCCTTGATCTCGGTGACGGCCTTGGCCACGTCGGGGGTGACGGTGCCGGTCTTCGGGTTCGGCATCAGGCCACGGGGACCGAGCACGCGGCCGAGGCGGCCGACCTTGCCCATGAGGTCCGGGGTGGCGACGACGGCGTCGAAGTCCAGACGGCCCTTCGCGACCTCGTCGATCAGTTCGTCGGAGCCGACGATGTCGGCGCCCGCGGCCTCCGCGGCCGCAGCACGGTCACCGGTCGCGAAGACCAGGACCCGGGCGGTCTTGCCGGTGCCGTGCGGCAGGTTCACGGTGCCACGGACCATCTGGTCGGCCTTGCGCGGGTCGACACCCAGACGGAAGGCGACCTCGACGGTGCCGTCGAACTTGGACGTGGAGGTCTCCTTGGCGAGACGGACGGCCTCGAGCGGGGCGTAGAGCTTCTCCCGGTCGACCTTGGCGTCCGCAGCGCGGAGAGACTTGCTGCGCTTGCTCACTACTGCTCCTGGTGTGTCTGAGGAGTCGTGGTGCGGGCCGAGCAGGCCCTGCCACTACTGCTGAAGTACGGGGTGGTGAAGGTCAGCCCTCGACCGTGATGCCCATGGAACGGGCGGTGCCGGCGATGATCTTCGCAGCGGCGTCCAGGTCGTTGGCGTTCAGGTCGGGAAGCTTGGTCGTGGCGATCTCGCGGACCTGCGCCTCGGTGATCTTGGCGACCTTGGTCTTGTGCGGCTCGCCCGAGCCCTTCTCCACACCGGCGGCCTTGAGGATCATCTTCGCGGCCGGCGGGGTCTTGGTCACGAAGGTGAAGGAGCGGTCCTCGTAGACCGTGATCTCCACCGGGATGACCCAGCCACGCTGCGACTCGGTCGCCGCGTTGTAGGCCTTGCAGAACTCCATGATGTTGACGCCGTGCTGACCGAGCGCGGGGCCGACCGGCGGGGCCGGGTTCGCCGCACCGGCGTTGATCTGGAGCTTGATGAGCCCCGTGACCTTCTTCTTCTTGGGAGGCATTAGTCTCCAGGTCCTTTCATTCGGGTCCATGCCCGCGCCAGGGAACCAACCGAACGCAGGCATACCGCACAACGATAACGGGTATAGATGCGCGGCCAAAAACCGAGCAGGTCAGGCAGGCTGTGACAGCCCGCCTGACCTGCTCGGAAGCTTTTTCCGGAAGAAGCTAGTTCTTCTGGATCTGGTCGAACGACAGCTCGACCGGGGTCTCGCGCCCGAAGATCTCCACCAGACCCTTGACCTTCTTCGAGTCGGCGTTGATCTCGTTGATCGTGGCCTGCAGCGTGGCGAACGGGCCGTCGGTGACGGTGACCGAGTCGCCCACCTCGAAGTCCAGCACCTGGACCTCGACCTTGCGCTGCGGAGCCGGCTTGCCCTCGGCCTCGGCGGCCTCGCGGGCGGCCTTCTCCTCGGCCTCCGGGGCGAGCATCTTGACGATCTCGTCCAGGGTCAGCGGGTACGGGTCGTAGGCGTTGCCCACGAAGCCGGTGACGCCGGGGGTGTTGCGGACGACGCCCCAGGACTCGTTCGTCAGGTCCATGCGCACCAGGACATAGCCCGGGAGCTTGTTCTGGCGGATCGTCTTGCGGTCGCCGTTCTTGATCTGGACGACCTCTTCCTGCGGCACCTCGGCCTGGAAGATGTAGTCCTCGACGTTCAGCGAGACGGCGCGCTGCTCCAGGTTGGTCTTCACGCGGTTCTCGTAGCCGGCGTAGGTGTGGATCACGTACCACTCGCCGGGGAGGGTGCGCAGTTCCTCGCGCAGGGCGGTGACGGGGTCGACGGGCTCGGCCGGCTCTTCTTCCTCGGCCTCGAGCTCGTCCTCGGCGTCCTCCGACTCCTCGGAGTCGTCCTCGTCCTCGGCCTCGTCGGCGTCCGCGTCCTCTTCCTCGACGTGGAGCGCCGCTTCCTCCGCGGCCTCGCCCGCCTCGTCGTCGGCAGCCTCGAACTCGTCGACCTCGTCCGCGCCCTCGACGATGTCGAGCTCGTCGTCCACCTCGTCGGGCTCGATGGCGTCGTTCAGGTTCTGGTCAGACACGGTGGCTGCTTCTTCCTGGATACAGAGGGGTGGAACATGCGAAAGGGGCGCCGGATACCTCGGCGCCCTTCGCTCTCGGCTCAGCCAAAGACGTACTTGGCGGCGTGGCTGAGTCCATAGTCAATCACGGTCACCAGGCCGATCATGACGACCACGAACACGATCACCACGGTCGTGTAGGTCGTCAGCTGTCCGCGAGTGGGCCAGACGACCTTGCGGAGTTCCGCGACGATCTGGCGATAGAAGAGAGCGAGGCGCTTCAGCGGGCCCTTCTTGGCGCGCTTTCCGCCCTTCCGCCCCTTCTTCTTGGCCTCAGGCAGCTCGTCCTGGGCATCAGGCGTGTCGATGGAGCCCACGGCATCCGCCATTCGTCCTCACCTGTTCCCGGGTCGTGGCCGTGCCGCGCCCGGTCTGAGCCGCACGGCGGTGCATTGCTGTACGTACATGCGCACACATCCTGGCGAAGGAGTGTGTAGCAGGGCCGGAGGGACTTGAACCCCCAACCGCTGGTTTTGGAGACCAGTGCTCTACCAATTGAGCTACGACCCTTTGTGTGTCCCCAACGTACCGCATCCGACCGGGTGCTCGGTGTGCACCGGTTGTGGCACGGCTGTTGAAGGCCAACGACGGATGAGTGTACGTGGTCCTGAGCGTGAGGTCGAACGGAAAGTGGTCTTGGACGAAATCAGTCTGATGTTCAGCCAGTTGCCCAGTGGGTGAAACCCGTGTGCCGGGCGGGTTTCCGGTCTGAAACCATGGGCCGTATGAGCGCTGCAACCCCTCCCACCGAGCGCCGGGTCTCCGCCCGAGTCGGCGCGATCTCCGAGTCCGCCACCCTCGCCGTGGACGCCAAGGCCAAGGCCCTGAAGGCCGCCGGGCGTCCGGTGATCGGCTTCGGCGCCGGCGAGCCCGACTTCCCGACCCCGGACTACATCGTCGAGGCGGCCGTAGAGGCCTGCAAGGACCCGAAGTACCACCGCTACACGCCGGCCGGCGGTCTGCCCGAGCTGAAGGCCGCGATCGCCGCGAAGACCCTGCGCGACTCCGGCTACGAGGTCGAGGCCTCGCAGATCCTGGTCACCAACGGCGGCAAGCAGGCGATCTACAACGCCTTCGCCGCGATCCTCGACCCGGGCGACGAGGTCATCGTCCCGGCGCCGTACTGGACGACGTACCCGGAGTCGATCCGGCTGGCCGGCGGTGTCCCGGTGGAGGTCGTGGCCGACGAGACGACCGGCTACCGGGTCTCGGTCGAGCAGCTGGAAGCGGCGCGCACCGAGAAGACCAAGGTCGTGCTGTTCGTCTCCCCGTCCAACCCGACCGGCGCGGTGTACAGCGCCGCCGAGGCCGAGGCGATCGGCCGCTGGGCCGTCGAGCACGGCCTGTGGGTGCTGACGGACGAGATCTACGAGCACCTGGTCTACGGCGACGCGGTGTTCACGTCCCTGCCGGCGATCCTGCCCGAGCTGCGCGACAAGTGCGTGGTCGTGAACGGGGTCGCGAAGACGTACGCGATGACCGGCTGGCGCGTCGGGTGGATCATCGGCCCGAAGGACGTCGTCAAGGCGGCGACGAACCTCCAGTCGCACGCCACCTCGAACGTCTCGAACGTGGCGCAGGTCGCCGCGATCGCCGCCGTCTCGGGCGATCTGTCGGCGGTGGAGAAGATGAAGGAGGCGTTCGACCGGCGTCGTAAGACGATCGTGCGGATGCTGAACGAGATCGACGGCGTGCTGTGCCCGGAGCCGGAGGGCGCGTTCTATGCGTACCCGTCGGTGAAGGCGCTGCTCGGCAAGGAGATCCGCGGCCGGCGCCCGCAGAGCAGCACCGAGCTGGCGGAGATCATCCTGGACGAGGCCGAGGTCGCGGTCGTCCCGGGTGAGGCCTTCGGCACGCCGGGCTATCTGCGGCTGTCGTACGCGCTGGGCGACGAGGACCTCGTCGAGGGCGTGAGCCGGATCCAGAAGCTGCTGGCGGAGGCCAGGGACTGACCCGTTCCACGCGCGCGTGCGGGCCGTCTCTCTTCGGGGAGGCGGCCCGTTTCTTCGTGCGAGCAAGACCACGTTCAGGGAATCGGCTACCCGGGGGCCGCCGCCGTGCGGCAGGATCGCTGAATGGAGCGTGTACGTGATGTCTCTGAGCTGCCCAAGGCCCATCTGCACCTGCACTTCACCGGATCGATGCGGCCCGCGACCGTGCTGGAGCTGGCCGACAAGTACGGGGTGCGTCTGCCCGAGGCGCTGACCGAGGCGCTGACCAGCGGGGAGCCGCCGAGACTGCGGGCCACGGACGAGCGGGGCTGGTTCCGCTTCCAGCGGCTGTACGACGCGGCCCGGTCCTGTCTGCGCCGCCCCGAGGACATACAGCGCCTGGTGCGGGAGGCGGCCGAGGAGGACCTCAGGGACGGCTCGGGGTGGCTGGAGATCCAGGTCGACCCGACCTCGTACGCGCCCCGGCTGGGCGGGCTGATCCCGGCGCTGGAGATCATCCTGGACGCGGTGGAGTCGGCCTCGCGGGACACCGGGCTCGGGATGCGGGTGCTGGTCGCGGCGAACCGGATGAAGCATCCGCTGGACGCCCGGACGCTGGCCCGGCTGGCGGTGCGCTACGCGGACCGGGGGGTCGTCGGTTTCGGGCTGTCGAACGACGAGCGGCGGGGCATGGCGCGCGACTTCGACCGGGCCTTCACCATCGCGCGCGACGGCGGTCTGCTGTCCGCGCCGCACGGCGGCGAGCTGACCGGTCCGTCGTCGGTACGGGACTGTCTGGACGATCTGCACGCCACCCGGGTGGGGCACGGCGTCCGGGCGGCGGAGGACCCGAGGCTGCTGAAGCGGCTGGCGGAGCGGGGGGTGACCTGCGAGGTGTGCCCGGCGTCGAACGTGGCGCTGGGGGTGTACGAGAAGCCCGAGGACGTGCCGCTGCGGACGCTGTTCGAGGCGGGGGTGCCGATGGCGCTGGGCGCCGACGACCCGCTGCTGTTCGGCGCGCGGCTGGCCGCGCAGTACGAGATCGCGCGGCGCCACCACGGCTTCACGGACGAGGAGCTGGCGGAGCTGGCGCGGCAGTCGGTCCGGGGTTCGGCGGCCCCGGAGGACGTGAAGGCGAAGCTGCTGTCGGGCGTGGACGACTGGCTGGCCTCCTGAGCGCGGGTGCGCGCAGGAGGCCGGCCGGGGCTCAGCGCCGGACCGGGAGTTCCGGCAGGAGCGGGTAGCGGGTCGACAGGCGCATCGCGCCCTCGGTGACCGCGGGGTCGCTGGAGGCCGCCTGGACGCCGTCGAGGTAGGCGTGGGCCGCGGCCTCGAAGACGTTGTCGACGGCGGTGAGTTCGGCGGCGAGGGCCTGGGCGCGTTCGGTGCGCCGCTCCTCCAGGGTGCCCTGTTCGCGCTGGGCCGCCGCGACCGCCGCCTCCGCCCGCGCCAGTTCCTCCTCGGCCTTCGCCAGCCGCTTGCCGTGCAGCCGGTAGGCGGCGATGAAGGGGTGCTCCTCGGACACCGCGAGCAGGAAGGCGATGCCGCCGGACAGGAGCAGCAGGGCGATGAAGGTGACGCTGACGGTGTGCTCGTCCAGGTGGAGCTGGTCGAGCAGGGTGGGGGCGGGCGGCAGCTCGACGCCGAGCTGCCGGGCGGTCTCCTCCAGCGCGGAGGTGTCGGTGTCCCGGAAGACGATCCGGGCGCGCAGGTCGCCCAGGTACCAGGCGGCCCAGCCCCAGAGGGCGACCAGCGCGGCCGCGACCGGCAGGACCAGCCACAGGGCGGCGGTGGCGCCCCGGCGGCGCCACTGACGGCCGGCCTGGAAGGGGCCGAGGGTCATGGCGACGCCGACGGCGGCGGTCAGCAGGAACGCGCTGGCCCGGCCCTCCGGTGTGCCGTCGTGGATGGCCAGGAACACGCCGAGGTACACGGGGAGTTCGACGAGGATCAGCAGCAGGGTCAGGAACCGCCGGGGCCAGCGGGCCATGGCCGAGGTCTCGGTCAGTCCCTCCCAGGGCACGTCGGGGGCGGGCCCGAACCGGGCGGCCGGGTTCCGTACGGGGTCGCCGTCGCGTTCGTCGGGTGCGTAGAGGCCGGTGTCCTCGCCCTCGGCGTACTCGGGGCCGTACTGCTGGGGTTCGGTGGACGGGTCCGGTTCGTCCGTGCCGTGGCGGGTCTGCGAGCGGGCCACGATCCAGGGCAGCAGACGGTCGCGGCGGTCCTCGCGGGCGGCGATCCGGGTCGCCGTGCGGTCCAGCCGGGCGGCGGCCGCGTGCCGGCGGCGGGTCTCCTCCTCCTGGGCGTCGCGGGCCCGGCGGGCCTCGGCGACCCTGGCGGCGGTGTCGGCGTACAGCTCGGCGGAGGCGCGCAGTTCGCGTTCCTCGCGTTCGTGGTGCTCGGCGAGGACCCGGCCCCGGGTGTGGTCGCGCATGCCCTGGAGCCGGCCGAGGTAGGGCAGCCGGCGGCCGGAGCCGAGGACGTACGGGTCGAGGGTGCGGCCGGTGGCGGCGCGGCGGCCGGCGTTCTCGGCCTGCTCGAGCAGGCGCCGGCCTTCGCGGGTCTCGGAGAGCGGGACCCGGCCGCGGGGTGCTCCGGGGGCGGTGCGGCCGAGGCCGGGGGCCCGGCCCTCGGAGCGGCGGAAGGGGAACGGGATTCTGAGCCGGCGGGGCTCGTCAGGCGCCGTATCCGTCGTCGACATCGACCTTCACCTCCTTCTCCAGGAGCTGCTTCCAGAACGCGCCGAGCTGTTCGACGTGTTCGGGGCTGGTCTTGCCGCCGCGCATGGCGAAGCCGACCCGGTGGACGGTGGTGTCGGGCAGGTCGGGCAGGTTGCGGCCGTCGACCATCGCGGCGACGGCGGTGTCCCGCTCGGCCTGGGTCGCCAGCTTGTACCGGGAGAGCTTGAAGCCGGGGTCGGCCTGTTCGAAGTCGCTGACCACGAGGATCTGGAAGGTGCCGTCGCCGTCGCGGGGCACCTTGGCGGCGCGGGTGAGGCCGCCGAGGACGTCGGAGCCGGGCTGGCGGTCGCGGGCGCACTCCAGCATCTTCTCGGCGCCGGCCTCGGCCAGGACGCGGGTCTGCGTCCACAGGGGCTCGCGTTCGGAGCGCTTGTCGGAGTCGGGGTCGATGTCGATGCGCGGCACCTGGCAGGAGGAGGCCTCGGAGGCGGAGGTGATGGGCGCGTAGGAGAGGTACTTGCACTTGTTGTCGGCGAGGAAGCGGGGCAGGGTCGCCTTCAGCTTCTCCTTCGCCCGGAAGCCGTCGTCGCTGTCGGACCCGGATCCGGAGCCGTCCACGACGACCGCGCAGTCGGCCTTGAGCCGTTCCGGCCCGTCCAGCGGGCCGCACGCCGTCAGCAGCAGCGCTGCCGCCCCCAAACCGGCGGCGACCCGTGCCGGACGGATCGCTCTGTCGGTGGTCGTTCTCATCTCGTCCCCCGCTCTCCCGGGCCGGCCCCGGCGGCGGCCGGCCCGGTCCTCTGCTCCAGAATCCGCAGCGCCCTGGCCACCACGACGCCGTCGAGCAGCCAGTCGGGCGGGCCCGTCCACGGCTCGTCGAGGGCCTCGGTGCCGGGGTGCCCGGCGGGCGGCAGCCCCTCCAGCCGGGCGGCGCGGGCGTAGGCGGCCTCGTAGTGGGCCAGTTCCTGGTCGGCGCAGGCGGCGAGGGCCCGGCCGCGCTGCTGACAGGCCGTCACCTCGGTGCGCCACTGCGCCACCCAGCCGCCGAAGCGGGCCAGCGCGGCCGGTACGTCCTCGCGCCGCCGGCCGTCCTCGCGCGGGGCGTCGTACTCCGTCACGACCCGCTCGGACTCCTCGTGCACCCGGCCGACGACGGCCGCGCGTTCCTTCAGGAACCGGGCCATCAGGTCGTCCAGTGCCATCCGCGCCCCGCGTTCCAGCTGCCGGGCGTAGTGGTCGGTGCCTATGCCGGCCCTGCCGTCCCGCCGCCCCCGGCGGGCGGCCCGCCAGCGGGTGCGTGCGGTGAGGCGGGCGCGGCCGTAGTCCGTCGGGACGGACTTCACCTCGCTCATTCCATCCCCCTCGTCGGATTCCCCGGTTCACCCACGGGGATTCGCGCGCAGCCTAGGGGATAAACGAAGGCGTGCGGGAGAGATTTACGACACCGGATTTACCCGCATCCGGAAATCAGCCGGAGATCGACCGGCGAACGACCGGGGCACCGGCTTTGTTACCGGAGGGTTGCTGGAAAACTTCTGAAAACCGGGGCCGTTCCGGCGCTCCTCGGAATATGCTCCGTTCCGCTCGGGCGGGGGTGTGTCCGGAGTCGGGGAAAAGATCTTCGAATATGGGCGCGGAGTTTTTGGCATACGGCCGTGGGCATATGCCGAAGCGCGGGGACGCGAAGCGGGGGACCAATGACTGAAGAGGCCGAAGGGGCTGAAGAGGCCAAAGGGGCTGAAGAGATCGCGGTGCGGGTCGCCGACGGGTACTTCCCGGTGGAGACGCTCGGTCCGGGCCGTCGGCTGGCCCTGTGGTTCCAGGGCTGTGCGCTGGCCTGTCCGGGCTGTATGTCCCGGCACACCTGGGATCCGGCGGGCGGCCGGGACGCCACCGTCGGTGAGCTGCTGCGCTTGTGGGCGACGGCCCTGGAGCGGGGGGCCGAGGGGCTGACCGTGAGCGGTGGGGAGCCGCTAGCCCAGCCCGTCGCGCTGGCCGCGCTGCTGCGGGGCGCCGGCCTGCTGCGCGAGCGTGCGGGAGGCACCGCCGACCTGCTCGTCTACACAGGTCACGAGCCGGACGAGGTGCCGGGGAAGGTGTGGGAGGCGCTGGCGGGGGCGGACGCGGTCGTGACGGGCCGGTTCCGGGTCGCCGAGCCGACCGACCTGGTCTGGCGCGGCTCCGCCAACCAGCGGCTCGTCCCGCGCACCCCCCTCGGCGCCCGCCGCTACGGCCCCCATCTGGCCCGCGCCTACCCGCCGGGGCCGCGGGTGAGCCTGCGGGCGGACGGGACGGGCACGCGCGTGTACGGCGTCCCGGCGCGCGGTGAGCTGCGGCGACTGGAGCGGCACCTGGCGACGAGCGGGCTGCGGCTGACGAACCCGAGCTGGCGGCCGTGAGAGCGCGTCTGACGGGGCGGGGTCGGGCTGCGGCGGGGTCCGCTGCGGCGGGGCGGGGTCGGACTGCGGCGGGGTGCGCCGGGGCGGGGCCGAGTCGGACTGCGGCGGGGTGCGCCGGGGCGAGGCGTCCGGCTGTACCGAAGTGCGCCGGGGCGAGGCGTCCGGCTGTACCGAAGTGCGCCGGGGCGAGGCGTCCGGCTGTACCGAAGTGCGCCGGGGCGAGGCGTCCGGCTGTTCCGAAGTGCGCCCCGGCGGGGCCGGGCCCGGCTGCGCCGAAGTGCGCCGCGCGCGCCCCCTTACAAGCCTCGCGCACCCCCATATGCGTCGCATGCGCCCCCATTGGCGCCCCCCGAACCGGGGCGTCCGACCTTTTACGGCTCTCGGGGCGACGCCCGGAATTCCGGTTTCTCCACCGTCTCCACCCCGAAAAGGCGGGCCACCTCCGGGTAGCGCGTCACGACGTGCACGGACCAGTCGGGGTCGGCGGTCAGGGCGTCCTCGATGGCCCAGCCCAGCCATTCCGCACTGATCCTGCGCTCCAGCCCGCCCCGGCCCGCGCCCAGCAGCGGGAAGCAGATCGAGCGCAGCGCGAGCCCGCCCTCCGTCCGCTCCCGGCGGGCCCGGGCGAAGCAGCCGGCGACGGCGCCGGCGATGTGCTGCGGGTCGACGCGGTAGGCCAGCCCGTCCGGCACCGCCACGGCCGCGTGGTAGACGCGCCGCACCCCCCGCTCGGCGAGGGCGCCCGGACCGGTCGGCACCACCGTGCCCGGCCGCAGCGGCAGCACCCCCGGCCGGGCCCGCACCCAGGCGGCCAGCTCGTCCGCGAGGACGTCGGCGACCGGCCCGTCCGCCGCGCAGCCCACGGCGGCCGACCGGCGCAGCGCCCCGGAGACGGTGGGCCGGAACGACTTCGACATCTCCAGGTGGACGTTCTCGGAGGAGACCAGGACGTCGATGTCCCGCAGCAGTTCGATGGGCGAGAGATGCACGGTGACCGGCCTGGTCCCGGCCCGGCCCGGCAGCCCGGTGCGCGGTACGACCATGGCCGCGGAAGGGCTCGCGGCGGCCGGGGCGGCCCCGGCACCCGGCGGCGCCGGCCGCGGCGGGCGCCCGGTGGGCTCACGGGCCTCGGCGAGCACCGCCCCGGCGAGCTGCTCGACGACCTGTCGCTCCTGACTGTGCCGGAACCGCTCGCTGGTCACCCCGTAGACGAGGGCCGCCGCCCGACGCCGGTCCGCGGCCGGGTCGCCGCGGCGGCCGGGCAGCAGACCGAAGGTGCACTGGGCGGCGCGGCCTATCAGATCATCGGTGCCGAGCCGCTCGGCCGCCGCGCGGAGGATACGTTCCGCGCCGTCGGCCAGGTCCTCCGGGCCCCGGGCGTACCCGGCGTGCAGGGTGGCCGCGCGCAGCGCCTCGGGCACCAGCGCCTGGAGTGCGGGCAGACCCCCGCGGCGCAGCTGCCGCAACTCCCGCACCAGGTCGGCACGGTCGGGCAGACCATCAGGGTTCATGGCGGTCAACATATCCGCGCGGCCCGCACGACCGCCCCGGCTTCCGGCAGTCCGTTCCGGATCGGTGCACCCGCCCGGTACCGTCGGTGGATTTCCCCGTTTCCCGGTGCGCGGCGCCAGGATCTCGCTACTCTTCCGGCCCGGGTGTCCGCCTGCGCCGGGGCGCCCGTCCCCCGGTCCCGTAATTCGGTGCGCGGTGCGCCCGAGCCGTATCCCGTGTCCATCCGGTCCATCCGGATTCTTTTTCCGGCACACCATTCCGCACACGTTCGCGCACACGGTTCCACCGAACTTTCCGCACCTTCTTCACACCCCCTTCGTACGCCGCCTCCGGCCACCGCCGGGTCCTTTCCGCGCGCAGGTGAATTCCATGACGTTTCCTGTCGGTGACGACGACCTGGTCCCGCCCACGCTCTACGAACCCCCGGACGGCGGCGGCATACCCGCGCCCGACCCCCGGGGCGCGCCGATCGAGCTGCCGCCCTGCCTGGCCGGCCGGTTCCAGCCGCGGGAGCGACTGCCGCGGCGCACGGAGCAGACCGTGCACCGGGCCGCCGAGGAGGGGCGCTCGGCGGAGCTGCGGGCGGCCGTGTTCCGGGTGCTCTGCCAGGACGACGGCGGCGAACGGATCGTCAAGTGGTACCACCCGGACGCCGCGCCCGACCCCGAGGTGACCGCGCTGCTGTCGCGGGGGCCGCTGCACGAGGGACTGTCGTACGTCCTGGAGGCGGGCGCCGACCGGGGGGCGCCGTTCCATGTGCTGCCCTCGCACGGCACCACGGATCTCGCGACCCGGCTGCGGGACCGGCCGGGCCCGCTGCCCACGGCCGACGTCGAGCGGATCGTGGCCCGGCTGCACGGGGCGCTGACCGCACTACACAGGGCGGGCGTGGTGCACCGGGACGTCAAGCCGTCCAACCTGGTCGTCGGCGACTGGGACGACCCGGCCGGCAGCATGGTCCTGATCGACTTCGGCATCTCCGCCGCCGGGCCCTTCCCGCGCGAGGTGCGCCGTGGCTGGGCCGGCACCCCCGGGTACGCGTCGCCGCAGGCGCAGCTGATGGCGGCGATGGTGCGGCCGGCGGACGACTGGTGGTCGCTCGGGATCGTCGTCGCCGAGGCCGCGCTCGGCCGGCACCCCATCCCGCACCACGAGACGGCCGCGGTGATGGACGCCGTCCACCGCGGTGACATCGACCTCGGCGGGATCCGCGACCCGCGCGTCCGGCTGCTCTGCGAGGGGCTGCTGACCTGGGACAACGACCAGCGCTGGGGTGCGGATCAGGTGCGGCGGTGGCTCGACCGCGAATCCCCAAGGGTGGCCCGCGAGGGCCCCCGGCCCCGACCGGGCGGCCGGCCGGCCGCCGCTCCCGAGACCCCTCGTTTCGAGCACGCGGGCCACCCGTACGGCACGCCCGCCGAGCTGGGCGAGGTGTTCGACGCGGACTGGCCGGCCATGATCCGCCGGCTGTCCCGGAGCAAGGGGCGGGAGCAACTGGCCGACTGGCTCGCCCACTTCCGTCCCCGCCAGGACACCGGCCGGGCCGAGGCGCTCGACGACCTGCTGGACCGGCTGCGGGGCGCGCGGCGCGGCCCGGACACGGCGACCCTCATCGACCTGATCGGCTGGATGGCGCCCCATCAGGAGCCCGGCTGCCGCGGCATCCCGCTGGGCATGGGCGACCTGACGGCGTTCGCCCGGCGCGCCGCCGAGGGCGACCGCGGTTGCGTGTCCGTCATGACCGAGCTGTACGCGCACGACCAGCGCCTGCTGAGACGGCTGGCCCTGCGCCGTGGCGGCGAGGAGCTGACCCATGTGGCCGACCGCTGGCAGGCCCACCACCGCCAGTGGGCGCGGGCCACCGCCCGGCTGTCGGAGATACCCGAACTGCGCGACCAGCGCGACGATCTGCGCGCCGCGACGGCCGACGGCCCGGTCCTCGCCGCCGAGCTGCTCCAGCTGGCCGCCGACCCCCGCGCGGTGACGCTGAGGCTCCGTACCGAGCTGCGGACCGCCCTGCGCGCCCTGCCCGCGCGGGTGCCCTGGTTCACCCGGCTGGCCGAGGAGGCCGCCGAACCCGTACCGCTGCTGCTGGCCCTGCGGCTGCGGCCGCTCGCCGACGCGGAGGCCCGTCGGACCCGGCGGGCCCAGGAGGAGCGGCGGCAGCTGGTCGCCATCGGGCGGCGCGCGGAGCACACCCGGCTGGTGCGGCGCAGGCTGGAGCTGCCGGTGGTGCTGGGCCGGGCCGCGGGCGGGGCGCTGCTGCTGTTCTTCCCGCACGCCTTCCTGGTGGGCCTGGCCGACGTGTACGGCTGGGCACCGCAGTCCACCGTGCTGATCGCCTGGCTGCTGAGCGTGCCCTCGCTGGCGGCGCTCCTCGTCATCGAGTGCTGGACCGCCTGGTACGTCGGCCCCTGGTACCACCCCCGGTTCTCGGTGATGGGCCTGCTGACCCGCCGGGCGCTGCCGCTGACCCGCCGGATCGGACGGCGGGGCTGGAGGCGCTACCTGTGGGCGGGCGTGGGCGCCGCCGCGCTGGTGGGCACGGTCGCGGGGACGTTCTTCCTCGCCGTGTGGATCTGGCCGGCCGGAACCGTGCTGGCGCTGCTGGTCTCGGCCGTCCTGCGGGCCCGGGCCTGGCGCCACTACCAGGCGGACGCCCGCAGCGGCAGCCCGCTCGCGCCGTCGGCGGGACCCCGCGGCGGAGTGCCGGGAGCCCGCAGGCCCACCGACCCCACCCCGGCCCCTTCCCCTTCCCCTTCTACGACACCTACCCCTGGTTCCCGTACTGGAGGCATGGCGTGAGCAGCGCGTACGCCGGTACCGATCTGTACACCGTGATGCCGGACGTCTCGGCGTCCGGCATCGACCCGACGATGGCCCAGCCGGACCTCGGCCTGCATCTGCCGGACACCGGCGTCTCCGACCTCGCGCACACCGCGACCGGCCATGTCGACGCCGTGGGGCACGCCATCGACCACGCCGTGGACGAGGCGGCCCAGCAGCTGCACGACATGATCGTGCCCGCGCTGATCGGCCTCGCCGACCTCAGCGGGGCGCTGCTCGTCACCCGGCTGGCGCTGCGCGGCACCATGGCGCTGGCCGCGTTCAACAACAAGGTCGCCGTGGACCAGGAGGCCATGGCGAGGCGTCAGATGTCGCTGGAGGACGGCAGCGAGTGCTGGCGCCGCGCGGCCGAGACGGCGGCCGGGATCAACGCCCGGATCACCGTGCTGGGCCTGGACCCCGCCGGTCCCGGCGACCCGCCGCTGCCCGCGCCCGTGCAGCCCGTCGGCGTCCCGCTCGACCTGCTGTGGAAGCGGCTGGCCGCGACCGAGCGGGCGCTGCGCCGGGTCGAGGCCCAGCGCGCCGCCCGCGCCACCGCCCGGCTGCCCTTCCAGCACCGTGAGGACCCGGAGCACGCCGACTGGTACGACCGGCTGCGCGCCAAGCGCCACAGCGCCCTGAAGGCGTACGCGGAGGGCGGGGACCTGCCCGCGCAGCCGGCGACCGCGTCCCGTGGCGACGACCGGGCCGCGCTCACCGAGGAGGACGTCCTGCGGGAGGGCGCCGAGCTGCTCGCCCGGCTGCCGCTGGCGTTCACCTCGGAGGGCCGGGAACTGATCGACGACTGTCTGCTGGAGGCCCGCCGTGCGGTCGGACGGCGGCCCACGGCGGTGCGGCGCTATCTCGACGAGGCCGCGCTCATCGCCCGCAAGGAGTCCGAGCGGGCCGGGCGCGCCGAGACCGCCCGCCGGGACGCGGCGCTGCGGCTGCAGGTGCTGCGGGCCGCGGCGCCCGAGGGCGTCGACCCGCTGCCGGAGGCGCCCGCCGCGATCGACGTCCTGGAGCGGGTGCTGCGCACCGGCGTCCCGGCGTCGAAGGAGGACGAGCGGACCGTCCAGCAGGCCCTCGCCGCCCGCTCCGCCGCCCTGCACCGGGCCTATCTGGTGGCGGCGCTGCGCCGGGCGAGCGAGCAGTGGGGGGACGGTTCGGTGCACGCCCGGGCCGACGCCGAGCACTGGGACTTCGCGCCGGCGGCCTGGGGCGGCCACTACTGGCTGCGGGTCCGCCTCACCGCCACCGGCCAGGCCCGGGTCCTCACCATGCGCAGAGCGCTCACCGCCCACGAGGCCGCCGACCCGCGGACGGTCGCCCGCCGGCAGGCCCTGGACGCCGAACGCTGCGCCGAGAGCGCCGTCTACGTCGACGAGCTCGGCCTGCTCAGCGAACAGGAAGGCGTCCGGGCGGAGTTCACCTGGACCGAGAGCCAGGTCCTCACCGGCGAACCCGCACCGGGCCTCACGGACGCCTTCCGCGACGCAACCGCCGCGCAGACGGTCCCGGGCGACGCCACCGCCCCGGACCGGCAGGCCGCCCGCCCCCGCCAGACCCGCCGGCCCCAACGGCAGCAGCCCCGGCAGCGCCATCGCGACGACCACCGCTAGACCCGCCCTTCCCGCACCTGTGGAGGACCCTTGACCAGCACCACCGGCCCGACCGGCACGACCGGCGGCCCCGGCACGAACGGCGCGAGCGGCGCTCCCCCGGAGTCGTCGCGCGTGGCCCGGACGATCCACCCGCCGTTCGCCGCCGAACTCGTCCACACCCTCAGCGTCCACTCCCAGTACGTCCTGCACGGCAACATCCGCGACGACTACGTGGTCGCCGACGTCCTCACCGACAACCGGCGGGTCTACCGGGCGGTGTCCCTGGAGGACATGCTCTGGGAGCCGCTCCAGCGGGCCGGCTACAAGAGCCTGCTGCGCTACGACCCGGTGGCGGGCTTCCGGGTCGTGCACAGCACGGTCGCCGCGGAGACGACCACCCTGCTGGAGCGCAACACCCGCCGTGTCCCGGGCCGTCCGGACGACTCCGGCACCGACGACGTGGCCCGGGTCCTGGAGTCCTTCGCCCGCGGCTGGGCCGGCGAGCGCCCCGGCCCGCCGCAGAAGGACCCCCGCTACGAGGACTACCAGCAGCCGCTGCACGCCGCCCTGATCGTCGACTACGCCTCCCGGATCCCCACCCAGGTCAACCAGCTCAGCGACGAGGAGCGCACGTTCTTCCTGCGCTGTCTGAAGATCGCCGAGGAGGCCCGCCCCTTCGTCCGCGCGAAGTCGGGCCGCGCCCTGTTCAACCCGGTGATCTGGCTGGCGGACGGCGAACGGGACCTGCCGGCCTGGCTGGTGACCAGTGGCGTACGGGTGCGCAGCATCGGCGTGCCGACGCCCGACCTCGGCCAGCGCGTCCGGATGGCCGGGCTGCTCGCCCGGGAGGCGGGCGTCCCCGGCACCGCCACCACGCTGGACGTGGGCCCGCTGGTGGACCGGGACACACGCGAGGAGCCGGGCAAGGAGGACGTCGAGCGGTTCGCGCGGGCGGCCAGCGGGCTCACCCTGCGCGCGATGCGGGAGAGCATGCGGCTGGCCCGCGCCTCGAAGATCGGCTTCGACCGGATGGAACAGGCCGTACGGATCTACGAACTGGGCGTCAGCCGCAACCCCTGGACCGGCGGCGCGGTCGCCGACAGCATCCGGGACGGCGAGGCGTACATCGGCGGCCGGGTGCAGGGGCAGGAGAAGGCGGTGACCCAGACCCTGGACGTGCTCAAGCGGGCCGCGCTCGGCCTGTCCGGCGCCCAGGCGTCCTCACCGGCCGTGCACCGGCCGCGGGGTGTGCTGTTCTTCGCCGGGCCGACCGGCACCGGAAAGACGGAGCTGGCGAAGGCGGTCGCCGACACCCTGTTCGGCTCGGAGGACGCCTGTCTGCGCTTCGACATGAGCGAGTTCTCCGCCCCGCACTCGGCGGACCGTCTGGTCGGCGCCCCGCCCGGGTACGTCGGCTACGAGGCGGGCGGCGAGCTGACCCGCGCGGTGCGCGAGGACCCGTTCCGGGTGGTGCTCTTCGACGAGATCGACAAGGCCGACAAGGGGGTCCTGGACAAGTTCCTCCAGGTGCTGGAGGACGGCCGGCTGACGGACGGCCAGGGCGTGACGACGTACTTCAGCGAGTGCGTCCTGATCTTCACGTCCAACCTGGGCGTGCACGGCCCCTCCGGCGAGGACGGCCGCCCGCTGGACTCCCCGGCCGGCCAGGAACGCATCCCGGAGACCCCCGAGGAGCGCGCGGAGTTCGAGCGGCGGATCCTCGGCAACGTACGCCACCACTTCGAGCACACGCTGAAGCGGCCCGAGCTGTTGAACCGGCTCGGCGGCAACATCGTCGTCTTCCAGTACATCGAGGCGTCCGTCGCCCGGCGCATCTTCGCCGGGCAACTGGGCAACATCGCCGACCACATGGAACGCCAGAGCGGTCTGCGCCTGCGGATCCTGCCCGAGGCCGAGGAGGTCCTGGCGGACCTGTGCACCGAGGACCTGCGCAACGGCGGCCGGGGCATCGGCATGAAGCTGGAGACCCATCTCATCAACCCACTCGCCCGCGAGGTGTTCGACCTCGGCACCCTGGAGCCCGGCTCGACGGTCACCGTCTCGCGGGTAGTGCGCCGCCCGGACGGCGGGGTCGACCTGACGGTCGAGGCGTCGGCCGACGAGCAGGTCTCCCTGCGGAAGCCGGCGATCTGGTGACGGAGGGGCCGCGCCGGCATGTGGACAAGAGTCTCGCGCAGGACGACGTACTGCCGGACTTCGACGAGACGGACAAGGAGGAGGAAGAGGCGGGCCCCCGGGAACCGCCGCCCTGGCAGGAGCCGCCCTCCTGGCAGGAGCCGTCCCCGGCCCCCGAACCGCCCCGCTCCCACCCCTGCTGGTCCTGTGCCGCCGCCGTGCCGGCCGGCTCCGCCGCCTGCCCCGAGTGCCAGGAGTCGGTCCGGCATCTGCGGCTGCTCGGCCCCGGCTCGTCGATCGACCTGCGGCACGGCGAAGGGCCCCCGCTGCGGCTCGGCCGGCATCCGGTGTGGGCGACGGCCGTGGCGGGCGCCCTCTCCGGCGACAGGGGGAAGGGCGTCTCGCGCCGTCACGCGGAACTCCAGCTGGCGCCCGACGGCACGATGTCGCTGACGGAGTGCGCCCACGGCACGCTGAACGGCACCTACGTCAACGCCGAGAGGATCGCCCCGGGCGCCCGCGTCCCCGTGCGCGACGGGGACGTCATCGGGCTCGGCCGCAACTGCGCCTTCACGGTGCTGCTGGTCGAGCCCGAGGCCTGACCGAGGAGGCTCTCAGCGCGTCGGCGGCACGATCGCGGCGCGCAGGGGGGCGAGCAGCCGGTTCGCCGTGTCGGCGCCGTCGAAGGTGCCCAGGTCATGGCTGACCACCGGGTCGGGCGCGAACGGAGAGGCACAGCGGTCCCCGAACAGCACCAGCGCCTCCCGCGGCCGGTGCCGCCGGGACTGCCACACCAGTCCCTGCGCCTTCTCCGCCTGCCGCCGCAGCTCCTGCGCCCAGTAGCGGGTGCGCGGGTAGTCGTCCGGCTCGGAGTCCAGCAGCCAGCTGTCCTGGCACACGGCCGCCAGGTCCTCCTCCACCCGCAGCGACACGAGGGTCAGCTCGGCCGTGGTGACGAGCTCGGCGAGTGTGTACCGGGCGGCCTGCGCCCACGGCACCAGCCTGCTGCCGAGCACCGGATCGAAGTCCATGGACCGCAGCAGCACCTCGGCCAGCGCGGTGGCCGGCTCCAGGGTGGCGTAGAGGTAGGGGTAGGGGTCCTCGGCCGTGCAGTCGAAGCGGCTGCCGCCGAACAGGGTGTGGGCCGCGGCCTCCTTGAAGCCGGTCGCCGGGTAGTCGCTGCGATGACAGCGCCACAGCCGGGTGCCGGCCGGGAGCACGGTGGTGCGGGGCGCCATCGTGACCGAGGGCGGGATCTGCCGGGTCATCGGCCGTCCTCCTCGACGAGGGCCAGCGCGGCGTCGGCCAGCCGGTCGTCCGGCACCCGTCCGAGCAGCGCGGCGGGCGGTCCGCCCAGCCAGGAGTTGCCGCCCAGCCACCAGTCGGCGGCGCCCCACGGGTCGCGGTCGGCGAGCAGGATGCGGTTGATGCGGACCACGATGTCCCGCGGCCGCCCGGTGTCCGGATCGAACTGGAACTCGGGACTGCGCCGCCCCGCGTCCGGGTCGGCCAGCACGATGACGTCGGCGGGCGGGCTCTGTGCCGGGACGGCTTCCCGCGAGGGCGCGGCGAGCAGCCTGCGCCGGGCGGCGGCGACGAGGTCGGCAACGGGCGGAACGTCAGGTTCCGCAGGTACCGGCTCCGCCGCCGGCGTCGCGTACAGCGCCTCCAGCGCGGCGAGGAGCGTGTCCTCCTCCGGCACGGTGGCCGTCGCGGCGGCACCGCGGCCGTAGACGTGCAGCAGCCGGGCGAGTTCACCGGCCTCGTCGGGGACGGGCCACAGCGAGCGGATGATCGCGATCACGGCCATCGCGGCGCGCTCGGCGTCCGCGCCGGCCTCGCGGAGCCGTTCCATCATGGCCAGGAAGTGCCGGTACTGCTCGTCGTCCAGCCACTGTCTGAGTTCCTCGCGGTGGCGGACGAGCAGGGCCAGCAGCTCATTCGTGTCCAACGTGTTCCCTCCGGGTCGGCCCGGTGGTGGCCGGTGCGGGATTGCCTTGGTGGATGAAGGGGGCCCAGGCGGCCACCGGCAGCGCCGCCCGGCCCCTGATCCGGGCGGCCAGCGGCCCGGGGAGCCCCGGAACGGGCGTGCGGGCGGGATCGAGCGCCCACTGCTGGGTGAGCCGCAGCGCCTGCGCCGGGTCCGCCCCCTGGGCGAGGTGGTGGTGGACGACGTACATGAGTACGGCGGAACTCGCGTCGTCCAGGCCCCACTTGGAGCCGATCACATCGGCGGCGCCCCGCGCGGTGAACGCGGTGGTGAGGGTGAGGGCCTCGTCGTGGTCGCGGGCGCTGAGGTCGGTCTCGCAGGCGCTGAGCACCACCAGCGGCCCGGCCCCGGCCCGCCCGTCCGCCGAGGGCGCCCCGAGCAGCTGTCGTACGGTCAGCGCCCCCGGATCGTCCCCGTCGCCCGCGCTCGGCCGGGACGGATGCAGCAGCAGCCGCGACACGGTGGGCCGGTCCCCGACCCGGCCGTGCACACTGAGCTCCACCAGGGTGGCGGGCCGCTCGGCCGTCCCGCCCGGCAGCAGCGGCAGCAGCTCCTCGGGGGTGCCGTCGCGGTCCCATCCGTTGCGCACGAAGTAGCCGTAGCAGCGGGCGTGCGGATAGAAGGACTCCCGCAGGGCGTCGACCTCGTGTTCCGCGTACGGCAGTGAGGCGCGCGGATCCGCGACGAGCACGGGCGCGCCGGCCACGGGCAGCCGGGCCCGTCCGACGGACCGCAGGAACTCGGCCCCGGACGCGGCATGACTGAGGACGGCGAGATCGAGCGCGTACACCGCCCGCGCTTCTTTCTCCTCCGCAGCGATCCGGGCCGCGTGCCAGGGCACGGAGCCGAGGTTCCCGGCGGGCAGCAGCACCAGCCGCACCGGGTCCTCCGCACGCGCGGGCCGTCCGGGCCGTACGACGTCCAGGACCGGCCCCATCACGCCGGGCCCCGCCCAGTCGCACAGCCCCTCCAGCGCCGCCTCCCACTCCGCGAGCGCCTCCGCCCGCCCGGGCTCGCCGTACGGCACCCCCGGCGCGGTGAACACCGACCGGTCGCGCGCAGCGTCCAGATACCGCTCCAACGGCCCCCGCCGCGCCCGCCCCAGCCCGCTCAGCCGCAACGGCAGCGGCGCCGCACCGGGCCGTACCACCAGCGCCCACCCCGGCCCGTCCCCCTGCCCCACCAGCAGATGGACGACGGCGTCCACCCCGGCGCGCTGGGCGGCGTCGGCCACGTCCTGCCAGCCGGGGCCGGCCTGTGCCTCGGCCCCCGCGGCACGGGCCCGCAGGGCGGCGAGCGCGCGCCGGCGCAGGGTGCTGGGGATGAGGGTGTCGGGGGTGTCGGGGGTATCGGCAGCGGTACGGGGGCCGTCGGCGCCGTCGCCCGCGCGGGCGGCCTCGCGCCACTGGGCGGCCAGGGCGTGCTCGCCGTACGCCTCCAGCTGCTCCGGCACGCTCGCGGAGGCCGCGACGGCCCGCAGGACGAGCGCGCGGCCCGCCTCCAGGACGCGCAGCGCGGTGGCCGCGTCGCCCGTCTCCGCCGCCCAGCCGGCCGCCCTGACCCCCCGGTCGGCGGCGGCGCGGGCGGCGGCGAGCCCGTGCTCGGCGCCGATCTGCAGCAGCACGTCCTCGGCGACCTTCTCCAGCTGCCGTTCCGTCGCCTCCAGCGCCCGCACGGTGTCGCCGGGCTCGGCCCGCTGCCGGTACAGCCCGGCCAGCTCCTTGTACACCTCCTGCGCGGTCCCGCACCCGGTGTTCTCGTCGATCGCGGCGCGCGCGGTCTCCAGTTCCGCCAGCGCGGTGTCGAGGGCGGTCCGGTCGCCGTGGCGCTCGTGCTGGACGTTGAGGGCGAGGGCGATGCCGAGCCTGGCCCGGATGTCCTGGTCGGCGAGGACCAGGGGGCCGCCGAGCGCGGCGCGGGCCCGTTCGACCTCCTCCAGGACGGCTCGGGAGGAGGGGTCGACGTACTGCTCCAGCGCGCTGGTGACGGCGCCCATCGACGGCATGATCCCGCGCAGCGCCATCGGCATCGCGGGGTGCTCCTGTGCCTCGCGCAGATACATCAGCGCCCGCCGGAGCGGCGGGCCCACCGTGCCGCCCGCGGTGCCGATCGCCATGGCCCGGCGCAACTGCACGGTGCCGAGGTTGAACAGGACGAGGGAGGCCGCGCTGTCGTCGTCGGCGAGGTCCTGCCGCAGGTCCAGCAGGATCTCGGCGATGTCGTCCAGCTCGTCGAGGTCGTCGTCGGCCGCGGCGGCCATGCGCTGGTGCAGCAGCAGGGCGCGGCCGGTGGTCGACAGCTCCTTGCCGGCGGGCCCCGGCAGCACGTCCCCTTCGGTGCCCCCCGTGCCGTACGCCTCGGTGAGCAGCCGGTGCGCGGTCGCCGCGTCGAGGAGGTTGCCGCCCTGCAGGGAGGCGCTCGACAGCAGTCCGGCCAGCAGGATCGGTGACAGCCCGGCGGGGGCGTCCTGGCTGCGGGAGGCCTCCAGGATCGGTTCGCCCGCCTCGACCAGCCGCTCCGGCCTGCCCTCGCGCATCGCCTGCGCCATCCGGACCAGACCGGCGGTCATCTGCTCCTGCCAGGTGCCCAGCGGCAGCGCCTCGGCCGCCCGCTCGAACTCCTCCGGCTTCAGCAGCCCCGGCGACATCATCTCCATCGCGGGCAGCCACTCCTGGGTGAGGAGTGCCAGGTCCTCGGGCGAGGGCGGAAAGGAGACGGCGGCCGCCGCCTGCCCGGTCTCCTTCCCGGTCTCCCGCGCGGCCTCGGCCGGGGTGTCGGGCGTGTCGGGCATCGCCTTGAGCAGTTCCGCGACCGCGTTCATGGCCAGGTCGAGGTGGGGCGGCATGGTGCCCAGCTCCGTGGCCCGGGCGACCACGTCGAGGAGGGAGGCCCGGTCGTTCGTCATGCCGGAGAGCAGTCGCATGGAGGCGATCCAGCGTTCCAGGTCCGGGCGGTCGGCCGGATCGGCCGTCTCGGCCAGTTCCTCCAGCAGGACGGCCACTTCGGCGAAGTCCTGCAAGTCGCCCGGTCCGCCGGGCGCCAGATAGGCGGCGCCGACCTTCATCATCTCGGCGAAGTCCTGCTGCCCCTGACCCTCCAGCTCGGGAAGCCTCGGCATCAGCAGCCGGATCAGCAACCGGATCACGGACTCCCGGGACCGCACCTCCCGCTCGGTCACGGGCACCACGGCCCGCGCCTCCCTCAACAACACGAGCGCCTCGCCCCGCTCCCCCTCGGGATCGGCCCCACCCCCCGCCAGACACCGCACCCCCAACAACATCCCCCGAACCCTCCGCAACTCCCGCCACTCCCCCTCAGCCGCACCCTGCTCGGCTTGAGCAAGCTCACGCAGGGCGCGCTCGGTGACGGCGGGGTCGGGTAAGGAGACGGTGGTGTGCTCCGCTGCGGCGACTCGCTCCCCGGCGGCCCGCCGGCCGGGGCTTACTTCTCCGGCGCCTGATGCCCAGGCGGCGCGCTCCCCGGCGGCTCGCTCCCCGGCGGCTTGCGCCTCGGCGGCGCGCTCCCCGGCGGCTCGCCGGCCGGGGCTTGCTTCTCCGGCGCCTGATGCCCAGGCGGCGCGCTGCCCGGCGGCTCGGTCCCCGGCGGCTTGCGCCTCGGCGGCTCGGTCCCCGGCACCCTGTGCCCCGGTAGCTTGGTCCCCGGTGGCGCGCTCCCCGGCGGCTCGGTTGCTGGCACCCTGTGCCCCAGCAGCTCGGTCCCCGGCACCCTGTGCCCCGGTGGCTTGGTCCCCGGCAGCTTGCGCCCCGGCGGCTCGGTCCCCGCCAACTCGTTGCCCGGCGCCCTGTACCCCGGCGCCCTGTACCCCGGCGCCTTGCTCCCCGGCGGCTCCGTCTCGGGCGGTTCGTTGCCCGGTGGCCGGTCCCCCGCCCCGCCGCTGGCTGATGGTCTGGTCCGCGGCGGCCCACGCGTGGGTGAGGGCGGTCGCCCGGGCGAGCAGTTCCCCGGGGGCGGCCACCGGCCCGGCGTTTCCCGGGCTCGCCCCCGCGTCCTTCCCCGCTCCGGTGTTTCCCTGCGTACCGTCGACCGTCACGCGCGCCTCCCCGGATCCCCGTCGCCCCACATACTGGCGGCGCCGGGGCGCCCGCGCGGCGCTTTCGGCCGTATTTCAGCCGAACCGACCGGGAAACAACCGCACTTGAGCCCCCGGAGCGGTACGGGAAGCGGTCACCATCGAGGTGGGGGCGCCCGCGGTGGCCCGGGCTACGGATCGGGGGAGGCCCGAGGCCCGCGGCCGCCCCCGACTCAAGGACCCGGCCCGGGCCCTGGCGCCTACAGCTCCACGCCGACCATCACGGGCTCGTTGACGAGGGTGATCCCGAACGCCTCCCGCACCCCGGCCACCACCTCACGGGCCAGCGCCAGCAGATCCTCCGTGGTCGCGGCGCCGCGGTTGGTGAGGGCGAGGGTGTGCTTGGCGGAGATCCGGGCGGGCCCGCCGCCGTACCCCTTGGTGAAGCCGGCCTTGTCGATCAGCCAGGCGGCGGAGGTCTTGGTGTGCCCGGCGCCCGCGGGGTAGGCGGGCGGCTCCGCGTCCGCGCCCAGCCGTTCCTTCACGCGCGCGTGGAACACGGCGAAGTCGGCGTCGGTGAGGATCGGGTTGGTGAAGAACGACCCGGCCGACCAGGTGTCGTGGTCCTCGGGGTCGAGGACCATGCCCTTCCCGGCCCGCAGCTTCAGCACGGTCTCCCGCGCCGAGCCGACCGGCACCCGGTCCCCCGGCTCCACGCCGAGCGCCCGCGCGGTCTCGGCGTACTTGATCGGCGCCGACATCCCGTCCGCGTCCTCCAGGACGAAACGGACCCGCAGGACGACATACCGCTCGGGGTCGGCCTTGAAGCGGCTGTGCCGGTAGGCGAAGGCGCACTCCTCGTTGGTGAGGGTGACCGCCTCGCCGGCCCGACGGTCGTAGGCGACGACCTCGGTGATGGTGGCGGAGACCTCCTGGCCGTACGCCCCCACGTTCTGGATGGGGGTGGCCCCGGCCGAACCGGGGATGCCGGCGAGGCACTCGATCCCGGCCAGGCCGGCCTCGACGGTCCGGGCGACGGCGTCGGTCCACACCTCGCCCGCGGCCAGCTCCAGCGTCGTACCGACGAGCTCGAACCCGCGCGTGGCGATCCTCAGGGCGGTGCCCTCGAAGCCCTTGTCCCCGATGACGAGGTTGGATCCGCCCCCGACCACCAGCAACGGCGTCCCCGCGGCGTCGGCGGCCCGCACGACGTCGATCACCTCGGCGTCGCTGGTCGCGGTCACCAGCCGGGCGGCGGGCCCTCCGAGCCGAAAGGTGGTCAGCGGAGCAAGCGGGGCATCGTAAGTTTCCAGCACGCGCCCAAGCCTACGAGACCGAGTCCACGAGACCCCGTGGACGCCTATCCGAGCCGTACGACCGCGCGGGACATCCCCAGCACCTTCTGTCCCCCGCTGGTGACCAGCAGATCGACGCGCACGGTGTTGTCGTCCAGCTTGGCCGCCACCTTCCCGGCGACCTCGATCACCGCGCCCTGCTCGTCGTTGGGCACGACGACCGGCCTGGTGAACCGCACCCCGTAGTCGACGACCGCGCCCGGGTCCCCGACCCAGTCCGTCACGACCCGGATCGCCTCGGCCATGGTGAACATGCCGTGCGCGATGACGTCCGGCAGGCCCACCTCCTTGGCGAACTTCTCGTTCCAGTGGATGGGGTTGAAGTCCCCGGAGGCCCCCGCGTACCGCACGAGCGTGGCCCGGTCCACCGCGAAGGTCTGCGCCGGCAGTTCGGTGCCGACCTCGACGTCCGCGTAGGCGATCTTCGCCGTCATCACCCTCACGCCTCCTCGGCCGCGCGCGCGACCAGCTTGGTCCAGGCGGTCACGACGTGCTCGCCCGACTCGTCGTGCACCTCACCGCGGATGTCCACGATCTCGTTGCCCGCCATGGACTTGACCGCCTCGATGGTGGACGTGACCGTGAGCCGGTCGCCGGCCCGCACGGGGCGCTTGTAGGCGAACTTCTGGTCGCCGTGCACCACCCGGCTGTAGTCGAGGCCGAGCCGGGGGTCCTGGACGACCTGTCCGGCCGCCTTGAAGGTGATGGAGAACACGAAGGTGGGCGGGGCGATCACATCGGCGTACCCGAGCGCCTTGGCGGCCTCCGGGTCGGTGTACACCGGGTTGGTGTCACCCACGGCCTCGGCGAACTCACGGATCTTCTCGCGGCCGACCTCATAGGGGTCGGTGGCCGGGTAGGTCCGCCCGACGAAGGACTGGTCGAGCGCCATGGGCTCGGCACCTCCTGCTTGCTCTACTGACCGGTACTGGTCCACTCAACGACACGAGGCCGCCCCCGATCACTCGGGGACGGCCTCGCATACGAGCCTGATTTATCGCGTTTCGCGGTGCGCGGTGTGCGCGTTGCAACGCGGGCAGTGCTTCTTCATCTCCAGTCGGTCCGGGTTGTTACGCCGGTTCTTCTTGGTGATGTAGTTCCGCTCCTTGCACTCCACGCAGGCCAGCGTGATCTTCGGGCGGACGTCGGTGGCAGCCACGTGAGTGCTCCTTGACGAACGGATGGGATTGGTTTAACGCAAGAAAGAGTAGCCGATCGAAGGACCGACCCCGCAATCGGCTACTGCGTGTAGCGGTGACCGGACTTGAACCGGTGACACAGCGATTATGAGCCGCTTGCTCTACCGACTGAGCTACACCGCTTTGATGCGATCCGTCCCCGCCTTGCGACGGGAACCTCTCACACCAGAGCCCCAATACGGAATCGAACCGTAGACCTTCTCCTTACCATGGAGACGCTCTGCCGACTGAGCTATTGGGGCGAGCGATGAAGACATTACACGGTCCGCAGCCGTTCACCCAAATCCGTTTCGCGCCCCTCCGAAGGCACCCGCCGACGCGCCCTGCGGACACCCCCGCGGCCGGTCCCACCGCCGGTCCCGGCGGCCCCGCGCGCCTCCCCCGACCCGCCCCGGCACCACCGCGACCACGGCAACCACACCGGTACGACTATTGCGCTCCTCCCCGACCGCACCGGACCACCGCCCTAGGCTCGACTCACTCTCCGTGACCTTGCGTCCCCCAGCCGACCCCGGATCCCAGCCACCCAGCCCCGACCCGCAACCCACGAGCCCTCCGCCCCCAAGCCCCACCCCAAGACCCAAGACCCCAACTCGAAGCCCCGACCCGCGAGCCACCGAACCCGGAGCCCCGACGCACGACCCGCGGGCCCCCACCCCGGCCCCCCAGCCCCAACCCCAGACCACAGCCCCCGAGCCCCCGAGCCCCCGAGCCCCCTGGGAGTGTGATGCCCGACAGTCGGCCCGAGCCACCCCCGCCGTCGTCCTTCCCGTCCGGTACCCCGGGCGGTTCGTCGGACCCGGGCGCGCTGCTGCTGTGCGGGGCGCGGCTGACGGACGGCCGGACCGTGGACGTACGGCTGGTGCGCGGACGGATCGAGGCGGTCGGCACGGCCGGCAGCCTCACGCCCGGCCCGGCCCGCTCGGGCACCGGCACCGGCACGGGCACCGGCACCTCGCGGGTCGACCTCTCCGGCCATCTCCTCCTCCCGGCCCCCGCCGAGCCGCACGCCCACGTCGACACGGCCCTGACGGCCGACCTCGACGGCCCCGTCCCGTACGGCCCCGAGGACGTCCAGCGCCGCGCCATCGAGGCCGCCCTGCTCCAGCTCGGACACGGCGCGACCGCGCTGCGCGCCCAGGTGCGGGTGGGCGACGTCCAGGGCCTCGGCGCGCTGACCGCCGTCCTGCGGGCCGGGCGCTCGCTGACCGGGCTCGCCGAGCTGACGACGGTGGCGATGCCCCGGCTGCTGACCGGGGTGGCCGGGGCGGACGGCCTCGCAATGCTGCGGGACGCGCTGAAGATGGGCGCCTCGGTGGTCGGCGGCTGTCCCGACCTCGACCCCGACCCGACCGGGTACGTGGAGGCCGTCCTCGAGGTCGCCGCCGAGCACGGCTGCCCGGTCGATCTGCACACCGACGCCTGCGACCCGGCCCGTCTCGCCCGGCTCGCCGCGATGGCCGGCGGGCTGCGTCCCGGGGTCGCCCTCGGCCCCTGCGGCGGCCTCGGCCGGCTGTCCCCCGCCGCGGCCCGCCGTACCGCCGACCGACTGGCCGCCGCCGGAGTGACGGTGGTGTGCCTCCCGCAGGGCGGCTGCGGCGCCTCGGAGCACCACGGCACGGCGCCCGTACGGCTGTTGCGCGCGGCCGGGGTACGGGTGGCGGCCGGCAGCGGGGCCCTGCGCGATCTGTCCAACCCGGTCGGGCGCGGCGACCCCCTGGAGGCGGCCTACCTCCTCGTCTCCCGCCACGGCCTGCGCCCCGAGGAGGCCTACGACGCCGTCAGCGCCTGCGCACGCGCCGCCCTGGGGCTGCCCGAGGTCCGTGTCGAGGCCGGCTTCCCCGCCGAGCTGCTGGCCGTCCGCGGCGACCGGCTGGCGGGCGCGCTCTCCCTCGGGTACAGCCGCATCGTCATCCACCGCGGCCGGGTGGTGGCCCGTACGAGCGCGGTCCGCGAGTACTGCGACTCACCGGCTCCGGCAGCGGCGGCCTCACCGGCTCCGGCAGCGGCGGCCTCGGCGGCTCCGGTGGACCGGGGGCTGCCCCGGCAGGGGCGCGGCGAGTCGTCGTAGCCCTCCTGGGCGTGCCCGCCGGTGCGGCGCGGCGGACGGGGACGCCCGGGCGTACGGTCGGAAGCATGCGCATTGTCATCGCTGGTGGTCATGGTCGGATCGCGCTGCGGCTGGAGCGGTTGCTCGCCGGGCGCGGTGACGAGGTCGCGGGGATCGTCCGCAAGGCCGAGCAGGCCGGGGATCTGCGGGCCGCCGGCGCCGAACCGGTCGTACTGGACCTGGAGTCGGCGTCGGTGGAGGCGGTCGCCGAGCGGCTGCGGGGAGCGGACGCGGCGGTGTTCGCGGCGGGCGCCGGCCCGGGCAGCGGGGTGGCCCGCAAGGACACCGTGGACAAGGGCGCGGCGGTGCTGTTCGCGGACGCGGCGGTCCGGGCGGGCGTACGGCGCTTCGTGGTCGTGTCGTCGATGGGCGCGGACCCCGAGCACCGGGGCCAGGAGGTCTTCGACGTGTACCAGCGCGCCAAGGGCGAGGCGGACGCGTACGTACGGGGTCTGGACTCGCTCGACTGGACGATCCTGCGCCCCGGACTGCTCACGGACGATCCCGGCACCGGCCTGGTCCGGCTGGAGGCCCACACGGGCCGCGGTCCGGTCCCGCGCGACGATGTGGCGGCCGTCCTGGCGGAGCTCGTGGACACCCCGGCCACGTCCGGCCTCACCCTGGAGCTGATCAGCGGCTCGGCGCCGGTGGCGGTGGCGGTGAAGTCGGTGGCCGGGAACTGAGGAAGGCTCAGCCGGTGCGCGGGTGCGGGGGGTTCCTCCGGAAGGCCGGAAGTCAGAAGAGCGGAAGCTGCCCCGGGAACTCGGGCAGTGCGTAGCCGTCCAACGACGGCTGTACGGCACCGAGTTGCGCCCTGCTGCGGGAGCCGGGGCAGGAGACGAGCTCCCCGTTCTCACGGGCGCCCGGCGGGTCGTGCCGGGCGAACCGTCCGGCGACCACGGCGATCTCGCGACGGCACTCGGGACAGACTCTGCGACGGCTGGCTCCGCTGGACATGGGGCCAGTGTGCCGTAGTGGGCCACCCGGGTAGCGGGTCGCGGCACACGCCCCGCTCGCCGCGCGGATCGGCCGACACCTCCCTAGCATCCGGACATATGGCACATACCTTCGAGGAACTCGTGGCGATGCAGCGTCTGGCCGACGAGACCCACACCCGGGTCGAGGAGCTGCGGGACGCCTACGGCCCTCCGACGGCCACGCCCTGGTCGGAGACGCAGACCGAGACGTACGAGACCGCCTGGAGGGCCTGGCGCGACCTCGCCCGTGACGTCCAGGCCGCGGTGACGGAGTTCGCCAAGGGCGAGGAGAGACAGCGCAGCGATGTGGAGGCGGAGGTGAAACGGGAGGCGAAGTCACCCGACATCTGACGCGCCCTTTTCAGCAGACGAAGCCCGTCGAGTTGCCCCAGAAGACGAGGAACGACCAGGTCTGGGCTCCGACGACGCCGTCGGCGACGATGCCGGCGCACCGCTGGAAGCGCAGCGTCGCCTGCTGGGTGACGGGCCCGAACTGCCCGTCCACGGCGAGGTCCCGGCCGGTGAGGGAGTGGTTCAGATAGCACTGGGCCTGCCGGACGGCACTGCCCGAGGAACCCAGTTTCAGGGTCGGCCGGCTCATGGTGAAGTTGCAGACGTCCACGGACCCGTGGGTGACGGCCCGCACGGGCTGTGCCGCACTCTGCTGAGACGCACTCTGCTGAGGCGCGGCGAGAGCCGGCGCCCCGGCGAGCAGGAGCGCGGCGACCAGGGTCCCACTGGTGAGCATGCGTCGCATGTCCAGCACCTCCAAATGAGACATCCCCCGTACCACCGTGCACTCCAGCCCCACGGGCCGCATCTCCGCCTCTCCTGCAAAAGGGCCCCTGACCTGCTGTCGTCACAGGTCACGGGCCCTTTTCCGGGGGCGGCCGATCGGCCGGGGAGCGTCAGGGAACGTTGGTGACGGACTCACAGCGCACGGCGTAGTCGGCGTTTCCGGCCTCGCCGTCGCAGGAGTCGGTGTTCGCGCCGCCGTCCAGGAAGTCGTTCGCGGGGCCCGCGAAGATCGCGTCGTCGCCGGTGCCGCCGCGCAGCAGGTCCCGGCCGCCGGCCGTGCCGACGGTCGCGTCCCCGTCGAAGTTCACGTTGTCGCCGAAGAGTTGGTCGGCTCCGCCGCGGCCCTCGAGCACGTCCTTGCCCGCGAAGGTACGGGAGGCGTCGCCGACCGAGCTGTCGCCGAAGAGCAGGTCGTCCGCCGTGCCGCCGATGATCCGGTCGTTGCCCGCCCCGATCGCCTGCCCGCCCGCCGGGTCGCCGATGTTGTGGTCCCCGATGGCGAAGATGCCGCCGTCGGCGCCGAGGTCGATGAGGTCGTCGCCGCCGTTCCCGCGCACGGCGTCGATGCCCTCGCTGTCCCCGATGATGCTTTCGCCGGTACCCGGCCCGGAACGCAGCACATCGTCGCCGGCCCCGGTCGCGGACCCCTGGAAGGGCGCGGCCGAGTCCCCGAGCAGCCCGTCGTCACCGTCACCGCCCTCAATCCGGTCCTTTCCACCCCCTTCGGCATCACCACCGAGGGCGACGCTGTCGCCGGTCATGTGCACGTCGTCACCGTCACCGCCGTACATCAGGTCGTCGCCCCCGCCGGAGGCGTGACCGCTGTCGCTCTCCGAGTCGCCGACCATGAAGTCGGAGCCGTCACCGCCGTAGAGGGTGTCGTTGCCCCCACCCCGGACGTTCCCGCTGCCGCTCTGCGCGTCACCGATCATGTCGTCGTCGCCGTCACCGCCGTACAGGACGTCCTTGCCGCCGCCCAGGGCGTCTCCGCTCTCGACGGACACGTCCCCGCGGATCGCGTCGTCACCGTCACCGCCGTCGATCCGGTCGTTGCCGAGCCCGCCGATCAGCCGGTCGTCACCGCCGAGGCCGCAGATGACGTCGTTGCCACCGCGCCCGTCGACGACGTCCGCTCCCGCGGAGCCGACGATGACGTCACTGCCCGGCGTACCGGTGAGCGTGCCCGCGCCGCTGAGGGTGGCGGGAATACCGAAACAGGTGGGCGGGGCGGCGACCGCGGGGGCTGCCGGCGCTCCCAGCGTGAACAGCGCGGCCGACACAATGCCGGCCGTGAGAAGCCGAGCCATGCAGGACCTCCAGGTCTGAGGGGTGCCAGAAGGAGGTCTGCCCCGAGGCCACGGCCGTCGGCCCGCACATGATCCGTTTGCCGCACCCCGTCCCTCGAACGGGCAGCACACGACAAAGGGCCCGTCACCTGCTGCATAAGCAGGTAACGGACCCTTCGTTCTCAGCGTGGCGGCGCCAGGATTCGAACCTGGGAAGGCTGAGCCGGCAGATTTACAGTCTGCTCCCTTTGGCCGCTCGGGCACACCGCCGGGGTTGCTGCCGTTCGAACCGCTTTTCGGCGGCGCTCTGTGGCAACGACGTAAACAATACCCGATGCCGAGGGGTGCTTCGCCACCCGATTGATCTCCACCCGGACGACCGCGGGTGGCTAGGCTTGTCCGGATGCGGCCCGGGATCACACCGGGCTCGGCGGCCGCCTCCACGTACGCCGATACGCAGCTCACACGCACCCCGATACAAGGAGCCACAGGACATGGCCGACTCCAGTTTCGACATCGTCTCGAAGGTCGAGCGGCAGGAGGTCGACAACGCCCTCAACCAGGCCGCCAAGGAGATCTCGCAGCGCTACGACTTCAAGGGCGTGGGCGCCTCGATCGCGTGGTCCGGTGAAAAGATCCTGATGGAGGCGAACTCCGAGGACCGGGTGATGGCTGTCCTCGACGTCTTCCAGTCGAAGCTGATCAAGCGCGGGATCTCGCTGAAGGCGCTGGACGCGGGCGAGCCCCAGCTCTCCGGCAAGGAGTACAAGCTCTTCGCGGAGATCAAGGAGGGCATCTCCCAGGAGAACGCGAAGAAGGTCGCGAAGCTCATCCGTGACGAGGGCCCCAAGGGCATCAAGGCCCAGGTACAGGGCGACGAACTGCGCGTCAGCTCCAAGAGCCGTGACGACCTGCAGGCCGTCATCGCCCTGCTGAAGGGTCAGGACTTCGACTTCGCACTGCAGTTCGTGAACTACCGGTAGCCGGCCGCCGGTCGGCCGCTCCCGGTGACGACGAAGGGCGGGCACCCCGCGGTGCCCGCCCTTCTCGTCCGCCGGACCCGTCGGCCGGACCTCGCTCAGTCGCGCGAGTTGCCGAACAGCAGCCGGTAGACGATCAGGAGCACGAGCGATCCGCCGATCGCCGCCACCCAGGTGGCGCCGTCGTAGAAGTCCTTGGTGATCGGGTGGTCCAGCCAGCGGGCCGATATCCAGCCGCCGATGAACGCGCCCGCGATCCCGATGAAGGTCGTTCCGATGAACCCGCCCGGGTCCCGCCCCGGCAGCAGGACCTTGGCGATGACTCCGGCCAACAGTCCCAGGATGATCCAGCTGATGATGCCCATGTCCTGAACCTGCCCTTCCGCGCTGTGCCCGTGCTGTCCGGGCACTGTGATCTCGCTCGCTCCGGACGGGCCGTGCCGGTCGTGACACCTCCCGCCCCACGCCCTCCGTCGCACGCGGGTTCGTGTCGCGTTCACTCGGGTTCGTGTCCTGTTGTCGGGGACGACGTCCCCCCGGCATCCGATGGTTCCGCCGATCAGTAGGGTGCGGCCCATGACACAGCCCGGATCCCCCGCCGAACTGCGGCGGACCCTGGGCGTCGGCGACGCCGTGGTCATCGGACTCGGTTCGATGACCGGCGCCGGCGTCTTCGCCGCCCTCGCCCCCGCCGCGCACGCCGCGGGCTCCGGACTGCTGCTCGGACTCGCCCTCGCCGCGCTGGTCGCCTACTGCAACGCCATGTCGTCGGCCCGCCTCGCCGCCCTGTACCCGGCCTCGGGCGGCACCTATGTGTACGGGCGCGAACGCCTCGGGGAGTTCTGGGGATACCTGGCCGGCTGGTCGTTCGTGGTCGGGAAGACGGCCTCCTGTGCGGCGATGGCGCTGACGGTCGGGGCGTACGTCTGGCCGGAACAGGCGCACGCGGTGGCGGTCGCGGCCGTGGTGGCCCTGACCGCCGTCAACTACGGCGGCATCCAGAAATCGGCCTGGCTGACGCGGGCGATCGTGTCGGTGGTCCTCGCGGTCCTCGCTTCCGTGGTCGTGGTGTGTCTGGGCTCCGGCGCCTCGGACGCCGGGCGGTTGGACATCGGGGCCCCGGACGGCCCGGGCGGTGTGCTGCAGGCCGCCGGTCTGCTGTTCTTCGCGTTCGCCGGGTACGCGCGCATCGCGACCCTCGGCGAAGAGGTACGGGATCCGGCGCGCACCATCCCCCGAGCGATCCCCCTCGCGCTGGGCATCACCCTGGCCGTCTACGCGTGCGTGGCGGTCGCCGTCCTGTCCGTGCTGGGCGCCGGAGCGCTCGGGCGGGCGGAGGCACCCCTGGCCGACGCGGTGCGGGCGGCGGGCGCGCCGGGGATGGTGCCGGTGGTACGGGCCGGGGCGGCCGTGGCCGCGCTGGGCTCCCTGCTCGCGCTCGTCCTGGGCGTCTCACGCACCACCCTGGCGATGGCCCGCGACCACCATCTGCCCGGCGCGCTGGCGGCCGTTCACCCGCGTTTCCAGGTGCCCCACCGGGCCGAACTGGCGGTCGGCGCGGTGGTGGCGGTGCTGGCCGCCACGGTGGACGTACGGGGCGCGATCGGTTTCTCCTCCTTCGGTGTGCTCGCCTACTACGCGGTGGCCAACGCCTCGGCCTGGACCCTGGACGACTCCCCGACGGCGCGGGCGCTCCCCGCGGTGGGCCTCCTGGGCTGCGTGACCCTGGCGTTCGCCCTGCCGGTGACGTCCGTGGCGACGGGGGCGGCCGTGCTGGCGGTGGGCGTGATCGCGTACGGGGTGCGGAGGTGGCTCGGCCGGCGGTGAGCGGACTACGGCGTCCGCGGTATCTGCTCGTTCTCGGTCATGCGTTCATGGTGCCGGACGCCACTGACAATCGGGCCGGCCTGTGGACAACCGGCCGATTGTGCACAACCCGCTCACCCTCGCGGGCCGACCCATTCGCGTCAGCGTCCGGCGAACGGCTGGTCCGTGGGCACGATCTCGCGGCCCAGCGGGAACAGCGAGACCGGGATCAGCTTGAAGTTCGCGATGCCGAACGGGATGCCGATGATGGTCACGCACAGGGCGAGCCCGGTCACGATGTGCCCGAGGGCCAGCCACCAGCCGGCGAGCACCAGCCAGAGCACGTTCCCGACACAGGAGGGCGCGCCCGCGTCCCGCCGTTCGACCGTGGTGTAGCCGAAGGGCCAGAGGGCGTAGACGCCGATACGGAATGCAGCAACGCCAAAGGGAATGCCGATGATCGTGATGCAGAGGAGCAGGCCCGCGAGGAGGTAGGCGAGGAACAGCCAGAAACCGCTCAGGACGAGCCAGATGACGTTCAGGATGGTCTTCACTGGTAGCGACCTGCCATTTTCTCGAGCCGGGCGATGCGTTCCGCCATCGGCGGGTGGGTCGAGAACATCTTGGTTAGGCCCTGGCCGGGACGGAAGGGGTTCGCGATCATCATGTGGCTCGCGGTCTCGATCCGGGGCTCGGGGGGCAGCGGAAGCTGTTTGGTGCCCATCTCCAGTTTGCGCAGGGCGCTGGCGAGGGCAAGCGGGTCGCCGGTGAGCTGGGCTCCGGAGGCGTCCGCCTCGTACTCCCGGGAGCGGCTGATGGCGAGTTGGATCAGACTGGCGGCGAGCGGGCCGAGAATCATGATCAGAAGCATGCCCAGGAGACCGGGGCCGTCGTCGTCGTCGGAGCGGCCGATCGGGATCAGCCAGGCGAAGTTGACCAGGAACATGATCACGGAGGCTAGGGCGCCGGCGACCGAGGAGATGAGGATGTCGCGGTTGTAGACGTGGCTGAGCTCATGGCCGATGACTCCGCGCAGTTCCCGCTCGTCGAGGATGCGCAGGATGCCCTCGGTGCAGCACACCGCGGCGTTGCGCGGGTTGCGGCCGGTGGCGAAGGCGTTGGGTGCCTCGGTCGGGGAGATGTACAGCCGGGGCATGGGCTGGCGGGCCTGGGTGGAGAGGTCGCGGACCATCCGGTACAGGGCGGGGGCCTCGAACTCGCTGACCGGGCGGGCACGCATCGCGCGTAGCGCCAGCTTGTCGCTGTTCCAGTACGCGTACGCGTTCGTCCCGAGGGCGATCACGACCGCGATGACGAGACCCGTGCGGCCGAAGAAGCTGCCGATGACGATGATGAGGGCGGACAGTCCCCCGAGGAGTACTGCCGTCCTGAGCCCGTTGTGCCGGCGGTGCACGGTACGCCCTCCAAATCGTGCAGCAGGGGAACCCTTTGCTTGCTGGTGTTCCGTCTCTCCGGTGCCCACTGGAGTCGTGGTGTCACGTCCAGTGGACCCTCCCGTACTGGTCAACGCCAGGTGGGAGTCACTAGTTCCCTTGTGCGTACGGGCACGGGTGTGGGCCGTCGGGGTGACGGCGGAGTGACGGCCGGGGCGTGCGCGGGTCGATGGGCGCGTACGCGTGCGCGTGGGGCGCTCAGAAGAGGCCGGTGTCGGTGAAGCGCAGGATCAGCTGGGGTGCTCCGGACAGGACGATGCCGAGGGCGGCGGTGAGGGTGATCGCGGCGGTGAGGGGGGCGGGCACGCGGTGCTTGACGGGTTCGCCCTCGCTGTCGCCTTCGGGGGCGCGGAACAGCAGGGCCGTCCACCGGAGGTAGTAGTACAGGGCGATCACGACGTTGACGGCCATGACGACCGCGAGCCAGCCCAGGCCGGCGTCGACGGCCGCCGAGAAGACGGTGACCTTCGCGAAGAGCCCGATGACACCGGGCGGCAGTCCGGCGAGGCACAGCAGGAAGAAGGCCAGGAGGAGCGCGGAGAGCGGGTGACGGGCGTGGAGGCCCCGGTAGTCCGTGAGGCGGTTCTGCGGGCTCGTACGGCCCACCAGGGCGGCCACCGCGAAGGCGCCGAGGTTCACGGCGGCGTACATGAGGGCGTACGCGACGGTGGAGCCGATGGCGTGCTCGGCGTCGTCGGTGTACGCGGCGGCGGCGATCGGTACGAGGAGGTAGCCGGCCTGCCCGACGGAGGACCAGGCGAGCAGGCGTACGGCGCTGTACGCGCGCGTGGCCTGTTGGCGGAGGGCGCCGACGTTGCCGACGGTCATGGTGAGGGCGGCCAGCGCGGCCAGGGCGGGGCCCCAGACGTCGGCGTAGGAGGGCAGGCCGACGACGGTGACGAGGATGAGGCCGGAGAAGCCGACGGCCTTGCCGACGACCGACAGATAGGCGGCGATCGGCAGGGGGGCGCCGATGTAGGTGTCGGGTACCCAGAAGTGGAAGGGGACGGCGGCCGTCTTGAAGGCGAAGCCGACCAGGGTGAGGACGACGCCGGTCTGGGCGAGGGTGTGGAGCTGGCCGTCGACGTGCTGGATGCGGTCGGCGATCTGGGTGAGGTAGAGGGTGCCGGTCGTGGCGTAGAGGAAGCTGATGCCCATCAGGCTGACGGCGGTCGCGGTGACGGACGACAGGAAGAACTTCAGGGCCGCCTCCGCGGACCTGCTGTCGCCGTGCCGGATGCCGACGAGGGCGAACGCGGGCAGGGAGGCGACCTCCAGGGCGACGACCAGGGTGGCGAGGTCGCGGGAGGCGGGCAGCAGGGCGGCGCCGGCGGCGGAGGACAGCAGCAGGAACCAGAACTCCCCTTCGGGGAGTCTTCCGCGCGCGTCCTTCAGGACGGTGACCGACAGGAGGGCGGCCAGCAGCGCTCCGCCGAGGACGAGGAACTGGATGACGAGGGTGAAGCGGTCGGCCGTGTAGCTGCACGCGCTGGGGTCGCCGGTCAGGCAGAACGTGGAGCGGTCGCCGTCCCGGAGGGGCAGCAGGAAGGCCGTGGAGGCGGCGAGTCCGGCGACGGAGAGCCAGCCGAGGAGCGGCTTGCGGGCGTCGGGCAGGAACAGGTCGGCGACCAGGACGACGAGGGCGACGACCGCCGCGAGGGTGGGTGGGGCGATCGCGAGCCAGTCGACGGACTGGACCAGCGACTCGGCCAGGGGCTGGGCAAGGAGCTGGGCCGGGGAGCTCATCGGGTGCCTCCTGCGAGGAGCTGCTGCACGGCCGGGTCGGTCAGGCCGAGGAGGGCCTTGGGCCACAGGCCGGCTACGACGGTGAGGGCGACGAGCGGGGTCCAGGCCGCGAACTCGTACGACTGGACGTCGGCGAGCTTCGGCGCGTCCTGCGGGAGGGCGCCCATGCAGACGCGGCGGACCACGACGAGCAGGTACGCGGCCGTGAGCAGGGTGCCGAACGCGGCGATCGCCGTGAAGGTGAGGAAGGCGGGGCGGCTGAGGTCGTCGGCCGGGTCGAACGCGCCGAACATGGCGAGCATCTCGCCCCAGAATCCGGCGAGGCCGGGCAGGCCCAGCGAGGCGACGGCGGCGAAGGCGAGCAGTCCGCCGAGGCGGGGCGCCTTGCCGTACAGCGCGGCGCCGGTCTGTTCGGCGAGGGCGTCGAGGTCGGTGGTGCCGGTGCGGTCCTTCAGGGCGCCGACCAGGAAGAAGAGCAGACCGGTGATGAGGCCGTGGGCGATGTTGGCGAAGAGGGCGCCGTTCACGCCGGTCGGGGTGGTCGAGGCGATGCCGAGCAGGACGAAGCCCATGTGGCCGACGGAGGAGTAGGCGATGAGGCGCTTGAGGTCGCCCTTGGCGCCCTGTTTGGCGAGGGCCAGGCAGGCCAGGGATCCGTAGATGATCCCGACGACGGCGAAGGCCGCGAGGTAGGGCGCGAAGGTGTGGAAGCCGTCGGGTGCGATCGGCAGGAGGATCCGGACGAACCCGTACGTACCCATCTTCAGCAGGACACCGGCGAGCAGGACCGAGCCGACGGTCGGGGCGGCGGTGTGGGCGTCGGGCAGCCAGCTGTGCAGGGGCCACATCGGGGTCTTGACCGCGAGCCCGATCCCGATCGTCAGAACGGCGATGACCTGCACGGATGTGCTCAGTGACCGGCCGTTGTCAGTGGCGAGTGCGACCATGTCGAAGGTGCCCGCCTTGATTCCGATCAGGAGCAGGCCGAGCAGCATGACCACGGATCCGAGCAGCGTGAACAGGATGAACTTCATCGCCGCCCGGGTCCGGCCCTCGCCGCCCCAGCGGGCGATGAGGAAGTACATCGGGATGAGGACCATCTCGAAGGCGAGGAAGAACAGCAGCAGGTCGAGGACGGCGAAGGTCGCGAGCGTGCCGGACTCGAGGACGAGCAGCAGGGCGACGAAGGCCTTCGGGGTCGGCCCCGACGGCATCTTGAAGTACGAGTAGAGCGCGCAGAGGAAGGTCAGCAGCGCGGTCAGGACCACGAGGGGGAGGGAGATGCCGTCGATGCCGAGGTGGATGCGCACGTCGAGTGCCGGGATCCAGCTGATGTCCGTACTGGCCTGCATCTTCGACGGATGGTCGTGGTCGAAGCCCAGGGCGAGGACGATCGCGGCGACGAGGATCACGCCGGTGACCGTGACGCCGTGCCGGAGCACGGCCTGCTCGGGTGACTTCCCCTTCAGTCCGGGTGGGGCGGGCAGCAGAGCGGCGGCGGCGCCGAGGAGCGGGCCGACGACGACGAACGCCAGAAGGAACTGCATCACGGACTCGTTGATATCGATCACGCCTGCTCACGCTCCCGAGGCGACGAGGAGGACGGCGACCGCCAGGACGACGGTGCCGGCGAGCAGCGCGCTCACATAGGTCTGGACGTTGCCGGTCTGGGCGCGGCGTACGGCCGCACCGAGCCAGCGGGGCAGGGCGCCCGCGCCGCGTACATAGGTCTCGACGACCTCGCGGTCGAGGAACCGGACGAGGCTCGCGCCGCCCTGGACGGGGCGGACGAACAGCGCCGAGTACAGGGCGTCGAGATGGAAGCCGACGGCTGCGTGGCGGTGCAGCGGGCCGAGCAGGAGCCTCCCGGGGTCCGCCGGGTCGGGCGCCGAGGCCATGTCTCCGTAGGCGGGCGCGTGGGTCGCGATGGCCTCGGCCTCGACCCGGCCCGCGTCGCCCTCGGGGTGTGCGGCGACCGCGCCGAGTGGGGCGACGGCCGCGAGCGGCCTGAGGTGCCGCCAGGCGGCGTACGTGACGATCGCGCCGGTCAGGGCCACGCCGGTGCCGAGCACGGAGGTGGTGAGGGTCGGGGCGAGGTCGTTGCCGTCGAACCAGCCGGGGAGCGTGCGGTAGGCGAGCGCGCCGAGGCCGAGGGACGGGACGGCGAGGACCCACAGCACGAGGGTCATGGTCAGGGGCTGGCGGCCGTGGTCGGGGGCCTCGGCGCCCCGGCCGTGGAAGGCGAGCAGCCAGAGCCGGGTGGCGTAGGCGGCGGTGAGGAGGGCGGTGATCAGTCCGGCGACGAGGACGAGCCAGCCGGCGGCGCCGGGGGCGTGCTCGGTGTGGCCGGTGGTGATGTGCTCGGCGGCGCCGAGGACGGACTCCTTGGAGAAGAAGCCGCTGAACGGCGGGATCGCGGCGAGCGCGAGGAGCGCCACGGTCATCGTCCAGTAGGCGTCCGGGACGCGCTCGCGCAGCCGGCTCATCCGGGACATGGCGGCGAGCGAGTTGGTGCCGGCGGCGTGGATGATCACGCCGGCCGCGAGGAACAGCAGGGCCTTGAAGGCGCCGTGCGAAAGGAGGTGGAAGACGGCGGCCGAGCGGTCGCCGACGGCGAGGGCGCCGGTCATGTAGCCGAGCTGGCCGATCGTCGAATAGGCGAGGACGCGTTTGATGTCGTCCTGCGCGAGCGCCGCGAGGCCGGAGCCGACCATGGTGACGGCGGCCATCACGGCGAGGACGACCATCGCGGCCCGGGAGGCCTCGAAGACCGGGAGGAGCCGGGCGATGAAGTAGACACCGGCGGCGACCATCGTCGCGGCGTGGATCAGCGCGGAGACGGGGGTGGGGCCGGCCATGGCGTCGGGGAGCCAGCTGTGCAGCGGGAACTGCGCCGACTTGCCGGCCACGCCCGCGAGGAGCAGCAGGGCGATGACGGTCGGGTGGTCGAGGCCGCCGTGGGCGACGGTGTCGAGGACCTTCGTGATCTCGAAGGAGCCGGCGTCGGTGGCGAGGGCGAACAGGCCGATCAGGAAGGGGACGTCGCCGAGCTTGGTGACCAGGAAGGCCTTGAGGGAGGCCGCGCGGGCCTCGGGGGTCTCCCAGTAGTGGCCGACGAGGAAGTAGGAGCAGATGCCCATGACCTCCCAGCCGACCAGCAGCACGATCAGGTCGCCGGTGTAGACGACCAGGAACATCGCGGAGGTGAACAGGGAGACGAGCGCGGCGTACGAGGGGTAGCGCGGGTCCTCGCGGAGGTAGCCGGTCGAGTAGATCTGCACACAGGTGGCGACGGTGCCGACCAGGACGGCGACCAGGGCGGCGAAGCCGTCGACGTCCAGGGAGAGCTCGATCGGGATCGAGCCGGTGGGGGTGAGTTCGGTGGCCGCGTGGACGGCCGCGTCTCCGCCCTGGCGTACGGCGACGACGGCGGCCAGGACGAGGGAGGTGAGGGTCGGCAGGACGGCGAGGGGGCGGACGAACCCGGGGGCGTTGCGCCCGAGGAGCAGTCCGGCCACCGCGCCCAGGAAGGGAAGGAGAGGGACGAGGACGGCGAGGGTGGTCGTGGTCACGCGGTGGCCTCAGCCTTCTCGGTGCCCGGCCCGGTCTCGGGGGTGTCGGTCTCGTGGCCCTCGGCGGTGTCGCGGAGCCGGTCGATGTCCGAGGTGCCGCGAGCCCGGTACACGGCGAGGACGATGGCCAGGCCGATGCCGATCTCGGCGGCGGCGATGGCGATGGTGAACAGGGTCAGGGCCTGTCCGGAGTGCAGGGTCTCCTCGGCGGCCCGGCTGAGCCAGACGTCGAAGGCGACGAGGTTGAGGTTGACGGCGTTGAGCATCAGCTCGACCGACATCAGGACCAGGATCGCGTTGCGACGGGCGAGGACGCCGTAGAGGCCGGTGCAGAAGAGGAGGGCGGCGAGGACGGCGGGATAGGCGAGGTGCATCAGCGGGCACCTTCCTGCTCGGCCGGGGAGCCGGAAATTCTTTCGTCACTTTCCGTTACCGATGGGGAACTCTTGGTGACACCCCGGGCGTTCACGGGGGGAGAGCTCGCATCGGGCTCCGTCTTCGCCTTGCGGGACAGGACGATCGCGCCGACCAGGGCCGCGAGGAGGAGGACGGAGAGGGCCTCGAAGGGAAGGACCCAGTTCTGGAAGAGGCTCGCACCGGTGACCTCGGTGGAGCCGGCGGCGGGGCCGTCCAGGTCGATCCAGGTGGTGCGGAAGGCGTCGACGACCACCCAGACGAGCGCGGCGGCCGCGGCGACGGCGACCGTCAGGGCGGCCCAGCGGTTGCCGGAGTCGGCGTCCGGTGAGCGGCCGATGGGGGCCTTGGTGAGCATCAGACCGAAGAGAAGGAGGACGACAACGGATCCGACGTAGATGAGGACCTGCACCCAGGCGATGAACTCCGCGGTGAGCAGGAGGTACTCGACGGCGAGGCCGCCGAGGGCGACCACCAGCCACAGGGCGGCGTGGACCAGCTGCCGGGTGGTGACGGTGACCAGGGCGGCACCGAGGGTGGCCAGGCCGACGAGGACGAACGCGATCTCGACACCGGTCGGGGACAGGAAGCCGTGCGGCGCGGCGGCCAGGGCGGCCGTGGCGGCGGAGGAGGCGGGGGTCACGACTCTCCTCCCTCGGGATCGGCGGACGCCGCGGGCTCGGCGGGGTCGGTGGGCTCGGACTCGGTGGCCTGGGCCTGGGCGGCGGCCAGCTTCTCCGCCGTCTTGCGGGCGGCGGCGATCTCCTTCGGCTCCTCGGCGGCGGGGTCGAGGGCGGGCGGGGCCGGCACCGTCCACATCCACTCGCGGAGCTTGTCCCGCTCGTGTGTGAGTTCGCGGATGTCGGTCTCGGCGTACTCGAACTCCGGGGACCAGAACAGGGCGTCGAAAGGACAGACCTCGATGCAGATACCGCAGTACATGCACAGGGAGAAGTCGATGGCGAAGCGGTCGAGGACGTTGCGGCTGCGCTCGCGGCCCCCCGGAGCGGCGGGCGGGACCGTCTCCTTGTGGGAGTCGATGTAGATGCACCAGTCGGGGCACTCACGGGCGCAGAGCATGCAGACCGTGCAGTTCTCCTCGAACAGACCGATCACGCCCCGGGTGCGGGGCGGGAGTTCCGGCTGGGCGTCCGGGTACTGCTCGGTGACGGACTTCCTCGTCATCGTGCGGAGGGTGACGGCCAGGCCCTTGGCGAGGCCGGAGCCAGGAATGGGGGCCACTAGGAGATCACCACCTTGACGACGCCGGTGAGGGCGATCTGGGCGAGAGAAAGGGGGACGAGGAGGGTCCAGGAGAGTTTCTGCAGCTGGTCCTCGCGCAGTCGGGGGTAGGTCACGCGCAGCCAGATGACGACGAATGCGAGGACGGCCGTCTTCAGCAGGGTCCACACCCAGCCGAGACCGTCGGCACCCCAGGGGCCGTGCCAGCCGCCCAGGAAGAGGACGGTGGTCAGGCCGCACAGGACGACGATTCCGGCGTACTCGGCAAGGAGGAACAGGGCGAACCGCAGACCGGTGTACTCGGTGTACGCGCCGAAGATGATCTCCGAGTCGGCGACGGGCATGTCGAAGGGCGGGCGCTGGAGTTCGGCGAGGCCGGCGACGAAGAAGACGATCGCGCCGACGATCTGCCAGGGCAGCCACCACCACTCGAAGGCGTCGACGATGCCGGGCAGGGAGACCGTGCCGGCGGCCATCGCCACCGAGGCGGCGGTGAGCAGCATCGGGAGTTCGTAGGCGAGGAGCTGGGCGGCGGTACGCAGGCCGCCGAGGAGGGAGAACTTGTTGGCGCTGGCCCAGCCGGCCATGAGGGAGCCGAGCACGCCGACGCCCATCACGGCGAGCACGAAGAACACGCCCGCGTCCAGGACCTGGCCGACGGCACCCTCGCCGGGGCCGATCGGGATGGCGAGGAGGACGAGGAGGTAGGGCAGAAGGGCGACGGCGGGGGCGAGCTGGAAGATACGGCGGTCCGCGCCGGCGGGGACCACGTCCTCCTTCTGCGCGAACTTCACACCGTCCGCGATGAGCTGGGCCCAGCCGTGGAAACCGCCCGCGTACATCGGGCCCAGGCGGCCCTGCATATGGGCCATGACCTTGTGCTCGGTCTGACCGACGATCAGGGGGAAGGTGAGGAAGACGACGAAGACGAGCAGGAGTCGCAGGGTGACGTCGAGAGCGTCGTTCACTGCGGGCCTCCTGACGGGGGGTCGGGGGTGGGGGGTTCAGGGTCGGCGTCGGGGTCGGGAAGGGGGCCGGGGCTTGGGTCTTCGTCCCCACCGGTGCCGGACGACTTGGGCACAGACGGCTGCTCCGTCGCCGGCTCCGGGTCTGGATCAGACTCCCGCGCAGACTCCGGCCCCGGCCCCGGCCCCGGATCAGACTCCGGGCCCTCCGGGCCCTGTGCGGGCCGCACGGGGTGCTCCCCCGGTCCCGGCTGCGCGGCGGCTTGCTCCGGACTCGGCTCGTTCGCCTCCGCAGCCGGTTCCGGACCCGGCTCCCACTCCGGCTCCGGCTCCGGCTGAACAGGGGGCTGCCCCGGTTCCGGCTGGTTCGGGGTGGGCTGCGGCTCGTCGAAGGCCGGGCGGGCGTGGTGCCAGGGGGCGTCGGCGCTGCGGGGGGTCCGGGCGGGGCGGGTGTCGGGGGTCGGGGGCTGGGTGCGCTGGGACGCCGAGCCCTCGGAGGCGGTGCGGGAGCGGCGGGGACCGGCCGGGGTGCGTCCGGTAGTCGGGGCCGTATCGGCGGCGGTGCCCGCGGCACCCGTCGTGCCCGCGGCACCCGTCGTGCCCGCGGCACCCGTCGTGCCCGCGGCGCCAGTCGTACCCACGGCGTCCGTCCTGCCTGCGGCGCCAGTCGTACCCACGGCACCAGTCGTACCCACGGCACCCGCCGTGCCCGCGGCACCAGTCGTACCCACGGCACCCGCCGTGCCCGCGGCACCAGTCGTACCCACGGCATCCGTCCTGCCCACGGCACCCCTCGTGCCCGCGGCCGGGCCGTCAGTAGCCCCTTCGGTTCCTTCGGTGTCCGTTGTGCCTCTCGTGTTCTCGGGGCGTTGGGAGGCCGAGCCCTCGGTCGTGGTTCTTGTCCTGCGCGCCGTGGACGGGCGCGGGGTCGGCTCCGGGGGCGTGCCGGTTTCCGGGGTGGCCGGTGTTTCCGGGGCCGTCTGGCTCGCGGAGCCCTCCGCTGCGGTGCGGGTGCGGCGGGCCGGGCGGTCGCCGGTGGCGGCTCGGGCCGGGCGGTCGCCTGCGGCGCGGGCAGCCGTTGCCCGGGCCGGGCGGGCCGGGGCGGGAGGGAGTTGGCCCTTGAGGGGGCCCCAGTCGTTCGGGTCGGGGACGCCGGGGGGCAGCATCTGGCGGCGCTTGGGGCCGGCGTGCGCCGCACCTGCCGCGGGCTCTCCCGGTTCCTTGGCGCCGGGCCAGGCCTTGGCGACCCGGGCCGCGAGGACGAAGTCCTTGCGGAGGGGATGGCCTTCGAAGGTCTCGGGGAGGAGGAGGTGGTGCAGGAAGGGGTGGCCCTCGAAGGCGACGCCGAACATTTCGTGGGTCTCGCGCTCGTGCCAGCCGGCGCCCGCGTAGACGTCGACGGCGGAGGCGAGGGTCGGGGCCTCGTGCGGGACGGTCGTGCGCAGGAGCAGGCGGCGGACCGGGGCGAGGGCGACGACGTGGGCGGAGACGCGGAAGCCGGTGGCCGGTTCGTCGACGGCGCTCAGCCAGTCGAAGTAGGTGCAGGAGAGTTCGTCGCGGGCGGTGCGCAGGGCGGTGGTCCAGGAGGCGGGCGGGACGTCGACGGTCAGGACGTCGTAGGACTCCTCGGCCGTGGCGTCCGTGCCGAAGAGGTCCTCCACGGGGGCAGGCAGCCAGCCGATGGTGGTCATCCCGCGTTCCCCTCTGCGATGGGCGGCTTGACCAGGTCGCTCTGCAGGGCGGCGGCGGACGGGCGGTGGGTGCCGTAGCGCTCGTGCAGGGACTCCCGGGCGATCTTCTCCTGGAGCTTGAGGATGCCCTGGAGGAGGGCCTCGGGGCGGGGCGGGCAGCCGGGGACGTAGACGTCGACGGGGATGATCTGGTCGACGCCCTTCGTCACGGAGTACGAGTCCCAGTAGGGGCCGCCGCAGTTGCTGCAGGCGCCGAAGGAGATGACGTACTTCGGCTCGGGCATCTGCTCGTACAGGCGCTTCACCGCGGGGGCCATCTTGTCGGTGACCGTGCCGGAGACGACCATCAGGTCGGCCTGGCGGGGGCCCGGGGCGAAGGGGATGACGCCGAGGCGGATGAAGTCGTGGCGGGCCATCGACGCGGCGATGAACTCGATGGCACAGCAGGCGAGGCCGAAGTTGAAGACCCAGAGCGAGTAGCGGCGGCCCCAGTTGAGGACGACCTTCATCGGCTCGGGGGCGAGGCGGGCGAGCGCGCCCAGGCGCTTCGGCTCCGGGAGGAGAACGGGTGCGGAGGCCGTCGCTTCGGCGGAAGCGGTCGCCTCTGGGGTCACGTCCATGTCAGGACGCCCTTCTTGTATGCGTACAGCAGGCCTACGGCGAGGAAGCCGAGGAAGATGAACATCTCCACGAGGGTCGTGGCGCCGTAGCCGGGGGCGGCGAAGACCGTCGCCCAGGGGAACAGGAAGATCGAGTCGACGGCGAAGATGACATAGAGGAAGGCGTAGACGTAGTAGCGGACCTGGGTGTGGGCCCAGCCCTCGCCGACGGGGTCGACGCCGCACTCGTACGTGAGGAGCTTCTCGGGGGTCGGTACGACCGGGCGCAGCAGGCGTCCGGCGCCGAAGGCGACGGCCACGAACAGCACGCCGACGACGGCGAGCAGTCCGACGACCGAATAGGACCGGAAGTAGTCCGCCGCGATCTCGACGGTCGGTTCCCGCACGTCCGTCCCCTCGCTCCCTGACCTCAGCCTCTTCGGCTTCTTCGGCCACTCGGGCCTCTTCGACGATCTGTACGCACGGAGTCTAGGCCCTGATAAAGGGACGGTAAGCAGCCCGTCACACCTTGGACCGTGGGGCGGGGGTTTTCCCCAGGAGGCCGGGGCGGGGAACCTCATGGCGCGGGGGCGTGCGGCGCGGCACGCTAACCCGTATGACCACTTCCCACCAGCCCGGCGGCCCCCGATCCCCCGGCCCTCGACCCGACGGCCCCCGACCCGACGGCCCCCGACCCGGGGGTGGGCGGCCCGACGACGAGGTGCCGCCGGTGAAGCCCGCGCTCGATGTGCAGACGTGGAAGGAGATCGCGCATCTTCTGGCGAACCTGCCGATGTCGTTGTTCGGGTTCGTCTATGTGATGACGGTGTTGTTCACGGGGGCCTCGCTGACCATCACCGTGGTCGGGTTGCCGCTGCTGGCGCTCGGGCTGGCGGGGGCGCGGCTGGTGGGCCGGTTCGAGCGGGGGCGGGCGCGGCTGCTGCTGGGGTTGCGGATCGACGAGCCGAGCCCGTTGCCGTGGCGCAGGGCGGGCGGGCCGGTCGCGCAGATGTGGCTGGCGCTGAAGGATCCGGTGGCCTGGCGCACGGTGCTGTACGACTTCATCCGGTTGCCGTGGGGGATCCTCACCTTCGGCGTCGTCGTCCCCGCGTTGTTCGTGCTGTGGCCGGTCCTGCCGTACCTGGCGCGGGGGCTGACCAATGTGGACCGGGCGATGGTGCGGGCGCTGCTGTCGCCGTCCGACGAGCTGGAGCGGCGGATCGCGGAGCTGGAGTCGGACCGTGGGGTCGTGGTGGACACGGCGGCGGCGGATCTGCGGCGGATCGAACGGGATCTGCACGACGGGGCGCAGGCGCGGCTGGTCAATCTGGCGATGGGGCTGGGGCTGGCGAAGGAGAAGTTGCACGAGGGGCGGGCCGACGAGGCGGTGGCGGCGATGGTCGAGGAGGCGCACGGCGAGGTGAAGCTCGCGCTGCAGGAGCTGCGGGATCTGGCGCGGGGGATCCATCCGGCGGTGCTGACGGACCGGGGGCTGGACGCGGCGCTGTCGGCGGTGGCCTCGCGGTGCACGGTGCCGGTGAAGGTGACCGTGGATCTGGCGGCCAGACCGGCGCAGGCCATCGAGGGGATCGCCTATTTCACCGTCTCGGAGCTGCTGCAGAACATCAGTAAGCACAGCGGGGCCCGGTCGGCGTCGGTGGATGTGTGGCGGACGGACGAGCGGCTGCTCATCCAGGTCGGGGACGACGGCCGGGGCGGTGCGCGGCTCGACGCGGGGACGGGGATGCGGGGGCTCGCGGAGCGGCTGGACGCCGTGGACGGGGTGTTCGTCGTGGAGTCGCCGGTGGGGGGTCCCACGACGGTGACGGCGGAGCTGCCGTGGCGGGAGCGGCAGCCGGAGGGGTGGGGAAAACCCCCCGTTCCATAGGCCGACGGCCTCCATGGCCCCTGCGGGCGGCGCCGGGGAGGGTGGAGATAGGGCAGGAGACGAGCAGAACGGACGGCGCCGATGGCCACGCAGCACGGGCAGTCAGGGCAGTACGGGCGTTACGAGGGGTACGAGCCGTACGAGCGGTACGACGGTGAGGACAAGGGGTCGCACGGGGTTCGGCGGCGTCGGCTGCCGGCCGTGCTGCTCGAGCCGGTCAGCGGGCGGCACTGGCGTGAGCTCGCCTATGTGCTGCTCGGTTTCCCGGTGAGCGTCGTGCTGTTCGTCTTCACGGTGACCATGCTGTCGGTCGGGGCGGGGCTGCTGGTGACGTTCCTCGGCATCCCGGTGCTGGCGGCGGGGCTGGCGGCCTGCCGGGGCTTCGGGGCGCTGGAGCGGGCGCGGGCGCGGGGGCTGCTGGGGCTTCCGGTGCGGGATCCGGAGCCGTTGCGGGTGCGGGGGCGGGACGGGCGGGCCGGGGTGATGGCGTGGATGGGCGCCGTGCTGAAGAGCGGGAGCTCGTGGCGGCATGTGCTGTTCGTGCTGGTGCAGTTCCCGTGGGCGGTGTTCTCGTTCTGTGTGACGGTCACCGTGTGGGTGTTCGGCTGGACGATGCTGACGTATCCGCTGTGGTTCTGGGTGTTCCCGATGTACGCCGGGCAGGACGGGCTTCAGCTGTACGGCGACGACCACCACCGGGTGTATCTGGACAACCCCTTCGAGATCGCCGTCACGGCGTCGGTGGGGCTGCTCGTCACGCTGGCGACGCCGTGGATCGTGCGGGCGCTGACGACGGTGGACCGGTTGCTGGTGCACGGGCTGCTCGGGCCGTCGCGGCTGGCGTCGCGGGTGGTGGAGCTGGAGTCGGACCGTGGGGTCGTGGTGGACACGGCGGCGGCGGATCTGCGGCGGATCGAACGGGATCTGCACGACGGGGCGCAGGCCCGGCTGGTGGCGCTGGCGATGGATCTGGGGCTGGCGAAGGAGAAGCTGCGGGAGGATCCGCAGGCGGCGGCGCGGATGGTGGACGAGGCGCACGGTGAGGTGAAGACGGCGCTGCAGGAGCTGCGGGATCTGGCGCGGGGGATCCATCCGGCGGTGCTGACGGACCGGGGGCTGGACGCGGCGCTGTCGGCGGTGGCCTCGCGGTGCACGGTGCCGGTGCGGGTGGAGGTGGATCTGGGGGCGCGGCCGGTGGCCGCGATCGAGGGGATCGCCTATTTCACCGTGTCGGAGCTGCTGCAGAACGTGAGCAAGCACAGCGGGGCCCGGTCGGCTTCGGTGGATGTGTGGCGGGTGGAGGATCGGTTGATGTTGCAGGTGGTGGACGACGGGGTGGGGGGTGCGGAGGCCTCCGGCGGGTCGGGGCTGGCGGGGCTGGCGGAGCGGTTGGATGCGGTGGACGGGGTTCTGGTGGTGGATTCGCCGGTGGGGGGACCTACGAGGGTCACGGCGGAGTTGCCCTGGCGAGCGTGAGCCGAATCGGCTGGCCCCGTTCAGACCCGTTCAGACCCGTTCGGGAGGACACCCACGTTTTCTCGCCGCCCCCGTCCCCTTCGCGCCGTCCTCCCCGCCATCGCACCCATTGCCAGGTGCGGGACGCCTCATTGCTGGAATGCTGGAGGTGTTCGACTTGACGGGTGGACGGCTGGGGGGCCGGGAGCGTGGAGGACAGGGTGCGGGTGGTCATCGCCGAGGATTCGGTGCTGTTGCGGGAGGGGCTGACCCGGTTGCTCACCGATCGGGGGCACGAGGTCGTGGCCGGGGTCGGGGACGCCGAGGCGCTGCTCAAGACGATCACCGAGCTGCATGACGAGGGGGCGCTGCCCGACGTCGTCGTCGCCGATGTGCGGATGCCGCCCACCCACACCGACGAGGGGGTGCGGGCCGCCGTACGGCTGCGCAAGGAGCATCCGGGGCTCGGTGTGCTGGTGCTGTCACAGTACGTGGAGGAAAGGTACGCCACCGAACTGCTGGCCGGTTCGAGTCATGGGGTGGGGTATCTGCTGAAGGACCGGGTCGCCGAGGTGCGGGAGTTCGTGGACGCCGTGGTGCGGGTGGCTTCCGGGGGGACCGCGCTCGATCCGGAGGTCGTCGCGCAGTTGCTGGGGCGCAGTCGTCAGCAGGATGTGCTCGCGGGGCTCACTCCGCGTGAGCGGGAGGTGCTGGGGCTGATGGCCGAGGGGCGGACCAACTCCGCCATCGCGCGTCAGCTGGTCGTCAGCGACGGGGCCGTCGAGAAGCACGTCAGCAATATTTTCCTGAAGCTCGGGCTGTCACCCAGTGACGGGGATCACCGTCGGGTTCTTGCGGTACTCACCTATCTCAATTCCTGACCGGATGGCACTGTGGCTCGACGGTGACTCGAAGGTGATCGGAGCCGCGCTGGAGGTCGTTCCCCGCGTGAACCGGGGAACTCGGACGGTGCGTCTACCAGAGCGACATCGCGGGGCGGGAAATCATGACAAGTCGGGGTGCCGGGCCGTCTCAGGGCAATGACCGTCATACGAACGGCCGAGGGAAGGTGACCCTTACAGACGTAGGGTTGATCCAGGGAGGGCCTTCGCGAAGACCCCTCCGGGACAGCCACCTCGAGGGAGGTCCAGTTCAGTGACCAGTCGGGTCAGCAGCGCAACGGGACAGACCGGGCAGGCCGAGCAGGCCGACGGGACCGTCGTGGGAGAACAGCGCAAACCGGGCGCGACGGCGAAGGACGTACGCCGTCTCGACCGGGTGATCATCAGGTTCGCGGGTGACTCGGGTGACGGTATGCAGCTCACCGGTGACCGCTTCACCTCCGAGACGGCCTCGTTCGGCAACGATCTGTCCACGCTGCCGAACTTCCCCGCCGAGATCCGCGCGCCCGCCGGCACTCTCCCCGGCGTCTCCTCGTTCCAGCTCCACTTCGCCGACCACGACATCCTCACCCCGGGCGACGCACCCAATGTGCTGGTCGCGATGAATCCGGCGGCCCTGAAAGCCAATATCGCGGACGTGCCGCGCGGCGCCGAGATCATCGTCAACACCGACGAGTTCACCAAGCGGGCGATGCAGAAGGTGGGGTACGCGGCCTCGCCGCTGGAGGACGGTTCCCTCGACGGTTACCAGCTCCATCCGGTCCCGCTGACCACTCTGACCGTCGAGGCTCTCAAGGAATTCGACCTCACCCGCAAGGAGGCCGAGCGCAGCAAGAACATGTTCGCGCTCGGCCTCCTGTCGTGGATGTACCACCGCCCGACCGAGGGCACCGAGAAGTTCCTGAAGTCCAAGTTCGCCAGGAAGCCCGACATCGCGGCCGCCAACATCGCCGCGTTCCGGGCGGGCTGGAACTTCGGCGAGACGACCGAGGACTTCGCGGTCAGTTACGAGGTCGCACCGGCGGCGAAGGCGTTCCCCGTCGGGACCTACCGGAACATCTCCGGGAACCTGGCCCTCTCCTACGGGCTGGTCACGGCCTCCCGGCAGGCCGATCTGCCGCTGTTCCTGGGGTCGTACCCGATCACCCCGGCCTCGGACATCCTGCACGAGCTGAGCCGGCACAAGAACTTCGGGGTGCGCACCTTCCAGGCCGAGGACGAGATCGCCGGGATCGGCGCCGCGCTGGGGGCGGCCTTCGGCGGGTCCCTCGCCGTCACCACCACGTCGGGGCCGGGGGTGGCGCTGAAGTCGGAGACCATCGGGCTCGCGGTCTCGCTGGAGCTGCCGCTGCTGGTCGTCGACATCCAGCGCGGGGGTCCGTCGACCGGGCTGCCGACCAAGACCGAGCAGGCCGACCTGCTCCAGGCGATGTTCGGGCGCAACGGCGAGGCGCCGGTGCCGATCGTCGCGCCCTGCACCCCGGCCGACTGCTTCGACGCCGCCCTGGAGGCCGCGCGGATCGCCCTCGCCTACCGGACTCCCGTCTTCCTCCTCTCCGACGGCTATCTCGCCAACGGCTCCGAGCCCTGGCGCATCCCCGAGCTGGACGAGCTGCCCGATCTGCGGGTGCAGTTCGCGTCGGGGCCGAACCACACCCTGGAGGACGGCACCGAGGTCTTCTGGCCGTACAAGCGGGATCCGCAGACCCTGGCCCGGCCGTGGGCGATCCCGGGCACCCCCGGGCTCGAGCACCGCATCGGCGGCATCGAGAAGCAGGACGGCTCCGGGAACATCTCCTACGACCCCGCCAACCACGACTTCATGGTCCGCACCCGGCAGGCCAAGATCGACGGCATCGAGGTCCCCGACCTCCAGGTAGACGACCCGGACGGGGCGAGAACCCTGGTGCTGGGCTGGGGGTCGACGTACGGGCCGATCACCGCCGCCGTACGACGCCTGCGGGCGGCCGGGGAAGCGGTCGCGCAGGCCCATCTGCGGCATCTGAACCCCTTCCCCCGCAACCTGGGCGAGGTACTGAAGGCCTACGACAAGGTCGTCGTGCCCGAGATGAACCTCGGCCAGCTCGCCACCCTCATCCGGGCGAGGTACCTGGTCGACGCCCAGTCCTACAACCAGGTGAACGGCATGCCGTTCAAGGCGGAGCAGCTCGCCGCGGCGCTCAAGGAGGCCATCCATGACCACTGAGCCACTCTCCCTCGTGCCCAAGGCCGAAGGCCGCCAGTCCATGAAGGACTTCAAGTCGGACCAGGAAGTGCGCTGGTGCCCGGGCTGCGGCGACTACGCGATCCTGGCCGCCGTCCAGGGCTTCATGCCGGAGCTGGGCCTGGCCAGGGAGAACATCGTCTTCGTCTCGGGCATCGGCTGCTCCTCGCGCTTCCCGTACTACATGAACACGTACGGGATGCACTCCATCCACGGGCGTGCCCCCGCGATCGCGACCGGCCTCGCCGCCAGCCGCCGCGACCTGTCCGTGTGGGTGGTCACGGGTGACGGCGACGCGCTGTCCATCGGCGGCAACCACCTCATCCACGCCCTGCGCCGCAACGTCAACCTCAAGATCCTCCTCTTCAACAACCGGATCTACGGCCTCACCAAGGGCCAGTACTCCCCCACCTCCGAGGTCGGCAAGATCACCAAGTCGACGCCGATGGGGTCCCTGGACGCGCCCTTCAACCCGGTCTCCCTGGCGATCGGCGCCGAGGCCTCCTTCGTCGCCCGCACCATCGACTCCGACCGCAAGCACCTGACGGAGGTGCTCCGGCAGGCCGCCGCCCACCCGGGCACCGCGCTGATCGAGATCTACCAGAACTGCAACATCTTCAACGACGGCGCCTTCGACGCGGTCAAGGACAAGCAGCAGGCCGAGGAGGCCGTGATCCGGCTGGAGCACGGGCAGCCGATCCGGTTCGGGGCCGAGGGGGGCAAGGGCGTCGTACGGGACGCGGCGACCGGCGAGCTGCGGGTCGTCGCCGTGACCCCGGAGAACGAGGGGGACGTCCTGGTCCACGACGCGCACTCCGCGTCCCCGACCACCGCCTTCGCGCTCTCGCGGCTCGCCGACCCCGACACCCTGCACAACACCCCGATCGGTGTGCTGCGCTCGGTCGAGCGGCCGGTCTACGACACCCAGATGGCCGACCAGCTCGACACGGCCGTCGAACAGCACGGAAAGGGCGACCTGGCCGCGCTGCTGGCGGGCGGGGACACCTGGACGGTCGTCGGCTGAGCAGCCGTCGAGCGTGAGCACCGCAGATCAGAGGCACTTACCTCAACACCAGTACCTTACTTTGAAGTGGGTACTTTCGCTCAGTTAGCGCTTCTCCTAGGGTGGGTGGCAGACCCGCTACCCCCCTAGGAGTTCCTGAGCCATGAGCATCGTCGTCACCGGAGCCACCGGAAAGCTCGGCCGCCACGTCGTGGAGCAGTTGCTGGAGAAGGTTCCGGCGGAGCAGATCACGGCCGTCGTGCGCGACGAGGCCAGGGCCGCCGACTTCGCCGCGCGCGGCGTGAAGATCGCGGTCGCCGACTACAACAGCCCCGAGACCTTCGACGGCCTGTTCGCGGCCGGCGACAAGGTACTGCTGATCTCGGGCAACGAGTTCGACAAGGGCCGCCCGGCGCAGCACCAGGTCGTCATCGACCGCGCGAAGGCCGCCGGGGTCGCACTGCTGGCGTACACCAGCGCGCCGGGCTCGCTGACCGCCGCGCTGGCCGACGACCACCGTGCCACCGAGAAGGCGCTGACCTCCTCGGGCGTGCCGTACGCGCTGCTGCGCAACGGCTGGTACCACGAGAACTACACCGAGCAGCTCGCCCCGGTCCTGGAGCACAACGCCGTCGTCACGGCCGCCGGCGAGGGCCGGGTGTCCTCGGCCTCCCGCGCGGACTACGCGGCCGCCGCCGTCGCCGTACTGACCGGCGAGGGCCACGAGAACCAGACGTACGAGCTGGGCGGCGACGAGGCGTGGGGCTTCGCCGAGTACGCGGCCGAGCTGAGCCGGCAGACCGGCAAGGAGATCGTCTACAACGCCGTGCCCGCCGAGGTGCTGACCGGCATCCTGACCGGTGCCGGGGTGCCGGAGCCGTTCGCCGCGATCCTGGTCGGCGTGGACGCGTCGATAGCCAAGGGTGAGCTGGTGGTCTCCTCCGGCGACCTCTCGCGTCTGGCGGGCCGTCCCACCACGCCGTTCGCGGAGACGATCGCGGCCGCGCTCAAGGGCTGACCGGAGCCGCGGAGCCGCCGGGCCTCCTCACCCCCGCCTGTCATGACCGTATGGCGATACGGGCATGACGGACGGGGGTCTTCGGCGTTACCTTCGTGCACGCGTGCGTGAAGGCACGCGAGGACGCGAGAAGGAGGGGCGCCCGTGGCCGGGTCGTCGAAGGGTGAGGGCCGGATAGGTCTGCTGAACGGCTTCGCGGCGTACGGGATGTGGGGGCTGGTCCCCCTGTTCTGGCCCCTGCTCAAGCCGGCCGGGGCGGTGGAGATCCTCGCCCACCGCATGGTGTGGTCCCTCGCCTTCGTCGCCGCGGCCCTGCTCGTCGTACGGCGCTGGGCATGGGCCGGGGAGCTGCTGCGGCAGCCGCGCCGGCTCGGTCTCGTGGTGATCGCGGCGGCCGTCATCACGGTGAACTGGGGCGTCTACATCTGGGCCGTGAACTCCGGGCACGTGGTGGAGGCCTCCCTCGGGTACTTCATCAATCCGCTGGTCACCATCGCGATGGGCGTGCTGATCCTGAAGGAGCGACTGCGGCCCGTGCAGTGGGCGGCGGTCGGCGTCGGTCTGGCCGCGGTGCTCGTGCTGACCGTCGGATACGGCCGTCCGCCGTGGATCTCGCTCTGTCTCGCGTTCTCCTTCGCCACGTACGGTCTCGTGAAGAAGAAGGTCAACCTCGGCGGGGTGGAGTCGCTGGCCGCCGAGACCGCGATCCAGTTCCTGCCGGCGCTGGCCTATCTGCTGTGGCTGTCGGCGCACGGCGGCTCCACCTTCGCCTCCGAGGGCGCCGGTCACGCGGCCCTGCTGGCCTCGACCGGCATCGTCACCGCGCTGCCGCTGGTGTGTTTCGGGGCGGCCGCCATCCGGGTGCCGCTGTCCACGCTGGGGCTGTTGCAGTATCTGGCGCCGGTGTTCCAGTTCCTGCTCGGGGTCGTCTACTTCGGCGAGGAGATGCCGGCCGAGCGCTGGGCCGGGTTCGGGCTGGTGTGGCTGGCGCTGGTGCTGCTGACGGCCGACGCGTGGCGCTCCGCACGGAAGCCGAGGGTGTCCGTCGAGGTGCCGCCGGTTTCCCAGGTGCCGTCCGCCGCAGTGGACGTGTGACCCGGCCGGGGGCCTGGTTGAGTGGTCGGCATGACGCAGACACCCGCACCCGCCCCCGCGCCCGTCCACTGGAAGCTCGTCGTCGACGCCGGTGATCCGCACGCCCAAGCCGATTTCTGGGCCGGGGCGCTGCACTACGCGGTGGAGGACAACAGCGCGCTGATCGAGCGGTTGCTGGCGGCCGGTGCGCTGCCGGGGGCGGCGACGGTGGAGTTCCACGGCCGGCCCGCCTTCCGGGACCTGATCGCCGTACGCCATCCGCAGGACCCGTTCGACGCGGACAGCGGGACCGGGCTGGGGCGGCGGCTGCTGTTCCAGCGGGTGCCGGAGGCGAAGACGGTGAAGAACCGGCTGCATCTCGATCTGCACCCCGGCGAGGGGCGGCGGGCCGAGGAGGTGGAGCGGCTGCGGGCGCTGGGGGCGAGCGTGCTGCGGGAGGTGAAGGAGCCGTCCGGGGCGTGGGTGGTGATGGCGGATCCCGAGGGCAACGAATTCTGCGTGCACTAGGCGCGCCGGGGCTACGAATTCCGCGGAGGCGTCCGGAATGTGAACCTCCTGTCCTGATAGCGCTCTTGACGCGCCGTTGGTGGAGCGTTCACCATCCTGGAACCCCATTCACTGTGGAATCCCTGTGATTCCCGCGGAATTCGGAGCCCCCCACATGAAGCTCTCGGTTCCCGGGCGTACGGCGGCCGCCTGCGCCTGCTCGATTGTCATGCTCCTGACTGGAGGGTCGATAGCCGGCGCGGCGCCCGCACCCCTGGCCGCCGCCCCCGACATCCCCGTGGCGAACGTCAAGGCCCACCTCGCCCAGCTGCAGTCCATCGCCACCGCCAACGGCGGCAACCGCGCCCACGGCCGGGCCGGTTACAAGGCCTCGCTCGACTACGCGAAGGCCAAGCTGGACGCCGCCGGGTACACCACCACCATCCAGCAGTTCACGTCCTCGGGCCGCACCGGCTACAACCTGATCGCCGACTGGCCCGGCGGCAACACCAACCAGGTCGTCATGGCCGGTTCCCACCTCGACAGCGTCACCGCGGGGGCGGGCATCAACGACAACGGCTCCGGTTCGGCGGCCGTCCTGGAGACCGCCCTCGCCGTGGCCCGGGCCGGCTACCAGCCCACCAAGCATCTGCGGTTCGCCTGGTGGGGCGCCGAGGAGCTGGGCATGGTCGGCTCGCGGTACTACGTCAACAACCTCTCCTCCGCGAACCGCGCCCGCATCACCGGCTACCTCAACTTCGACATGATCGGCTCGCCCAACCCCGGCTACTTCGTCTACGACGACGACCCGACCATCGAGAAGACCTTCAAGGACTACTTCGCCGGCCTCGGCGTCGCGACGGAGATCGAGACCGAGGGCGACGGCCGCTCCGACCACGCGCCCTTCAAGAACGCGGGCATCCCGGTGGGCGGTCTGTTCAGCGGCGCCGACTACATCAAGACGGCGGCGCAGGCGGCCAAGTGGGGCGGTACGGCCGGGCAGGCCTTCGACCGCTGCTACCACTCCTCCTGCGACACCACCGCCAACATCAACGACACCGCCCTGGACCGCAACGCGGACGCGCTCGCGTACGCGGTGTGGACGCTGTCGTCCTGAGTCGTGGGCTACAGACCCTGTGCTCCGGACTTGCGGGCGCGTTCCGCCAGCCGGAGCATCCGGGCGCGGGCCGACTCCAACTGATCGACGTCGTCGGCGGCCGGGCCCTCCTCGGTGGTCAGCTCCGTCCACAGGCCGAGGAGTTCGGTCCCCAGGTTCAGGCCCTGCAAGGGGTCGCGCACGGCGCGCCAGGCCGCAGCCGCGCTCTGGACGTTGCCGTACGCGGCCTCGCCGTCCTGGGCGCGGTGGTGGATCCGGGCCAGGTCGAGGGAGACGTGGAAGGCACGCAACGGGTCGCCCGCCAGGTAGGCGATGTACGCGCCCAGCTCACGGAGCCGGAGTACCTCGGGGTGCTCCGGCCCCAGCGTTCCCGAGGCCTCCAGCACGGTCCGCTCGGCGAGTCCGGCGGCGACGTCTATCCGTCCGGCCCGCACGGCCTCGTTGATCTGCGCCATCGGCTCCCCGAGCAGCGCGGGGGCACCGTCTGCGCCGGGGAGGGTGCGGGGGTCGTCACCGAGGACCGCCTCCGCCACGGCGTCGAAGCCACGGGCGGGGGTCGGCTTGGGGTCGGGGTCGAGGACGGCGGCCGGGGTGAGGAGGGGCTTGCGCCCCGGTTCGGGGGTGTTGAGCGCGGGTTCCGGGAAGGGCAGCGGGGAGGGCTGCGGAGCCGGCTCCGGGGCCCGGTCCCGGGCCGCGGGCTGCACGGCGTGCTCCGGAAAAGGGGACGGCGCGTGCTCCGGGGCGTGTTCGGGAGCGGCGGGCGCTCCGGGTTCCGGGTGGGGGTCCATGGCCGGGGGCGGTCCGAAGACTCCCGTGGGGGCAACGACCGTACCGGGGGTCGGGGCCGGGGTCGCGATCGGCTCCTGCGGGAGGGGCGGGAGCGGGAGCGGGATGGCGTCCTGCGGCTCTTCCGGTGCGCGGACCTGCCGCAGGACGTGCGTGGGCTTGTCGTGCCGGGGTTCCTCGGGGGCGGTCGCCGGGGCCTTCGGGGACGGGTTCACCGGGGTCTCGGGCGCGGCCGGGGCCTTCGGGGTGCCCAGGACCGGAAGGGCCACCGTGGGTGCCGCCGGGGCGACCTGAGCCGCCGACGTGAGCTGTGCCGAGGACACCGCCGGTGCCCGCAGGGGCTCCGCCGTGAAGTGGCTGGAGCCGTCCGTCTCGATGCGGAGGGGGACGACGTAACCGATGCGTTCGTCGTTGACCGTGGCGAGGACGGGGTGTCCGGTGGCGAGGGCGATGCGGTGGAGGTGGCCCAGGACGGCGTGCTGGATCTCCTCGCCGTCGGCCGCCGCGACCGGTACTCCGCCTATCGTCGCCGGGCCGCCTGTGCGGACGTGGACGTCGAGCGGTGCGACCACGGCGTTGGGCCGCCCGGTGCGGTTCTGTTCCCGCTTCTTCTCACGGCTGAGTCGAGACATCGGTTCCTCACTCGGATGCGTCGTCACGCTCCGGTCGTCCAGGTACGCGTGCGCGTGCACGTACTGTTGAGTCTCTCCGTTCGCTCCCGGCCGGCGCGTCACCACGACGTCACAGCCTCGTTCCAAGGACCCGCGCCGGACTTGCCGGGAGCGCCCCGGAGGGGACGGCGACCAGAAGGAGGGGGTACGGCCATGCGGACGACGGGGACGACTCAGGCGCCGACGGGGCAGCCGGGGCCGGAGCGGTTCGGGCCGGAGATCTGGCTGCGCGGTCCGGTTCCCGTACCGGAGCCGGTACCGGGACCGTACCTGTCCGCTCCCCGCCGCTTCTCCTGGCTGGCCACGCACGGCGGGGCCGGCGCCTCCACGCTCGCGGCGGTCTACGGCGGCCACGACTGCGGACGGGACTGGCCCGCCCCCGGTGATCCCCCGTCCGTGCTGCTCGTGGCGCGTACGCATGCGACCGGGCTGGAGTCGGCCCTGCGCGCCCTGGAGGTCTTCCGGCGCGGAGAGGCTCCCCAGGGGCTCGACCTGGACGCGGTGGTGCTGGTCGCCGATGCGCCGGGGCGGCTGCCGCGGCCGCTGGTCCAGCAGATCCGGGTCCTCGAGTCGGCCGTCGACGTCCACCGTGTGCCGTGGGTGACCGAGTGGCGCCTCGGTGACCTGGGGGGCGGGCCGCCCCGGGAGACCGAGGCGCTGGCCCGGCTCACGGGGATCAGGCGCTGAAAGGGGAGGCCCGCCGGGCGCCGTCGGCGGTCGGGATCGCCTCGGCCGTACGGCAGGGGCGGCTGCGGGCCGTGGACGCGGTCGCGGAGGCGCTGGCGCGGATCGCCCGGGTGGACCCCTCGCTGAGTTCCTTCGCCGAGGTGTGGGAGGGGGAGGCCGTCGAGCGGGCGCGTGCGGTGGACGCGCGGGTCGCTGCGGGTGAGCGGCTGCCGCTGGCCGGGGTGCCGATCGGGGTCAAGGGGCGGCACGGGCTGCGGGCGGCGGGGCCGCTGCTCGCCGCGGGCTGTGTGCCGGTAGGGGCGACGGCGGTGCCCGGTCCCGGCACGCCCTGGCAGACCTGGGGCGTCGGCGCGTACGGCCGTACCGTCAACCCGTGGCGGGCGGACCGTACGCCGGGCGGGTCCTCGGCCGGGTCGGCGGCGGCGGTGGCGGCCGGGCTGGTGCCGCTGGCGACGGGCAGCGACGGGGCGGGCTCGGTGCGGATCCCGGCGGCCTGGTGCGGGGTGATCGGCCTGAAGACGACGAACGGCCGACTCCCGTCCCCGGACCGTACGGGCCTCGCGGCCCCGGGCGTGCTGGTGCGGTACGCGGCGGACGCGGCGGCGTACTGGCGGGCGATGACGGGGACGCCGAAGGGGATGACGACGGAAGAGCGGCCAACACCCTCACCCCTCGCCGCCGCGCCCTCGCCGGTCACCGCCGTCTTCTCCCCCGATCTCGGGTTCGCCTCCGCCTGTCCCGACCCCGAGCCGCTGGCCCTCGCCCGGGCTGCCGTCGAGCGGCTCGTCGCCGCCGGTGTCGTACGCCTGTCGGCGGGTGAGGCGGACGTACGGCTGGAGGATCCCGCGCCGGCCTGGCTCGCGTTGCGCGGGTCGGGGGCCGGGGGCCTCGGCGAGGCCGGGCGGATCCGGGAGGTCAACGATCGGCGGCTGGCCGGTCTGTTCGCCGGGGCCGACCTGTTGCTGACGCCGACCACCCCGAACGCGGCGCACGGTCACGAAGGGCCGGGCGAGCGGTACTCCACCGCGCTGACCTGGGCGTTCAATCTGAGCGGGCATCCGGCGGCCAGTCTCCCGGCGGGCATCGGGGCCGACGGCTGTCCGGTGGGGGTGCAGCTCGTCGCCGCGCCGGGGCGGGAGGAGACGCTGCTGGCGGTGGCCCGGGCGGCCGAGACCGCCGGGGCCCTTCCCCTGGATACTTGCATGCGCATATGATGCAGGCGCGGTTTATTACCGTACGCCGATCATTTGGGGGAGTCATGGAGCGCCGTTTTCTCTTCGTGCTGGGCAGCAGTCGCACGGACGGCAACACGGAGGCGCTGGCCCGCAGGGCCGCCGAGCAGCTGGACCCCTCCGTCGAGCAGACCTGGTTCAGCCTCGCCGAGCGCCCGCTGCCCGACTTCGCGGACCTGCGGCACGACAGCGACCACGTCCGGCCCACCGAGGGGAATCTCGCGGCGCTGCTCGACGCGACCCTGGCCGCGACGGACGTCGTCATCGCCTCGCCGCTCTACTGGTACTCGGTGTCCACCCAGGTCAAGCGCTACCTGGACCACTGGTCGGGCTGGCTGCGCACCCCCGGCCTCGACTTCCGGGCCACCATGGCCGGGCGCACGCTCTGGGGGGTGACCGTGCTCGCCGACCCGGCGGCCTCGGTCGCCGATCCGCTGGTCGGCACGCTCAACAACTCCGCCGCCTATCTGGGGATGCGGTTCGGCGGGGTGCTGCTCGGCAACGGCAGCAAGCCCGGTGACGTGCTCGGCGACACCGAGGCGCTGGCCCGTGCGAAGTCGTTCTTCGGGGGCGGGGCCCCGCTCGCGCGCTTCCCCCACGAGACGCGCTGAGGGTTACGCCGTGACGTCCTTCGTCGTGAACCGCGCCCAGGCCGCCGAGCCGAACACCGCCACGTACAAGGCCTGGAGGCCGAGGTTCTTCATCAGGTCGTCCCAGTAGACGGGGTCGCGGACCAGGTCGGCGAAGGACAGCCAGTAGTGGGAGAAGAGGTACGGCTGGATCGCGTGGAGCTGGGGGATCTGGTCGAGGATCTGGATCGTGATCAGCAGGCCCACGGTGGTCGCCATCGCGGCGATCCCACTGCCGGTCAGCGTGGAGACGAACAGGCCGAGTGCCGCCACCCCGGTCAGTGAGGCGGCGACGACCAGGGCGATCAGCAGGGCCCGGCCCAGTCCGTCGGCGAAACCGATCGTCGTACCAGAGATGGTGGTGACGTCTCCCAAGGGGAACAGCAGCGCGCCCACCGTCAGCGCCGAGAGCGCGACCACGAGGGTGGCCACCAGGCAGAAGGCCAGCACGGTCGCGTACTTGGTGAGGAGGAGGCGGGTGCGGCCGGCGGGGGCGACGAGGAGGTAGCGCAGGGTGCCGGCGTTCGACTCGCCGGCGATCGCGTCGCCCGCGATGACGCCGATGGCCATGGGCAGGAAGAACGGCAGCGTCGCGGCCAGCGAGGTGAAGACCAGGAACAGACCGTTGTTGGTGACCTGGGCGATGAAGGCCGGGCCGCCGTCTCCGCCGCCACCGCCGGGTCCCCCCGGTCCGCCGGAGGAGCCGTCGCCGGTCTCGATCCGCACGGCGATCCCGATCAGGACCGGTACGGCCGCCAGGACGCCGAGCAGCGCGAGGGTGCGCCAGCGGCGAAAGGTGATCAGCAGTTCGCTGCGGAGCAGACCGAGGGACCACAAGGGGTTCGGTCCGCGGACGACTCCGGCGGTCGGCGCCTCAGCCCGCGACATCGAAGCCCTCCCCCGTGAGTGCCACGAACGCGTCCTCCAGGGAGGCGCGTTCGACGGTGAAGCCCCGGACGCGGACGCCGGCCGTCACCAGCGCGGCGTTGACCTCGGCGAGATCGCGGTCCGGGGGCTCGGCGGCGACCCGGTCCTCGTCGGAGGTCACGTCCGCCGCGCCCTGTTCCTTCAGCACCCGGGCCGCCTCGGCGGTGTCGGGGGTGATCACCACCAGTCGGCCGCGCGCGCCCGCCGCCAGCTCGGCCACCGGGCCCTGGGTGATCAGCCGGCCCTGTGCCATCACCGCCACGTGTGTGCACACCTGCTCGATCTCGTCGAGGAGGTGGGAGGAGAGGAAGACGGTCGTGCCGTCCGAGGCCAGCTCCCGCACCAGGGATCGGATCTCCCGCATGCCCTGCGGGTCGAGGCCGTTGGTCGGCTCGTCGAGGACGAGGAGCCGGCGCGGCTGGAGCAGGGCGGCCGCCAGGCCCAGCCGCTGTTTCATGCCGAGCGAGTACGCCTTGGCCTTCTTTCCGGCCGCCGCCGTCAGCCCGACCCGCTCCAGCGCCGTGGCGACGCGGGTCCGCCGGGTGCGGGGGTCGGCGGTCGGGTCGGCGGCGTCGTAGCGCAGCAGGTTGTCGCGGCCGGAGAGGAAGCCGTACAGCGCGGGGCCCTCGATCAGTGCGCCGACCTGGGGCAGCACGGTGCGCGCGGCCCGGGGCACGGGCTGCCCGAGGACGCGCGCCGCACCGGACGTGGGCTCGATCAGACCCATCAGCATGCGGATCGTGGTGGTCTTGCCGGAGCCGTTGGGACCGAGGAAGCCGAAGACGCTGCCCGCCGGGACCGTGAGGTCGAGGCGGTCCACGGCGAGCTGGCCGCCGCGGTAGCGCTTGGTGAGGGCGTGGGTGTGGATGACGGATGAGTCGTCGTCATCCATGGGCTGCCCCTTCGCTCGCTTCCCCGGGCCTGCGGGCTCCGCAGGCCCCCTTACTTCGCGGAGTCCGCCGCCTTCACCAGGGCGTCCTTGGTGACCGCGCCGACGTAGAGCTTGCCGTCGTCCGTGACCAGGGCGTTGATCAGACGGGTGGAGAAGACGGTGCCGGAGCCGAACTTGCCGCTGACCTTGTCGCCGAAGGAGCCGAGGAAGCCGCTGAGGGCGCCGCCGGCGTCGGAGCCGAGTTCGGAGTTGAGCTCGGAGTCGGAGGGGACGCCCTTGCCGCCGGTCTCGATGACGGCGACGGAGGTCCAGCCCTTGCCGAGGACGTCGAAGCCCCCGGGCTCCTCGCCGACGCCGAGGCCGTCCGCCCCGTCGAGGCCTTCGAGGCCTTCGAGGTCCATGGGCAGGTCCTTGGGCAGGTCCTTGGGCAGGTCCTTGGGCAGGTCCTCGGGCAGGTCCTCGTCGGACGCGCCCGGCTTGGCGGAGTGCTGCGGCGCCTCGTCGGCCTCGGTGACCTTCGCGCCCTTGGGCGGGGTGAAGTCGAAGGTGGAGGCGGCGGGCTTGGCGAAGGTGACCTGGGTGAAGCCGGCGTCCACGACGGCGGCGCCGCCGCTCGACGGGGTCAGCGTGAACTTCAGCGGCAGCCCGGTCTTCGCGTCCACCGCCACGCTGATCGCGCCGACCGTGGAGCCGGACTGCTTCGGCTTGATCAGCAGCTTGTAGGCGTCGCGGCCCGCGACGTGGACCGTCCCGTCGACGGTCACGGAGGTGGTGTCGTCGACCGCCTTGAGCGCGTCCTCGGTGAGGTCCTTGGGGGTGGCCGGCGGCTGCGCGTCCTCCCCGCTCTCGCCGGCGCTCTCGTCGGTGGTCGCGTGGTAGACCTCGTTGGAGGCGCTGTCGTAACCCCACACGTCCTTGCCGTTGTGGATGACGCTGTACTCGGCGGCCTTCTCGACCAGGGAGAGCTTCTGCCGGTCGGGGCCGTCGGCGGCCACGCGCAGGGTGTGGGTGCCGGAGGCGAGCTCGGTGAGCTTGGTGGAGGGATCGGCGGACGATCCGTCACCGCCGTTGCCCGCGACACCGGCGAGCAGGCCGCTCTCCAGACCACCGAGGTCGGGCAGGCCCAGGTCGGTGGTGATCTTCACGGTGCCGGACAGCTGCTGCACGTCCGAGGCGGCGATCTTGTCGAGGAGCTGCTGGGCGGTGATCTTCGGCAGGTCGGGGTCGCCCGAGTCGGCGAGCGCCGGGACCAGGCCGATCGTCGCCGCGGCGACGCCGATCACGGTGACCGGGACGACGTACCGCACGGCCTTGCGCCGCCCGACGCGCAGGTCGTCCGTCTCCCCGGCGGTCGTGCTGTCGTCGGTTGCGTTCGGTGCCATGTCTGCCTTACCTCCGTCGTCGGCGGCGGCTGGTCATCTCACGGAGAGCGTCCCCACCCCGTGCCGCCATTCTCACCCGAATCGGTGAGGAGTGGTGTTTTCCGTGATTCCCATCTGACCAAATCCCACATGAGGAGGCGTCACCCCACGGACTCAACTCCGCGTACACCTGGGGTATGACACGGGGGACGTCGGGATCCTTCGACCCGTAGGGGTCGGGGGGCGGCACCACCGGCGCATGGCCTCGGAGGCGTCAGCCCGCGCGGTGGACCACCGCGTCGCACAGCCCCATGAGGGCCGCCTTCGCGTCGCACTCGGTGAGGGGGGCCAGCGCGGCGCGGGCCTCCTCGGCGTAGCGCACGGTGTCGCGGCGGGCCTGCTCCAGGGCCGGGTGGGCGCGCAGGGCCGCGACCGCCTCGGCGAGCTTGGCGTCGTCGCTCAGGTCGGAGTCGAGGAGTTCGCACAGGGCGATGTCCTCGGGCAGCGCCTGCTGGGCCGCCCGCTCGCGCAGCCGCAGCACGGGCAGGGTGGGGATGCCCTCGCGCAGGTCCGTGCCGGGCGTCTTGCCCGACTCGTGGGAGTCGGAGGCGATGTCCAGGACGTCGTCGGCGAGCTGGAACGCGACCCCGAGCCGCTCCCCGTACTGGGTGAGCACGTCCACCACCGTCTCGTCGGCGCCCGACATCATCGCGCCGAACCGGCAGGACACCGCCACCAGGGAGCCGGTCTTGCCGCCGAGGACGTCGAGGTAGTGGTCGACCGGGTCCCGGCCGTCGACCGGTCCCGCGGTCTCCAGGATCTGGCCGGTGACCAGCCGCTCGAACGCCTCCGCCTGCACCCGCACCGCCTCCGGGCCGAGGTCGGCCAGGATGTGCGAGGCGCGCGCGAAGAGGAAGTCGCCGGTGAGGACGGCGAGCGAGTTGCCCCAGCGGGCGTTCGCGCTGGGCACCCCGCGCCGCACCGCGGCCTCGTCCATCACGTCGTCGTGGTACAGGGTCGCCAGATGGGTGAGCTCGACGACGACGGCGGAGGGGACGACCCCCGGCGCGTACGGGTCGCCGAAGCGCGCGGCGAGCATCACGAGCAGCGGCCGGAACCGCTTCCCACCGGCCCGCAGCAGATGCTGGGCCGCCTCCGTGATGAACGGGACCTCACTCTTGGTGGCCTCGAGCAAGCCTTCCTCGACAGCCGCCAATCCGGCCTGGACATCGGCTTCCAGAGCCTGGTCCCGCACGCTCAGCCCAAACGGCTCGACGACGGTCACGAGGAGTCTCCTGTCTGCTGGTGTCTATCGGCGGCTACGCGGTTTGTCGATAGGTCTCTGCGCTCACTCAAGTCAGCGTATCCGGTCAGGTTTCGATCACCGCGAGCCCCCACGGTTACAGCCCGGACAGGCCCTATGAGAAGGGGCACCCCTTAAGCCGCCATCTGGGTTTATTGCCCGATTCGCCCCTCTTGTGGACGCCGGTGAGTTGTCTCACTCCCCTGGCGGACAGACCCCCGCGGGCCGCACCCCCGATCCCGCACCCACTCAACCGAGTTGACGGTTTGCAACCACAAAGGATCAAGTGCCTCATAGGCCACAGACCATGGTCAAAAGGGTTGATCGTGAATCTGCCACTTGTTCCGGACATGTGCTCTCGCATACGTTCCCGGCCTGTCGGGCGGACGCCTAATCCTGCCGCCGCCCGGACACCCACCGAGAACACCACGGCAGGAGCGGGGGAACCAGGTAAGTCGCCGTACCGGTCGAGCCGGGCCGTGCCTTTGGGCATGCCCCGGACAGACCGGTACGGCTCGGGGTGAAGCCGTGTCCGTGAGGGCACGGCCGGGCAGCTCCCGCCCGAACCCGACAGCTCACCTCGCAGGCGACGGAGAGGAACTTCGCCATGCCTGCTCAGCCCCGCCGTGCCCGCGGCTCCCGCCGCCTCGCCCGCACGCTCGCCGTCGCCGCCACCGGCGTCACCGTGCTCGCCCTGCCGATCCTCGGCGCGACCACCGCCTCCGCGGCCACCCCGACCGTGGCCACCGCCTCCAGCCTCGGCTACGCCAACAACCTCGACGGCTGGATCCGCGCCTCGCTCCAGGTCATGGCGCAGCACGGGATCCCCGGCACCTACAACGGCATCTACCGCAACGTGATCCGGGAGTCGTCGGGCAACCCGTACGCGATCAACCTCTGGGACTCCAACGCGGCCGCCGGCACCCCGTCCAAGGGGCTGCTGCAGATCATCGACCCGACCTTCAACGCGTACCACGTCTCCGGCACGTCCTGGGACTCGTACGACCCGGTCGCGAACATCACCGCGTCCTGCAACTACGCGGCCGCGCGGTACGGCTCGATCGACAACGTGTTCGGCGCGTACTGAGCCGGCCCGCACCGGGTTCGGCGCGTACTGAGCCGGCCCGCGGCTACGGATAGAGACGTTCGAGGACGACGGCCACGCCGTCGTCCTCGTTCGACGTCGTCACCTCGTCGGCCACCGCCTTGAGCTCCGGATGGGCGTTGGCCATCGCCACCCCGCGGGCGGCCCAGTCGAACATCGGGATGTCGTTGGGCATGTCCCCGAAGGCGATGGTGTCCTCGGGCCTGAGGCCCAGGTGCTCGGCGGCCAGGGCCAGTCCCGTCGCCTTGGTGATCCCGCACGGCTGGAGCTCCACCGTGCCCGGCCCGGACATGGTGACGGTGGCGAGCGAGCCGACCACCGCGCGGGCCGTCGAGGCCAGTTCGTCGTCGGAGAGCGTCGGATGGCGCAGCAGCACCTTGCTGATCGGCTCGCACCACAGGTCGTCACGGCGTTCGACGCGCAGGGCGGGCAGGGTCGGGTGCGGCATCAGATAGCCGGGCTCGATCAGCGTGAGCCCGTCGACGCCGTCCTGGTCGACGGCCGCGTACACCTGCCCGACCTCGGCCTCGATCTTGCCGAGCGCGGTCTCCGCGAGCTCCCGGTCCAGGGTGACCGACCACAGCAGACGGTCCCCGCCGGCGTCGTACAGCTGCGCGCCCTGTCCGCACACCGCGAGCCCCCTGCTGTGCAGGCGGTCCAGGAGCGGTCGTACGCGGGGCGCGGGCCGGCCGGTCACCACCAGATGGCGAGCGCCGGCCGCCGCCACCCGCGCGAGCGCGTCCAGCGACCGGTCGGAGAACGTGTCGTCGCCGCGCAGCAGCGTTCCGTCCAGGTCGGTGGCGACGAGGGAGTACGCGGTGCGCTCGGCATATGCGGTGGGTGCGGCCATGATCAGAGAATACGGATCCCGCACCCCCCGGACTCGACGTGAACCGGACCAGGACGGAGTCCGGCCCCCTTCTGTCAACTCCCCTTCTTTTGTTGACCGATCACTCGCCGATCGCTGGTGGACACAGGTCCGAGAAACGGCTTTCCGCCACACCGTCGGTTAGTGACCGCTTGAAGGCCTCTGCACCGGTTGGCTCCAACTTGCCGCAACTTGCCGCGCTCCCTACCGCACGCCCGGTCTGTAGGGGTACCGTCCAGGTGTCCAGGGGGGACTTGATCGGGGGGTCAAGTTGAGCAGTGGGCGTATCCGTGTGCTGAGTCCGGAGGATCTCGGCGAGGGGGAACGGGAGCGGTGGCGCGCCCTGCGCGCCATGTCGACCACACCGCGCAACCCGTTCATGGAACCGGAGTTCACCGACGCCGTGGGCCGGGTGCGGCCACGCGCGCGTGTGGCCGCGGTGTACGAGGGGCGCGAGCCGGTCGGCTTCCTGCCCCATGAGCGCGGCCGGCTGGGCCGCGGCCAGGCGCTGGCGTACGGCGTCTCGGACGCGCAGGGCGCCGTACTGGCCCCGGGTCTCGGGCTGAACGCCGAGGACCTGCTGCGGGCCGCCTCCCTGTCCACCTTCGCCTTCGACAACCTGGAGGCGGAACAAGGGCTGTTCGTCCCGCACGCGGCGGCCGAGTACGCCTCCTACGTCATCGACGTGGAGAAGGGCTACGAGACGTACGAGTCCGTCCTGCGCGCCCAGTCACCGAAGTTCCTGAAGACGACGCTCGCCAAGGAACGCAGGCTCGGCCGCCAGGCCGGCCGGACGCGGTTCGTGTTCGACGAACGCGATCCGGCCGCGCTGCGCACGCTCATGGCGTGGAAGTCCGCGCAGTACCGCAGGACCGGCCGCCGGGACCGGTTCGCGCAGGACTGGATCACCCGGCTCGTGCACACCCTGCACGAGACGCGCGCGCCGGAGTGCTCCGGCACGCTGTCCGTCCTGTACGCCGGTGACCAGCCGATCGCCGCGCACTTCGGGTTGCGGTCGGCGACCGTGCTGGCCTGCTGGTTCCCGTCGTACGACACGGAGTTCTCGAAGTACTCGCCGGGCCTGGTGCTGCATCTGCGGATGGCGGAGGCGGCCGCGGCCGAGGGGATCGGGCTGCTCGACCTGGGGCGGGGGGCGGCCGAGTACAAGGACTCGCTGAAGACCGGGGAGATTCCCGTGTACGAGGGGGCGTGGACGCGTCCGGGGGCGGGCGCCGCGCTCCACTGGCTCAGCCGTGAGCCCGCGCGCCGGGCGCACCACTTCGTGCGCGGCCGCCCGAGGCTCGCCGCGCTGGCGGCACGGGCCCTGAAGGGGGCGGGGCGGCTGCGGCGGCCATGAGGGTTGTCCGTCGGTCCGTCGGTCTGTCGGTCCGTCAGTCCGTTGGTCCGTCGGTCCGTCCGTTCATGCATTCGTTCATTTGTTCATTCGTTCATTCGTTCATCCCACGTCGCTTGGCACGAGGGGGGTTCATGTCACGCGCGGCACGTACCGAGCAGGAGATCCAGGGGTTCCTCGGCATCGGACGGGTGCAGATCGCCGAGCTGGAGCTGACGGGGGGTGGTGTCCTCACACCCGGCCCGGGCAGCCCACCTATCACGTACGGCGAGGTGTTCGTGCTGGTCAGGAGGGGTGGCCGACCGGTGGGGACGCTGCTGGTGACCGTACCGGAGGGGGCGGATCCGAAGGCGGTCGTCGTCGGCCGGGCGGCCCAGCAGGCGCAGGGGGCCGCTCCCGCGGGCGAGGTGGCGCCCGTGGTGCCGTCGACCGTCGTCGTCGCCACCCGCGAGCGCTCCGAGCAGCTCGCGCACGCCCTCGACTCCCTCCTCGCCCAGGACCACCCGGACTTCGAGATCGTCGTCGTCGACAACGCGCCCCTGACGGACGCGACCCGGGACCTGGTCGAGCGCAAGTACGCCGAGCGCGTGCGGTACGTGACCGAGCCGGTGCCCGGGCTCGCCGTCGCGCACAACACGGGCGTCGCCGCCGCGCACGGCGAGGTGATCGCGTTCACCGACGACGACGTGGTGGCCGACCCGCGCTGGCTCACCGAGCTCACCTCGCCCTTCGCGGCCGACCCCGGCCTCGGCTGCGCCACCGGCCTGATCCTGCCGGCCCGGCTGCGCACCCCCGCCCAGGTCCTCCTGGAGAGCCACGGCGGCTTCGCGAAGGGGTTCGCGCCGCGCACCTACGACCCCGCCGACCCGCCCGCCGACGAGCCGCTGTTCCCGTTCACCGCGGGCCGCTTCGGCTCCGGCGCCAACATGGCCTTCCGTACGGACGTGCTGCGGGCGGTGGGCGGTTTCGACCCGGCGACCGGCGCGGGCACGCCCGCCCGGGGCGGCGACGACCTGTACGGGTTCGTGCGCGTCCTCGCCGAGGGGCACCGGCTGCACTACACGCCGTACGCCCTGGTCTGGCACCACCACCGCGAGACCTGGCACGACCTGGAGACCCAGGCGTACGGCTACGGCGCCGGCCTCACCGCGTACCTCACGGCGGTCCTGGTCAACCGGCCCACACTGCTGCCGGGGTTCCTGGCGCGGCTGCCCCGGGGGGTGGCATACGCGCGAAGACTCACGGCCAGCAGGGGGGCGACGGACCGGGGGGTGGTGAGCGCGGGGGGTTTGGGGGCGGTGGGCGCGGGGGATCCGGGTGCGGCGGGTTCGGGGGACCTGAATGCGGCGGGGGTGGGGGACCTGGGTGCGGCGGGCTCGGGGGATCCGGGCGCGGCGGGCACGGCGGACCAGGGCGCGGTGAGCACGGCGGACTCGGGCGCGGTGCGCGCGGTGGGTAATGCGCCCGGCGCGCACGACCGGCGCACGCACGCCTGGCCCGGGCGCCTGTCGCGGCTCCAGCGGCGCGGCATGCTGTACGGCCCGCTCGGCTATCTGCGGGCGCGGCTCGCGCTGCGGGGGGGCCGCGCGATGACCGGGGGGCCGGGCAAAGACGGGGGCCGCGCGATGGCCGGGAGCCGACCAAAGACGGGGCCGCGCAATGACCGGGAGGGGCCGCGTAATGACGGGGTCGCACGATGACAGGCAGCGCACGATGACAGGCAGCGCGCGATGAAGGGCGGCGCACGATGAAGGGCGGCGCACGATGACAGGCGGCGCGCGCAGAAGCGGGGGCGGGCCCGTCATGCCGAGCATCCCGGTGTTCCTCTACCACGCCGTGATGGCGGAACCGCCGGACTGGATCGCCGAGTTCACGGTCGGCCCCAGGCAGTTCGGGGAGCATCTGGACGCCGTCGTCGACAGCGGCCGTACGCCGGTCACGATCGGCGCGCTCGCCGAACACCTCGCGGGGCGGGCGCCGCTGCCGCCCCGGCCGGTGCTGCTCACGTTCGACGACGGGTTCGCCGACCTGCCCGGTCCCACCGCCGAGGCGCTGGCCGGGCGCGGACTGCCCGCCACCGCCTATCTGACCACGGGCGCACTCACAGCAGGCGGGCGCAGTCTGCTGCCGCCCGCGCCGATGATGACCCTGGCGCAGGCGGCATCGCTGGAGCAGTACGGCATGGAGGTCGGCAGCCACACCGTCACCCACGCCCAGCTGGACACCCTCGCGCCCCGGGCCCTCGCCCACGAACTGCGCGCGTCCCGCTCGGCGTTGGAGGACACCCTCGGCCACCGCGTCCGGCATCTCGCCTACCCGCACGGCTACAACAGCGGCCGGGTGCGGCGGATGGCGGCCGCCGTCGGCTACGAGACCGCCACCGCCGTACGCCACGCGCTCAGTTCGGACCGCGACGAGCACTACCGCATCGCCCGGCTGATCGTGCGGCGGAGCCACACCGTCGCCGACGTCGAGGGCTGGCTGGCGGGGCGCGGGGCGCGGATCGCGCCGTACCGGGAAGGGCCGAGGACGGTCGGCTGGAGGTGGTACCGGCGGGCCCGCGCGATGGTACGGGGGCCGGTCTTCGCAGGCTGAGCCCCTCGGGGCGCTTCGGGAGCCTCAGGACACTCTGGGGGCGTCCGACAGAAGATCAATACGGTCGTTTTGGCGTGAAAAGCAGACGTAATTCCTATAGTTGGCCTGGGGGAGGGAGCCTCGGCATGCAGCACCATGTGTCCGTACCGAGCACAGAGAGCAGCATGCGGCCCGCTCCACACTCCGCCACCGGCGGCGACCGCAGACCCTGGCGGCTTCCGCGCCGCCCGCCGGACGCCGCCCTGCTGACGCTGCTGCTCGCCGCCGTTCTGTGGGGGTACTCGCTCCCCCGCATCGGCTTCCGGCACATGGGCGACTACGGCCTGCTGGACCGCCTGCCGGCCGTCTACTACCTGTCGCTGCTGGTCCTCACCGCGGGTTTCGTCCTCAGTCTGCGCCGCGCCGGCACCGCGCCCTGGTGGCCTGCCGCGCACTGCGCCGCGCTGCTGTTCGCGCTCAAGGCGCCGCCCGCGATCCTGTACGACGCGATCCGCTACCCGTGGGCCTCCAAGCACGACGCGATCGTCGACACCCTGCTCGCCAACGGTGAGCTGCGGCCGAACGCCGCGCTGTCGGGCAACATGTCCGCGTACGACCAGTGGCCGGGCTTCTTCACGCTCAACGCCGGCCTGGTGCGCGCCTTCGGTGTGGAGGGCGCCGCCGCGTACGCCAACTGGGCGCCGATCGTGTTCGGTCTGCTGACGCTGCCGGTGCTCGTGCTGATCTACCGCACCTTCTGCGAGGACTGGCGGCTGATCTGGACCGGCGTGTGGATCTTCCAGCTCGCCAACTGGGTGGGCCAGGACTACTTCGCCCCACAGGCCCTCGCGTATCTGCTGCATCTGACGGTCCTGGCCGTGGTGCTACGGCACTTCGTACGGCCCGGTTCCGCCGGACGGCTGCGCGACCGCACCTTCCTGGACCCGGTGGCGGCCCCCGTGCCGCCGCCGACCGGGAAGCGGCAGCGCGCGGTCTGTGTGGTGATCCTCGCCCCGCTGATCGCCGCCATCAACGCGACCCACCAGCTCACCCCGGTGATGCTCACCATCTGTCTGCTCGCGCTCGGCCTCACCCGCCGCTACCGCAACTACGGGCTGCTTGCCGTCACCGCGCTGCTGATGCTGACCTGGGACCTGACCATGGGGCGCCCGCTGTTCGTCGAGGTGCTCGCCACCGTCCGGAAGTCGCTCGGCGAGCTGACGCAGAACTCCCGCGCGGGCTACACGGGCCGGCTCACCGGCCCCGGCCCCGAACTCGCGGGCACCGCCAACATCGTGATGGTGCTCCTGGTCGCCGTCCTCGCCGGGACGGCCGTCGTGCTGCGGCGCCGGCTGACCCGCAGCGCGCTACCGCTGCTGCTGGTGTCCGTCGCCCCGGTGCCGCTGTTCGCCGTGAACGACTACGGCGGCGAAATGCTTTTCCGCGTCTATCTGTTCGCCCTGCCCGGCGCGGCCTTCTTCGCCGCCGCCGCGCTCGTGCCGGCCCTCGCGGGCAGCCATCGCACGCGGGCGCGCGCGGTGTGGCGCAAGGCCTCGGCGTTCGCGCTGCCGGCCGTCCTGCTGGTGCTGCTGGCCGGCTTCCTGCCGTCGTACTACGGCAAGGAGAAGATGTTCTACACACCGCCCGAGGAGACCGCGCTGGTCACCAGGGCCCTCGACGACGCCCCGGACGGCTCCCTGATCCTCGCCACCAGCGGTTCCTTCCCGCAGGCGCTGCACCGCTACGACCGTCTCGACCACTGGTTCTTCGCCGAACAGGCGCTGCCCGACAACGAGGAGATGCTCAAGGACCCCGTGTCCTACCTCGTGAAGGGCATCCCGCCGGACACGAAGGCATACGTCGTCCTCACCCGCACCCAGGACATCTACGCCGCCGGGGAGGGCCTGCTGCCGCCCGGCGGCTTCGAGACCCTGCGGTCGAAGCTGTCCGCCTCACCGCTCTTCCGGACCGTCGAGAGCCGGCCGTACGGCGTCGTCCTGGAGTACCACCCGGCCGACCGATGACCGACCGACTGACCACCCGACCAACCGACCGACTAACCGACCGACTAACCGACCGACTGACCGACCGACGACCGCCCACTAGGGATGACCTCAAGGTGATCGACGTGACGACCACAGAATCCGCGGACCACGGCGGGATCGGTGACCCCGAGGCGGCCAAGCGGGTCCGGGTCGCCCGCACGCAGCTCAGAGTTCTCGTCGGGATCTCCGGCTGGCTCGCGCTGGCCGCCACCGCCGTACCCGGGCCCGCTCCACTGCGCTGGATCCCGGTGCTGCTCTTCGTGCTGTTCGGGCCGGGCTGCGCCGCGCTGTATCCGCAGCCGGGCGGGCTGGCCTCCGGGGCCCGGCTGGAGGCGGTCGCGCTGGTCGCGCCGGTCAGCCTCTCCCTGGGCGTACTCACCGCCACCTCGCTGTACCTGGTGAAGGGCTTCTCGATGATCGCCTTCCTCGTGTCGCTCGCCGTCTTCACCACGGTGACCGCCGCACTTCCGGGGCTCCCGCTGCCCGCCGCCCGCCGCGGCGCGGTGGAACCCGCCCGGCGCAGGTCCACGAGGTGAGGCGCGACGGGGTGACACGCGATGGGATGACACGCGATGGGGTGACACGCGATGGGGTGACACGCCATGGGGTCAAGCGCACCTGCACGTCCGTCGTGCTGGTGACGATGGCCGCGCTGCTCGCCGGGCTCGGCCTGTGGGCCGGCCGCCCGGGCGACCGTGCGTCCGTCGGCGACCCGCTGCCGGACAACGCGGCTTCGGGCGCGTTGCCCACCGGTGACTGCGCCCCCAGCGACACGCTGGTCCCGCCCTGCGGCGCCTGGTGGGGCGCCGCCGTGCCGTACGCCGGGAACGGCTCCCTCAAGGACGCCGTGCTCGGCTTCGAGCAGCGCATCGGCCGTCGGCTCGACCTCGTCTACAACTACCACGACATGTCGGGCACCGAGCTCGACGGCGAACTCCTCACCCCCGACGAACAGGCCCTCGGCCGCGACCGGCTGCTGATGCTCGCCTGGGAGTCCACCGTCTGGACCGAACCGCACCACGAGAACTGGACGGAGACCCAGCTCGGCTGGAAGAACATCGCCTCGGGGAAGTACGACGAGAAGATCCTCGACCCGCAGATCCGCCGTATCAAGGCCTACGGCAAACGCGTCTTCCTCTCCTTCGACCAGGAGACCGACGCCCGTATCAAGGAAGGCGCCGGCACGCCCGAGGAGTTCGTCGCCGCCTACCGCCATCTGCGCGACCGCTTCCGGAAACTGGGCGCCGACAACGTCGTGTGGGTGTGGACCGTCTCCGGCTATCTCGGCAGCGCCGCCGACATGAAGGCGCTCTACCCCGGTGACGACTACGTCGACTGGATCGCCATGGACCAGTACAACTACTACCAGTGCCACGGCACCAGCGACTGGAAGGACTTCCTGCGCAGCCAACGGCCCAGCTACACATGGCTCCGCGAGAACGTCACCGACGACAAACCGGTGATGCTCGCCGAGTACGCCACCGCACCCGACGCGGACCACCCGGTGCGCCAGCGCGACTGGTACACCCGGATCCCCGCCTCGGTGAAACAGCTCCCCGACGTGAAGGCGCTGGTCCACTGGAACCGGCCGACCTCCGAGGAGCCCGAGTGCGATCTGACCGTCAACGACGGCCCCGGCCTGGAGGGTTACCGCGAGGCCGGCCGGAACAGCTACTTCCACCAGCCGGTACCGTCCCGCTGACGTCCTACGGGTCCCGCCGACGCCCTACGCGTGGACCCGCGTCGCTCTCCCGTGCAGCGCCAGAACCAGGGACGCGAGGACGAGGACGGCGAGCAGAGGCAGGGCGACAGGCGCGAGTTCCTGCCGCCACACCCAGCCGCCCACCGCGAGGAGATACAGCACCCCCCACCGCCCGGGCCACGTCAACCGCACACCCACCCGCGTGAGCAGCAGCCACACCGGTATCAGGCACAGCAGTTGCGCGACCGGCGGCGCCCACCGCAGCAGCGGCTCAGGCCCGGCCGGCCCCAGCGCGTCCGCCACGAACCCGGCCGTCCGCGCGTACAACTCCCCGCCGACCGGCCGCGGTTCCCAGCCGAAGGCCATGGGTACGGCGTACAGAGCGAGCAGCGCCGACGCCAGCGCCGCCCCCGGCAGCCACGCGTCCCGCGCCGCACGCAGCGTCACCGAGCCGACGAACACCACGAGCAGTACGGCGCCGGCCACGAGCGCGGCGGGCGGCAGCGCCGTCAGCATGTGCGCCCCGGTTCCTCTGGTCCCTGTGTCCTCGTACCGGCCGTCGAGCCAGGGCAGGCCGCGCAGAGACGCCCAGAAGACCGCCGTGGCCAAGGCGAGCAGCCCCCACAGCCCGCCCTCGGTCCACCGCTCCCTCGGGCCGGCCGGCCCGTTCGCTTCCCGCCCGGCCCGCGGGGCGTCCCCGTGTCCCCCGCCGGGCCCCCGGGGCCGCGCGATCAGCGCCAGCGTGTCCGCCTGCAGCGCCTCGCGTTCGTACCCGGGGCGCCCGATGAACAAGGTGACCGTGTCCTCGTCGAGCCCTTCCCTCTCGTACGCCGCCCTGCGCGCCCAGTTCGTGCCGTACCCGGCGGTGGCGTTCAGCCGGGCCAGGCCGGTGTCCTTCGCGGCCGGGGCCGTGCCCGACGGGCCGGGGGGCAGCCGGTCGGTGCGGCGCAGCGCGGAGCGCAGGCCCACCACCGAGATCGCGGCGATCAACGTCATGCTGATCAGCACCGCCCAGCCCGCGCCGTCGATCCCGGCCGACGCGAACAGCAGGGCCGCGCTGCCCAGCACCAGCGTGCACATGGCGCCCTGGAGCGCGGCCAGCACCCCGGTGCGGCCCTGGACCCGCAGCACCCCGATGTACAGCTCGACCACGACCCGGGGCAGCGCCCCCGCGGCCAGCAGCCGCAGCACGGTGGTGCCGTGCTCGGCGTAGTCCTCGTTGAACGGCATGAGGATCTGCGGCGCGAACAGCACCAGCACCAGCACCACCGGCACCAGCAGCAACGTCATGCGGCGCAGCGCCCCGCGCACCCCGTCGGCGAGCCGGCGGGGGTCGTGCGAGGCGTGGGCGGTGAGGGAGGAGGCCATGTTGATGGCCATGAACTCCATCGTGCCGCCGACGGTGTACGCCACGTAGAAGTAGCCATTCTCCGCCGCGCTGAAGCGGACCGCGACCATCACCGGCAGCAGGTTGATCATCGCCAGGCTGAACAGTGCGCCCAGCGAGTCCCCGGCCAGGAAGCGCCCCATCTCCCGCAGCTTCGGCGGCTCCAGGTCGCGGTCGGCGTCGGCCTGGCGCGGGATGAGCCGGCGGAAGATCAGCCAGCCCAGCGGCAGCGTCGAGAGCGCGATGGCCGCCGCCCAGGACACGAAGATGCCGAGCACCGGCAGCGCCGTCGCGAAGACGACCAGCAGGATCAGCTTGCCGATCGAGAACACCGCGTTCCCTATCGGCACCCAGCCCGATCTGCGCAGCCCGGTGAGCACCCCGTCCTGCAGGGTGAGCAGCGCCCAGGCCACGCACGCCACGACGAACGCCGCCCCCGCGGCCGGTGTCCCCAGGGGCGCGTAGGACGCCCCCCACAGGTCGAGTGTGAGCAGGAAGACGGCGGCGGCGATCGCCACGACCACGGAACTCGCCGCGTACGCCCCCCACACCAGCGATCCGGTGGCCCGTCCCGCACGCGGGACGAACCGGACGACCGCGCCGATCATGGTGGTCGCCGTGATGCTGGCGAGCAGCCGCATCGCGGCGATCGCGGCCGACCCCTGGCCGACGGCCTCCTCCGAGTAGTAGCGGGCGGCCACCAGCCAGAACCCCAGGCCCAGCACCGCCGAGACACCGGTGCTGAGCATGAGGAAGTAGGCGTTCCTGAACAGCGAGTCGCCGCCGTGGCCGCCGTCGGCCGGTGCCGGCCCGTGCGCCCCCTTCCCGGCGGGCGGCGCCGGGCGCCCGGACACCTGGCTCCCGGCCCGAGCCTCCGCCCGGCTCTCGGCCTGGGTCTCCGCCTGCGTGTCAGCCACGGGTCGGTCCCAGCCCTCCCGGTACCTCGGCCGGCCGCACCTTGGCATCGTCCAGCGCCTCGACGATCCGCCGGGCCCGCAGGGGGTCCACGGGCAGCGCGTGCCGCGCGAACCAGCGGGCCCCGGCCGGATCGGGCGACGGATCCGTGAACCGCTCCCCCGCGTAGTCGTCGAGCGGCGGGTCATAGAGATACCCCACGACGATGCCCCGCCGCGCGAGCGCCGCCCTCGCCGCGTCCCGGTCGGCCACGAACAGCGGCACCCGGAAGAGGGGTTGGGCGGGAACCGGCCCCGCCTTGCTGTGCGGTCTCGCCCACGGCGTGGACAGCAGCAGCTCGGTGCCGGCCCGGCAGGCGGCCAGCACCCCGTCCAGGCGGTCCAGCCTGCGCCCGATGCGCCCGAGCCGCAGCGGGCCTGAACGCAGCCGGTAGTCGTGCATGTCGACCCGCACCCAGCAGTCGTGCGCCGTGAGGTCCGGCGCCGCGGCCACCGCCCGGGCCAGCTCCTGCGGGCGCAGCGGCATCCTGATCCCCTCGCGCTCCATCCGCCCGAGCAGCCGCAGCGTGGCCCAGGCCGCGCGTCGCAGCCCCAGCCCGCGCACGGCGGCCTCCGCGTACGGCCGGACCGTGTAGGCGAGTTCCGCCGCGGGCCCGCCCGGCAGCAGCAGGTCCGCACAGGTCTTCTCCAGCGCGTCGCGCAGCCCCGGGTCGGCGACGGACAGGAAGCCCCCGGCCTTGGCACCGACATGCTTGGACAGGCTGAAGACGGAGGCGTCCCCCCAGGCGCCCACCGGTCTGCCGCCCACCTCGCTGCCGATCGCGTGGGCCCCGTCCTCGAACAGGGGGATGCCCAGCGCGTCGCACTTCTCCCGCAGCCTCGGAGCGTCGTCCGGGTTGCCGTACAGATTCGTCGTGAGCACGGCGGACAGCGAGCCCCACATCCCGTCGGGCACGGCGTCGACATCGATCGACGCGTCCCACGGGTTCAACGGCGCCTGCACGGGTCTCAGCCCGGCCGCGAGCACCACGAAGAAGATCACGTCGTCGTTGACCGGCGACATCAGCACCCGGCCGCCGGGCGGGCACCAGTGGCGCAGGGCCACGTACAGCCCGAATCTGCACGACGGCACGTACACGCAGTCCCGGCCGAGTCTGCCGCGCATGGTCGCTTCCAGCCGCTTCGGCCGTGCACCCTGCCGCGCCGACCCGAGGCCGGCCTCCCCAATGGCCATCCGCCCCCCAGGTGTGCCATGGGAACGCCCCCTCCCCGAGGCCTTCCGGCACCCGCTCAGAGTGTCCCCATTCGCGCCGCTCCGTCAAGATTGCGGACCCTCTCGGAGGCGACTCCCGGTGATCGCACGGAAGCGGAGAGCTGCATCCCGGCGCCCCGCGGGTCCCGCTCCCGGGCGCCCCACGGGTCCCGCTCCCGGGCGCCCCACGGGTCTCGCTCCCGTGCACGGCGCGGGTCCGGTCCCATGCCGCTCGCCCGAGGTCGGACGTAACGTGTGGCCCGGCCGCCCGCACCCGTGGAGCGGACGTGAGCACGACATGGTGAGCACGAAAGAGAGGCAGTACCCGATGCCCCCCTTCGACATCGCCGAGGGCGACCCCTTCGGCCCGCACAACCTTCCGTACGGCGTCTTCTCGCTCCCCCGCTCGACGGAGCGGACCGTCGGCGTACGGCTCGGCGACCACGTCCTGGACGCGGGCGCCGCGGCCCGTGCGCTCGGCTCGCCGCACGCCGCCCTGCTCGCACGGCCGACCCTCAACCCCCTGCTGGCGGCGGGCCGCGCCCTCTGGTCGGAGGTCCGGCGCACTCTCACGGCGGCCACCACCGACCCCGCGCACCGCACCACCCTCGAACCGCTCCTGCACCCCCTGTCCTCGGTGACCCTGCATCTGCCGTTCGAGGTCGCGGACTACGTCGACTTCTACGCCTCCGAGAACCACGCCCGCAACGTCGGCCAGATCTTCCGCCCCGACGCCGCCGACTCCCTCACCCCGAACTGGAAGCACCTGCCGATCGGTTACCACGGCCGCTCGGGCACGGTGATCGTCTCCGGCACGGACGTCGTCCGTCCCTCGGGCCAGCGCAAGGGCCCGGCCGATCCCGCCCCGGTCTTCGGCCCGTCCGTCCGCCTCGACATCGAGGCGGAGGTCGGCTTCGTGGTGGGCGTGCCGTCGGCGATGGGGAAGCCGGTGGACACGGCCGCCTTCCGGGACCATGTGTTCGGCCTGTGCCTGCTCAACGACTGGTCCGCCCGGGACGTCCAGGCCTGGGAGTACGTCCCCCTGGGGCCGTTCCTCGGCAAGTCCTTCGCCACCTCGGTGTCGGCCTGGATCACCCCGTTGGAGGCGCTGGAGGAGGCCCGGGTGGCACCGCCCGCGCGCACCCATCCGCTGCTGCCCTACCTGGACGACTCCGACGCCGAACCAGCCGGCTACGACCTGCGCATCTCGATCGCGATCAACGGCCACGTCGTGTCGGAACCCCCCTTCGCCTCGATGTACTGGACCGCCGCCCAGCAGCTCGCCCACATGACCGTGAACGGCGCCTCCCTGCGCACCGGCGACCTCTACGGCTCGGGCACGGTCAGCGGCCCGGCCCCGGACCAGCGCGGCTCCCTCCTGGAGCTGACCTGGAACGGCCGCGACGCCCTGGAACTCCCCGCCGGAAAGCGCACCTTCCTGGAGGACGGCGACGAGGTGACCCTGTCGGCGTGGGCGCCGGGTCCCGGCGGCCTGCGGGTGGGGCTCGGGGAGGTGAGCGGGCGGATCGTGGCGGATTGACGGCCTGCTTCCAGCAGGCTGACGCGGGCGGTCCCCGGCGTCATACTGGCGGCGGGCGCGGTCCTCGTGCCGTTCCCGCCGCACGTCCGTCGCACCACCGGCCCGACCTCCGCTCCCGGAGCACGGCCCCACCGCACCTTGTGCGTCCTTCGCCCATGCTCTCCGACCAGGATCCGGAGCCCCTGGCATGACCGATGGCATGACCGTCTGCCTGCTCCTGCTGAGCGCCGTCGCGGTGACGGCCGCCGTGCCGGTGCCGCGTGCGCTGACCCGGGCCGAGTGGCCCGAGCGGGAGCCGGTGGTGGCGCTGTGGGTGTGGCAGTGCCTGGTCGCCACGGTCCTGTTGTGCTGTCTGACGGCGCTGGTGCTCGGTGCCGCCGCCGTCTTCCACACCGTCCGCGCCCAGGTCTTCGCCACCGCGCCGCCCGCGGTCACCGAGGCGTACGACCTCTCCGCCGCCCCGCCCTGGGCCGCCGCGCTCACCCTGCTGCTGGCCTGCGGGGCCGCCTGGACCACCGCGATGCTGGCCCGGGAGCTCGTCGAGGCGCGTCGGCGCCGCGGCCAGACCCGCGCCCATCTGCGCGAACGCGCCCCCGAGCTGCCCGCGGGCCTGCCCTCCGCCCGGGGCCCGCTGCTCGTGCTGGAGGACGAGTACCCCGACGCCTGGTGGATGCCCGGCAATCCGCCCCAGCTGATCGTCACCACCGGGGCCCTGCACCGCCTCACCTCCCACCAACTGGACGCCGTCCTGACCCATGAGCGCGGCCACGCCCGCGCCCACCACGACTGGCTGCTGCACCTCTCGACCGCCCTGGCCACCGGATTCCCCCGCATTCCGCTCTTCTCCCATTTCTGCGACCAGACGCACCGCCTGGTCGAACTCGCCGCCGACGACACCGCGTCCCGTCGCTGCGGCCACCTGACCACCGCCCTGGCGCTGATCGAGCTGAACCAGCACCGGGGCGTGCTGTCCTGCGCCTCCAGCCACCGGCTCCTCGGCGAGCGGGTCGACCGCCTCCTGGAGCCGCCGCCCCGGCTGGGTCGCAGACACCGGGCGCTGACGACGGTGGTGGCCGCACTGGTGCCCCTGCTCCCCCTGCTGATCGCCTTCGCGCCGGGCCTCAACGCCCTGGCGTGACACCGGTGCCGTAGCGGCGCCGCAGTAACGCCGTAGTGCCTCCGTGGTGGCAGATCTTGCCGCGCCTCCGGCGAAACGCCAGGTCAGCGCAGTACCTGACGGTTCGAGGACTGGCGCAACACTTCCGCAACACCACTATCCCTATCGGATAGGTATGGTCCGACCATGCCGCCCAACGACCGCCTCCGCGACCACGCCGGACAAGGCGCGACCACCGTCGCCGCCCACCGCGCGCGGCGCCGGCTGCGTGCCGACCAGGCGCGGCAGCTCGCCGATCTGCTCCGCCGCCAGCTCCTGACCGGTGGCTTCCCGGCGGGCACGCTCCCTCATGAGTCGACCCTCGCCACCGAGTACCGGGCCTCGCGCAACACCGTGCGCCAAGCCCTGGATCTGCTGCGCGCCGAGGGCCTGGTCGAACGCCTCCCCGGCGTCGGCACGGTCGTCGTCGCCGAGAAGTACCCGCACGGCCTCGACCGGCTGATGGGTCTCGCGGAAACCCTGCACGAACACGGTCGCGTCACCAACGAGGTCCGCACCATGGGCCCCGTCCCCGCACCCGCCCCGGTCGCCGACCGCCTCCGGGTGTCCCCGGGGGCGGATGTGCTGTACATCGAACGCCTGCGCCGCCTCAACGGCCTCCCCCTCTCCCTCGACCTCACCTACATCCCGCTCGACATCGGCACCGATCTGCTCGGCGCCGACCTGGAGAACACCGACGTCTTCCGTCTCCTGGAGGCCCTCACCGGCCGGCGCCTCGGCCACGCCGAGATCACCCTGGAGGCGGTGAACGCCGACGCCAACTCCGCCGCAGTGCTGGAGGCCCCGCGCGGCGCCGCCGTCCTGATGCTGGAACGCCTCACGCACCTCGCCGACGGCCGCCCGGTCGACCTGGAGTTCATCCGCTTCCGCGGCGACCGCATCGCGATGAGCGGCCTGCTGCACCGCTCCACCTGATCACCCCGCCCGAATCGCCTTCTCCCACCCGCTCATCCCTTCATCGTTCGGCACGCCCTCACCGGTTCACTGCCGCGCCGGATTTCTCAGAAAATCTCGGGACTTCTCTGGAGACAGCCATGCCCTTGGCGCCCCAGCGGGCCGACGTGCCCGTGACCATCGACGAGTCGAAGTGCATCGACGGCTGCACGCTCTGCGTGGACATGTGCCCGCTGGACTCCCTCGCCATCGACACCAGCAGCGGCAAGGCCTACATGCACGTCGACGAATGCTGGTACTGCGGCCCGTGCGCGGCCCGCTGTCCCACCGGAGCCGTCACGGTCAACATGCCCTACCTGCTCCGGTGAAAGGCCCGAACCCCCATGAAGACCACCGCACTCGCCGCGTCCGCCGCCCTCCTTCTCCTCCCGCTCACCGCCTGCGGCGGCAGCGCCGCGGCCGGTGACGGCTCCACGGTCACCGTCACCGTCGGCTATCAGTCCAAGACCATCAACACCGTCACCGCCGGCACCCTGCTGCGCTCTCTCGGCTACTTCGAGAAACAGCTCGACGCCCTCCACGACGGCCACACCTACAAGGTCGACTGGCAGGACTACGCCACCGGCGCCCCCATCACCGCCCAGATGACCGCCGGGAAGATCGACATCGGGTCGATGGGCGACTTCCCGCTCCTCATCAACGCCGCCCGCGGCAAGCAGCTCGGCAAGCCCACCCACCTGGTCTCGGTCACCGGCTACAACCTCCGCGGCGGCCTCAACACCATCGTCACCACCCCCGGCTCCAAACTGGCCTCCCTGAAGGACCTCAAGGGCAAGAAGGTCTCCACCAGCGTCGGATCCGCCGCCGACGGCACCCTGGTCCGGGCCCTGCAACGGGCCGGAATCGACCCGAACAAGGGCATCGAGAAGCTCAACCAGCAGCCGGCCGTGGGCGCCTCCGCCCTCTCCGCCGGCAGCGCGGACGCGCTCTCGCAGTTCGTGGCCTGGCCCGGCCTGCTCGCCTACCAGGGCAAGGCGAAGGCCCTGTACGACGGCGCCCAGCTGGACCTGCCCACCTTCCACGGAGTCACCGCCCGCGAGGACTTCGCGAAGCGGCGCCCGGCCGTCCTGGAGGCGTTCCTCAAAGCCCAGTACCAGGCCACCGCCTATCTCAACGAGCACCCGGTGGCCGCCGCCGAGAGCGTCGCCAAGGCCACCGGCCTGCCCGCCGAGGTCGTCTACCTCTACAACGGCGCCCACGGCATCTCCACCTTCGACCCCGCCGTCAAACCGCAGCTCGTCGACGCCCTGAAGGAGGACGTGTCCGTCCTCAAGGCGGCCAAGCTGACCGGGGACGTCGACGTGGACGCCTTCGTCGACGACCGGTACGTGAAGAAGGCGCTCGGCTCGTCCTACGCCGAGCAGCTCGCCGCCACGCCCGCACCCGCCGCGAGCGAGGTCTGGCCCAAGGGCGCCGAGGAGACCCGTACCTTCAAGACCCCCGCCGAACTGCTCGCCTTCGTCGCCGGGCACCGGAACGGCATCCGCGCCGCCTACGTCCCCGACGCCACCACCGGCACCCTCTGGTTCGCCGACAAGGCGGTCTGGGTGGCCGACGGCACGACCCTGCTGCCGTTCGTCACCCAGGCGACCGCGCAGGCCTACGTCGACGCCCACGACGGCGCCCGTGCCGTCACGTACACCGACGCCCTGGGCCGGGCGTCATGACCCGGTATGCGCTGCGGGCGGCCTCGGTGGCGGCCGCCCTCGGCCTGTGGCAGCTGCTGACCAGCCTGGACATCGACCTCTGGCTGCGCTTCTCGCAGTTCCCGACCGTCACCGACGTCGCCCGCGCCTTCGCCGACCGGCTGACCGGCGACGACTACTGGACCGACCTCACCGACAGCCTCACCCGGATCCTCACCGGCTTCCTGCTGGCCGCCGTCCTGGGCGTGGCCACCGGCGTGCTCGTGGCGCGCTCGCGGCTCGCCGAGGACCTGCTCGGCCCGCTCCTCGAAGTCGTCCGGCCCATCCCCGCCATCGCGCTCGTCCCCGTCGCGATCCTCCTCTTCCCCTCCAACGAACAGGGCATCGTCTTCATCACCTTCACCGCCGCCTTCTTCCCCGTGCTGGTCTCCACCCGGCACGCCGTCCGCGCGCTGACCCCGGTGTGGGAGGAGGCGGTGCGCACCATGGGCGGCGGCCGGTGGCGGATCCTCGGCTCCGTCGTCCTGCCGGGCGCGCTGCCCGGCATCTTCGGCGGGCTGTCCGTCGGGATCGGCGTGTCGTGGATCTGTGTGATCTCCGCCGAGATGATCTCCGGCCAGTACGGCGTCGGTTATCGCACCTGGCAGGACTACACGATCGTCAACTACCCGGGTGTGTTCGTCGGCATGGTCACGATCGGCGTGCTCGGCTGGCTCACCTCCACGGCCGTGGAACTCCTCGGCCGCCGCCTCACCCGCTGGCTGCCCCGCACCTCGTACGTGCCCGGCACCCGGCCCCCGCGGCAGGCCCCCGGCACCGCCACCCCCGTACCGGCCGGGCCCCGGGCCGAGAAGGACGTACCCCATGACCAGCTCGTCTGACGTCCGCCCCGCCTCCCGCGCCGGCGCGGCGCTCGCCCTGCGCGCTGTCACCCTCGGCCGCCCCGACGCGCCTGTCCTGGACGGCGTCGACCTCGCCGTCGCCCCCGGCGAGATCCTCACCGTCGTCGGCCCGTCCGGCTGCGGCAAGTCGACCCTGCTGCGCACCCTGGCCGGGCTGCTGCCCCCGCTCGCCGGCGAGATCACCCAGGACGGGCGCCCGCTGACCGGGCCCGCCGCCGACCGCGCCCTGGTCTTCCAGGAGGACGCCCTGCTGCCCTGGCGCACCCTGCGCGCCAACGTCGAACTCCCCCTGGCCATCCGCGGGGTGCCGCGCGCGGAACGCCGCGCGCAGGCCGAGTCGTGGCTCGCCCGGGTCGGACTCGCCGAGCACACCCGCCAGTTGCCCCACCGCGTCTCCGGCGGGCAGCGCCAGCGCGCACAACTGGCCCGCGCGCTCGCGGGTGCGCCGCGCGCCGTCCTCATGGACGAACCGTTCGGCGCGCTCGACGCGCAGACCCGCGCCGGCATGCAGGACCTGCTGGTGGAGGTCCTGCACGGCACCGGCGCGACCGTCGTCTTCGTCACCCACGACGTCGACGAGGCCCTGTTCCTCGGCGACCGCGTGGCCCTCCTCGGCGCGGGCCGCCTCCTCGCCGTACGGAACGTGCCGCGCCCCCGCGACCGCGCCGCCCACGACGACCCCGCCCGCGTGGCACTGCGCCGCGCCGTGCTCTCCTCCCCGAGCACCTGATCCCCGCCGAGCATCCGAAGCATCCGAAAGGCACCCCGGTGGACACCCCTGTGCAGATCCCCGCGCTCACCGACGCCGAAGAGCTGACCTGCGACGTCCTCGTCATCGGCGGCGGCACCGCCGGCACCATGGCCGCCCTGACCGCCGCCGAGCAGGGCGCGGACGTGCTGCTCCTGGAGAAGGCGCACGTCCGCCACTCCGGCGCGCTCGCCATGGGCATGGACGGCGTCAACAACGCGGTGATCCCGGGCCGCGCCGAGCCCGACGACTACGTCGCCGAGATCACCCGCGCCAACGACGGCATCGTCGACCAGTCCACCGTCCGCCGGACCGCGACCCTCGGCTTCGCGATGGTGCAGCGGTTGGAGTCGTACGGCGTGAAGTTCGAGAAGGACGAGCACGGCGAGTACGCCGTCCGCCAGGTCCATCGCTCCGGCTCCTACGTCCTGCCGATGCCGGAGGGCAAGGACGTCAAGAAGGTGCTGTACCGGCAGCTGCGGCGGCGGGAGATGCGGGAGCGGATCCGCATCGAGAACCGGGTGATGCCGGTGCGGGTGCTGACCGCCGAGGGGCGGGCCGTGGGGGCGGCAGGCTTCCACACCCGCACGGGCGCGTTCGTCACCGTCCGCGCGGGTGCCGTGATCCTCGCGACCGGCGCCTGCGGCCGCCTCGGTCTGCCCGCCTCCGGCTACCTCTACGGCACGTACGAGAACCCGACCAACGCGGGCGACGGCTACGCCATGGCCTACCACGCGGGCGCCGAGCTCACCGGCATCGAGTGCTTCCAGATCAACCCGCTGATCAAGGACTACAACGGTCCCGCCTGCGCCTATGTCGCCAACCCCTTCGGCGGGTACCAGGTCAACCGGCACGGCGAGCGCTTCGTCGACTCCGACTACTGGTCGGGCCAGATGATGGCCGAGTTCGCGGCGGAGGTCGCGAGCGACCGCGGCCCGGTGTACCTGAAGCTGAGCCATCTCCCCGAGGAGTCGATCTCCGCCCTGGAGTCCATCCTCCACTCGACGGAGCGTCCGACGCGCGGCACCTTCCACTCCGGGCGGGGCCACGACTACCGCACGCACGACATCGAGATGCACATCTCCGAGATCGGCCTGTGCGGCGGCCACTCCGCCTCGGGCGTACGGGTCGACGACCACGCCCGTACGACCGTCCCCCGGCTGTACGCCGCCGGCGACCTGGCCTGCGTCCCGCACAACTACATGATCGGCGCGTTCGTCTTCGGCGACCTCGCGGGCGCCGACGCCGCCCAGTACGCGCCCTACACAGGGGAGTTGCCCGCCGAGCAGCTTCGGGAGGCGCACGAGCTGGTCTACCGCCCGCTGCGCAACCCGGACGGCCCGCCGCAGCCCCAGGTCGAGTACAAGCTGCGCCGCTTCGTGAACGACTACGTGTCCCCGCCGAAGTCGGGCGCGCGGCTGTCGCTGGCCCTGGAGGCCTTCGAGCGGATGCACGACGACATCGCGGGGATGGGCGCCCGCACCCCGCACGAACTGATGCGCTGCGCCGAGGTCACGTTCATCCGCGACTGCGCGGAGATGGCCGCGCGTGCCTCCCTGGCCCGTACGGAGTCCCGCTGGGGCCTCTACCACGATCGCCTCGACCATCCGGAACGCGACGACGCCTCCTGGTTCCACCATCTCGATCTGCACAAGTCCCCCTCCGGTGCGATGGAGTTCACGGCCCGTCCCGTGGCTCCCTATCTGGTTCCGGTCGACGGGTTCACGCCCGTGGGCGGCCCCTCCCGGCGGCTCGGCGAGGTCCACGCCGAGCAGGTGGCCACGGCCGGCTCGCGGGACCTGGCCCCGGTGGCCACGGGGCCGACGTCCGCCCGGGCCGTCGGGTCCGTGGACCACGGCGACCCGCGAGGGGTGGCCTCCCCCCGGCTCCTCGACCTGCTTGCGCTGGCCGAGGACGCACCCGAACTGGCCGCCCTGGAGCCCTACTTGACCGACGTCGACCCCGCGGTGCGCCGGACGGCGGTCTCGGTCCTCACCGAGACCGTGCCGCCCGGCAGCGGGCAGGCACTGGCCGCGGCCCTCGGCGACCCCGACGGCGAGGTCCGCGCCGCGGCGGCCGCCTCACTGCGCGAGCTGGTCGAGACGCTCCCCGCCGAGCCCGCCCTGGGCGACGCGCTCGCCGCCGCGCTCACCGTGGCGGACCCGGTGGTCCGCGCCGCCGCCCTGGACGTACTGCGCGCGCTGCGACTGGGCGACGCCGAGCAGTTCACCGCCGCGCTGGACGACCCCGACATCGCCGTCCGCATCGAGGCCGTACGGGCCCTCGTCTCGGTCGACGCGGTGGCGCCCCTGGCGCGGGCCGCCGACGACGCCTCCCGCGAGGTCCGCGTCACGGTGGCCAAGGCCCTGACCGGGGTGGGTACGGCCGGCCTGGCGCAGCCCGCCCGCGAGCTGCTCGGCGCCACCCTGGACCGGCTCACCGGGGACCCCGACGCCCTGGTGCGCGGAGCCGCCTACGGCGCGCTGGGCTCCGTGGGCTGCCCGGCCCCGCTCACCGCCCGTGCCGTGGCCGCGCTGGCCGACCCGGCCTGGCAGGTGCGGTCCGGTGCCGCGACGGCGCTGTCCGCCGCCGCGCCGGAACCCGCGGTGCCCGCGCTCGCCAAGGCCCTCGCGGACCCGAACGCCGACGTACGCAAGGCCGCGGTCCTGGCCCTCACCCGGCACCGCCACACCGGGGACGCCCGCGCGGCCCTGGCCACGGCCACGGCGGACTCGGACGCGGACGTCAGGGCGTACGCGGGACGGGCGTTGTGAAGCCGTAGCCCGACCTCAGCGGTCCGACCCGCCGTCCCGCCAACCCCGGTCCGGTCAGCCGAGTGCCTATATCCAGTCGTCCGGCTCGGGCTCCATGTCCATCTCGGGCCAGTGGTCATCGGACCGGGGCTCTGTGCCGGATCCAGGTCCGGCCCCGGCCACGACGCCGCCCGTCTCGCCGGCACCGGCACCGGCACCGGCACCGGCACCCGGAGCCTGCGCGCCGCCCAGCTCCGCCAGCGCCGCGATGACGCCCTCCCCGTACGTCGCGAGCTTCTTCTCGCCGACCCCGGTGATGCCGCCCAACTCCCGCACCGACGTGGGCCACGCGGTGACGATCTCCCGGAGTGTGGCGTCGTGGAAGATGACGTACGCCGGGACGCCCTGTTCGCGGGCCTGTTCGGCGCGCCAGGCGCGCAGTGCCTCGAAGGCGGGTTGCAGGTGTTCGGGCAGCTCGGCCGCGGCCGCCTTGGCCTTGCCCTTGCCCGTGGACGACGAGCCCGACGCCTTCGGCGTGGCCGGCCTCTTGGGCTCCTTGCGCAGCGGCACCTCCCGCTCGCGCCGCAGGACCTCTCCGCTGGTCTCGGTCAGCACCAGGGTGCCGTACTCCCCCTCGACCGAGAGGAGACCCTGTGCCAGCAACTGCCGGATGACGCCTCGCCATTCGCCCTCGGCGAGCTCCTCTCCGATGCCGAACACGGACAGCTGGTCGTGGTCGAACTGGATGACCTTGCCCGTGCGCTTGCCCAGCAGGATGTCGACGATCTGCACCGCGCCGAACTTCTGTCCGCGCTCCCGCTGCAGCCGTACCACCGTCGACAGCACCTTCTGGGCGGCGATCGTGCCGTCCCAGGTCTCCGGCGGGGCGACGCAGGTGTCGCAGTTGCCGCAGCCCGTCGCGTCGGGCTCCTGCCCGAAGTAGGCGAGAAGCTGGCCACGACGGCACTGGGCGGTCTCGCACAGCGCCAGCATGGAGTCCAGGTGGGCGGTGGCCCGCCGCCGGAACGCCTCGTCGCCCTCGCCGGACTGGATCAGCTTGCGCTGCTGTATGACGTCGTTGAGGCCGTAGGCCATCCAGGCCGTCGAGGGGAGGCCGTCACGGCCCGCGCGGCCGGTCTCCTGGTAGTAGCCCTCGATCGACTTGGGCAGGTCGAGGTGGGCGACGAAGCGGACGTCCGGCTTGTCGATGCCCATGCCGAAGGCGATGGTCGCGCACACGACCAGGCCCTCCTCCCGCAGGAAGCGCGCCTGGTGCGCCGCGCGGGTGCCGGCGTCCAGGCCCGCGTGGTACGGGACCGCCTCGACGCCGTTCTTCGAGAGGAACTCGGCGGTCTTCTCCACGGAGTTGCGCGAGAGGCAGTACACGATGCCCGCGTCGCCCGCGTGCTCCTCGCGCAGGAAGCCCAGCAGCTGCTTCTTGGGGTCGGCCTTGGGCACGATCCGGTACTGGATGTTGGGGCGGTCGAAGCTGGCCACGAAGTGCTGGGCGGCCGGCATGTTCAGCCGCTGGGTGAGCTCCTGGTGCGTCGCGTGGGTGGCCGTCGCGGTGAGCGCGATGCGCGGGACGTCCGGCCAGCGCTCCCCGAGCAGGGAGAGGGACAGATAGTCGGGACGGAAGTCGTGGCCCCACTGGGACACACAGTGCGCCTCGTCGATCGCGAAGACCGAGATCTTGCCGCGCGAGAGCAGATCCAGCGCGGAGTCCAGACGCAGCCGCTCCGGCGCCAGGTACAGCAGGTCCAGTTCGCCCGCGAGGAACTCGGCCTCGACCACGCGCCGCTCGTCGAAGTCCTGCGTGGAGTTCACGAACCCGGCGCGCACACCGAGCGCCCGGAGTGCGTCCACCTGGTCCTGCATGAGGGCGATCAGTGGCGAGACGACCACTCCCGTGCCCGGTCTGACCAGGGCCGGGATCTGGTAGCAGAGCGACTTGCCGCCGCCCGTCGGCATGAGGACGACCGCGTCCCCGCCGGCCACCACATGCTCGATGACCTCTTCCTGCTCGCCGCGGAAGGTCTCGTACCCGAAGACCCGGTGCAGCGTGGCCAGGGCCTCGCTCTCGGTCCGCCCCGGTGTCCCGGTGATCCCTGTCATCTCGCTGATCCCGCCCGTCCCGCCCATCGTCTCGTCCCCCGTACGTCGTCCCTCGACCACTGCCTCAACGATAGGGGTCCGGACTGACACCGCCGGAGTTATCCACAGGTCCACTCCCCTCACCCTGTGCATAACCTTCATCACTCGAACGTCAATACGAACTTGCGCGCGAACCCGAACACGCCTGCGGGCCCGGGCCCTCGGAAGCCGAGGGGCCGGGCCCGCCGTACGGACGCTGCGCGGGTCAGCGCACGAACACACCGGCCTGGTTCGCCAGATCCAGGAAGTACTGCGGCGCCACCCCGAGCACCAGCGTGACCGCGACGCCGACGCCGATCGCCGTCATCGTCAGCGGGGAGGGGACCGCGACGGTCGGGCCCTCGGGCTTCGGCTCACTGAAGAACATCAGCACGATCACGCGGATGTAGAAGAACGCGGCGATCGCCGACGAGATCACACCGACCACGACCAGCGGCCCGGCGCCGCCCTCGGCGGCCGCCTTGAACACGGCGAACTTCCCGGCGAACCCGGAGGTCAGCGGGATACCGGCGAAGGCCAGCAGGAACACCGCGAACACGGCCGCGACCAGCGGCGACCGCCGGCCCAGCCCCGCCCACTGGGACAGGTGCGTGGCCTCGCCCCCGGCGTCGCGCACCAGCGTGACCACGGCGAACGCGCCGATCGTCACGAAGGAGTACGCGGCCAGGTAGAACAGCACGGAGGAGACGCCGTCGGGGGTGGTCGCGATGACACCCGCGAGGATGAATCCGGCGTGCGCGATGGACGAGTACGCCAGCAGCCGCTTGATGTCGGTCTGGGTGATCGCGACGATCGCGCCGCCCAGCATGGTGATGATCGCGACGCCCCACATGACCGGCCGCCAGTCCCAGCGCAGGCCGGGCAGGACGACGTAGAGGACCCGCAGCAGCGCGCCGAACGCGGCCACCTTGGTCGCCGCGGCCATGAAGCCGGTGACCGGGGTGGGAGCGCCCTGGTAGACGTCCGGCGTCCACATGTGGAACGGCACGGCGCCGACCTTGAACAGCAGGCCCATGACGATCAGCGCGGTGCCGATGAGCAGCAGCGCGTCGTTGCCCATGGTGTCGGCGAGCGCCGGGTTCACGTTCTTGACGGTGCCGTCGACGACCTGGGAGATCGTCCCGTACGACACCGAGCCGGCGTAGCCGTAGAGCAGGGCGATGCCGAAGAGGGTGAACGCGGAGGCGAAGGCGCCGAGCAGGAAGTACTTGACCGCGGCCTCCTGCGACATGAGCCGCTTGCGGCGGGCCAGGGCGCACAGGAGATACAGCGGGAGCGAGAAGACTTCCAGGGCGATGAAGAGGGTCAGCAGGTCGTTGGCCGAGGGGAAGACCAGCATGCCGGCGACCGCGAAGAGCAGCAGCGGGAAGACCTCGGTGGTGGTGAAACCGGCCTTGACCGCGGCTTTCTCGCTGTCGCTGCCGGGCACCGAGGCCGCCTGGGCGGCGAAGGAGTCGACCCGGTTTCCGTGTGCCTCGGGGTCGAGGCGGCGTTCGGCGAAGGTGAAGAGGCCGACCAGGGCGGCCAGCAGGATCGTGCCCTGGAGGAAGAGGGCCGGTCCGTCGACCGCGATCGCGCCCATGGCGGCGATGCGCGCCTTCGTCGTGCCGTAGCCGTCGGCCGCGAGGGCGACGACCGCGGCGAACGCGGCGGCCAGTGCCACGACGGACACGAACAGCTGTGCGTAGTAGCGGTGCTTGCGCGGCACGAACGCCTCGACGAGCACCCCGACGATCGCCGCGCCCACGACGATCAAGGTGGGCGACAATTGCCCGTATTCGATCTTCGGCGTGCCGATCTTGGCGATCGGCTCGGCCGCCGTTGTCCACAGGCTGTGGACGGCTGATGCGCTCACTTGGCCGCCTCCACCTCGGGCCGGGGGTCCTTCTGATGTACGTCGGAGAGGGTCTGCTGGACCGCCGGGTTGACGATGTCCGTGAGCGGCTTCGGATAGACGCCCAGGAAGATCAGCAGCACGATCAGCGGGGCGACGACCGCGAGCTCACGCGCGCGGAGGTCGGGCATCGCGGAGACCTCGGCCTTCACCGGGCCCGTCATCGTCCGCTGGTAGAGGACGAGGGTGTAGAGCGCGGCGAGCACGATGCCGAAGGTGGCGATGATGCCGATGGCCGGGTAGCGCGAGAACGTGCCGACGAGGACCAGGAACTCGCTCACGAACGGTGCGAGCCCGGGCAGCGACAGCGTCGCCAGACCGCCGATCAGGAAGGTGCCGGCGAGCACCGGGGCGACCTTCTGCACACCGCCGTAGTCGGCGATGAGCCGCGAGCCGCGCCGGGAGATCAGGAAGCCGGCGACCAGCATCAGGGCGGCCGTCGAGATGCCGTGGTTGACCATGTAGAGCGTGGCGCCGGACTGGCCCTGGCTGGTCATCGCGAAGATGCCCATGATGATGAAGCCGAAGTGCGAGATAGACGCGTACGCCACCAGCCGCTTGATGTCGCGCTGGCCGACGGCGAGCAGCGCCCCGTAGACGATGCTGATCAGGGCCAGGACGAGGATGGCGGGCGTCGCCCACTTGCTGGCCTCCGGGAACAGCTGGAGGCAGAAGCGGAGCATCGCGAAGGTGCCCACCTTGTCGACGACCGCGGTGATGAGGACGGCGACCGGGGCGGTGGACTCCTGCATGGCGTTGGGCAGCCAGGTGTGCAGCGGCCACAGGGGCGCCTTCACCGCGAAGGCGAAGAAGAAGCCGAGGAACAGCCAGCGTTCGGTGTTCGTCGCCATGTCGAGCGTGCCGGCCGCGCGGGCCTGGGCGATCTCGGTGAGCGAGAAGCTCCCGGCGACCACGTACAGCCCGATCACGGCGGCCAGCATGATCAGGCCGCCGACCAGGTTGTAGAGCAGGAACTTCACGGCCGCGTACGACCGTTGCGTGGACGCCGCCTTTTCGCCGTGCTCGTGGGCGCGGTCGCCGAAGCCGCCGATGAGGAAGTACATCGGGATGAGCATGGCTTCGAAGAAGATGTAGAAGAGAAAGACGTCGGTGGCCTCGAAGGAGAGGATCACCATCGCCTCGACGGCCAGCATCAGGGCGAAGAAGCCCTGGGTGGGCCGCCAGCGCTTGCTGCCGGTCTCCAGCGGGTCGGCGTCGTGCCAGCCCGCCAGGATGATGAACGGGATCAGCAGGGCGGTGAGCGCGATCAGGGCGACCGCGATGCCGTCCACGCCGAGTTCGTAGCGGACCCCGAAGTCCGCGATCCAGGCGTGGGACTCGGTGAGCTGGTAGCGGCTGCCGTCCGGGTCGAAGCGCACCAGGACGGCGATCGCCAGGGCGAGTGTGCCCAGGGAGACGAGCAGGGCCAGCGTTTTGGCGGCGTTGCGCCGGGCGGCCGGGACGGCGGCCGTGGCCACCGCCCCGATCGCCGGGAGCGCGGCCGTCGCTGTCAGCAGAGGAAAGGACATCGGTATCAGACCGCCCTCATCAGCAGGGTCGCGGCGACGAGGAGCGCCGCACCGCCGAACATCGAGACCGCGTACGACCGCGCGAAGCCGTTCTGCAGTCGGCGCAGCCGTCCGGAGAGGCCGCCGACCGAGGCCGCCGTGCCGTTGACGACTCCGTCGACCAGGGTGTGGTCGACGTAGACCAGGGAGCGGGTGAGGTGCTCGCCGCCGCGGACCAGGACGACGTGGTTGAAGTCGTCCTGGAGCAGGTCGCGGCGGGCGGCCCGGGTGAGCAGCGACCCGCGCGGGGCGACGGCCGGGACCGGGCGGCGGCCGTACTGGGCGTAGGCGATGGCGACGCCGATGACCAGGCAGACCATGGTCGCGCCGGTGACCGTCGCCACGCTGAGCGGGGAGTCGCCCTCGCTGTGCCCGGTGACGGGTTCGAGCCAGTGCAGGAAGCGGTCGCCGATGCTGAAGAACCCGCCCGCGAAGACCGATCCGAAGGCCAGCACGATCATGGGGATCGTCATGACCTTGGGCGACTCGTGCGGGTGCGGCTCGTGGCCCTCGGCGTCGGGCTGCCAGCGCTTCTCGCCGAAGAACGTCATCAGCATCACGCGCGTCATGTAGTACGCCGTGATCGCCGCGCCGAGCAGGGCGCAGCCGCCGAGGATCCAGCCCTCGGTGCCGCCCTTGGCGAAGGCCGCCTCGATGATCTTGTCCTTGGAGAAGAAGCCGGACAGGCCAGGGAAGCCGATGATGGCGAGGTAGCCGAGGCCGAAGGTGATGAAGGTGACCGGCATGTACTTCCTCAGGCCGCCGTACTTACGCATGTCGACCTCGTCGTTCATGCCGTGCATGACGGAGCCGGCGCCGAGGAACAGCCCGGCCTTGAAGAAGCCGTGCGTCACCAGGTGCATGATCGCGAAGACGTAGCCGATGGGGCCGAGGCCGGCGGCCAGCACCATGTAGCCGATCTGCGACATGGTGGAGCCGGCCAGGGCCTTCTTGATGTCGTCCTTCGCGCAACCGACGATCGCACCGAACAGGAGCGTGACCGCTCCGACGACGGTGACGACGAGCTGGGCGTCGGGCGCGCCGTTGAAGATGGCCGCCGAGCGGACGATCAGATAGACGCCCGCGGTCACCATGGTCGCCGCGTGGATGAGGGCGGAGACCGGGGTCGGGCCCTCCATGGCGTCCCCGAGCCAGGACTGCAGCGGCACCTGGGCGGACTTGCCGCAGGCCGCGAGAAGCAGCATCAGGGCGATCGCGGTCAGCCTGCCCTCACTCGCGTCGCCCGCGATGCCCGGCTCCCCCTCGGACCCGAGCAGCGGGCCGAAGGCGAAGGTGCCGAAGGTGGTGAACATCAGCATGATGGCGATCGACAGGCCCATGTCGCCGACGCGGTTGACCAGGAAGGCCTTCTTCGCCGCGGTGGCCGCGCTGGGCTTGTGCTGCCAGAAGCCGATGAGCAGGTAGGAGGCGAGACCGACGCCTTCCCAGCCGACGTACAGCAGCAGGTAGTTGTCGGCGAGGACGAGCAGCAGCATCGCCGCGAGGAACAGGTTGAGGTAGCCGAAGAAGCGGCGGCGCCGCTCGTCGTGCTCCATGTACCCGACCGAGTACAGGTGGATCAGTGAGCCGACGCCGGTGATCAGCAGGACGAACGTCATCGACAGCTGGTCGAGGCGGAAGGCGACGTCCGCCTGGAAGCCCTCGACCGGGATCCAGGTGAACAGGTGCTGGGTGAGGGTCCGGTCGTCGGCGCTCCGGCTGAGGAGGTCGCCGAAGAGGACGAGGCCGAACACGAAGGAGGCGGCCGCGAGCAGCGTGCCGATCCAGTGGCCGACGGCGTCGAGCCGGCGGCCGCCGACCAGGAGGACGGCCGCTCCGAGCAGGGGCGCCGCGATCAGCAGCGCGATCAGGTTCTCCACGATTCTTCCGACCCCTTACAGCTTCATCAGGCTGGCGTCGTCGACCGAGGCCGAGTGGCGGGACCGGAACAGCGACACGATGATCGCGAGTCCCACCACGACCTCCGCTGCGGCGACGACCATCGTGAAGAAGGCGATGATCTGGCCGTCGAGGTTGCCGTGCATCCGGGAGAAGGTGACGAACGCGAGGTTGCAGGCGTTGAGCATCAGCTCGATGCACATGAACACGACGATCGCGTTGCGCCTGATCAGCACGCCGGTCGCGCCGATCGTGAACAACAGGGCGGCGAGGTAGAGGTAGTTGACGGGGTTCACTTCGACGCCTCCTCGGTCCGCCGGGAGTTCCGCTCGAGGTGCGGCGGCTCGCTCTCGCCGCGCTCCAGGCGGTCCTCCGCGCGCTGTTCCAGCGCCTTGAGGTCGTTCAGCGCCTGGGCGGACACGTCACGGATCTGGCCGCGTTCGCGCAGGGTGCTGCTGACCGTGAGCTCCGACGGGGTGCCGTCGGGCAGCAGGCCCGCGATGTCCACGGCGTTGTGCCGCGCGTACACGCCGGGCGCGGGCAGCGGCGGTACGTGCTTGCCCTCGCGGACGCGCTGTTCGGCCAGCTCGCGCTGGGTCTTCGCGCGCTCGGTGCGCTCGCGGTGGGTGAGCACCATGGCGCCGACGGCGGCCGTGATCAGCAGGGCGCCGGTGATTTCGAAGGCGAAGACGTACTTGGTGAAGATGAGGGCGGCGAGGCCCTCCACATTGCCGTTCGCATTCGCCTGGGAGAGGCCGGTGAACTCCGTCAGGGCGGCGTTGCCGATGCCGGCGATCAGCAGGACGCCGAAGCCGAGGCCGCACACCAGGGCCAGCCAGCGCTGGCCCTTGATGGTCTCCTTCAGGGAGTCCGCCGCGGTGACGCCGACGAGCATCACCACGAACAGGAACAGCATCATGATCGCGCCGGTGTAGACGACGATCTGCACGATGCCCAGGAAGTAGGCGCCGTTGGCGAGATAGAAGATCGCCAGGATGATCATGGTGCCGGCGAGGCAGAGCGCGCTGTGGACGGCCCTCTTCATGAAGACGGTGCACAGGGCGCCGATCACGGCGACGGTGCCCAGCACCCAGAACTGGAAGGCCTCACCGGTGGACGTGGAGTAGGCGGCGAGCTGGTTCATGCCTCCACCTCCTCCGATGAGGGCTCCTCGCCCTTGGAGACGGCCACCTGGCGCTCCGTGCCGGGCGCGGCCTCGATCACCAGGCCCCGGTAGTAGTCCTGCTCGTCGGTCCCCGGGTAGATCGCGTGCGGGGTGTCGACCATGCCGTCCTCGAGGCCGGCCAGCAGCTGCTCCTTGGTGTAGATCAGGTTGGCGCGGCTGGAGTCGGCGAGCTCGAACTCGTTCGTCATCGTGAGCGCGCGTGTGGGGCACGCTTCGATGCACAGACCGCACAGGATGCAGCGGGCGTAGTTGATCTGGTACACGCGCCCGTACCGCTCGCCCGGCGAGTAGCGCTCCTCGTCGGTGTTGTCCGCGCCCTCGACGTAGATCGCGTCGGCGGGACAGGCCCAGGCGCACAGCTCGCAGCCGACGCACTTCTCCAGGCCGTCCGGATGGCGGTTGAGCTGGTGCCGTCCGTGGAACCGCGGGGCCGTGGTCTTCTTCTGCTCCGGGTACTGCTCGGTCAGCCGCTTCTTGAACATGGCCTTGAAGGTCACGCCGAAGCCGGCCACGGGGTTCTGGAAGCCGGGCTTCGTCTGCCCGGTCTCCTGTGGCTCCTCAGCCATCGGACGCCTCCTTTCCATCCAGCGATCCGTCACTGACAGTGTCCGACCCACCACTGACAATCAGCTCCCGCTCCCGGCGCGGACGGCGCCTGGGCACCGCGGGAAGCTCCTGTCCGGGCAGTGGCGGCACGGGGAACCCGCCCGCCATCGGGTCGAAGCCGGCGGGCTCGGCGGGGGCCTGGGCCGCCTTCGCTCCGCCGCGGAACATGTCCACGACGAAGGAGAGCAGCAGCAGGGCCAGGACACCGCCGCCGACGTAGAGGGCGATCTCGGCGAAGTCGTAGTTCTCGTTGCGCAGGGTCCGTACGGTCGCGACTAGCATCAGCCAGGTCACCGACACCGGGATGAGGACCTTCCAGCCGAGCTTCATCAGCTGGTCGTAGCGCACGCGCGGGAGCGTGCCGCGCAGCCAGATGAAGAAGAACAGCAGCAGCTGGACCTTGATGACGAACCAGAGCATCGGCCACCAGCCGTGGTTCGCGCCCTCCCAGAAGCCGCTGATCGGCCAGGGGGCCCGCCAACCGCCCAGGAAGAGCGTGGTGGACACGGCCGAGACGGTCACCATGTTGACGTACTCGGCGAGCATGAACATCGCGAACTTGATCGACGAGTACTCGGTGTTGAAGCCGCCGACCAGGTCGCCCTCGGACTCCGGCATGTCGAAGGGGGCGCGGTTCGTCTCGCCGACCATGGTGACGATGTACAGGATGAACGAGACCGGCAGCAGGATGATGTACCAGCGGTCCGTCTGCTGCTCGACGATCGTCGACGTCGACATCGACCCCGAGTAGAGGAACACCGAGGCGAACGCGGCGCCCATGGCGATCTCGTACGAGATCATCTGGGCGCACGAGCGCAGGCCGCCCAGCAGCGGATAGGTGGATCCGGAACTCCACCCCGCCAGGACGATGCCGTAGATGCCCACCGAGGCGACCGCGAGGATGTACAGCATCGCGATCGGCAGGTCGGTGAGCTGCATCGTGGTGCGCTGGCCGAAGATCGAGATCTCGTTGTCGGCGGGGCCGAAGGGGATCACCGCGATCGCCATGAAGGCCGGGATGGCCGCGACGATCGGCGCGAGGACGTAGACCACCTTGTCGGCGCGCTTGACGATGAGGTCTTCCTTCAGCATCAGCTTGATGCCGTCGGCCAGCGACTGGAGCATGCCCCAGGGGCCGTGCCGGTTGGGGCCGATGCGCAGCTGCATCCAGGCGACGACCTTGCGCTCCCAGACGATGGAGAACAGCACGGTCACCATCAGGAAGGCGAAGCAGAACACCGCCTTGATCACGACCAGCCACCAGGGGTCGCGGCCGAACATCGAGAGGTCTTCAGCGGCGAAGTACGGGCTCATGCCTCCACCTCCTTGGGGGCCTCGGCGGCGGGCGTCGCCGGGCCGATGCGGACGAGGGAGCCGGGCCTTGCCCCGGAGTCGGAGGCGACGCCGCCGCCGGTGGAGTTCAGCGGGAGCCACACCACCCGGTCGGGCATCTCGGTGACCTGGAGCGGCAGTTCGACGACTCCCTGCGGGCCGGTCACGGCGAGGACGTCGCCGTCCTTCACCCCGGCCTCGGCGGCCGTCGCGGCCGACACGCGTGCGCGTGCCGCGTGCCGCGTCCCGGCGAGCGCCTCGTCGCCGTCCTGCAGCCGCCCCTGGTCGAGCAGCAGCCGGTGTCCGGCCAGTACGGCCTCTCCGGCGGCGGGCCTCGGCAGCACGCCGGAGGTCTCCAGGGGTTCGGTGGCTCGCGGCCCGTCCCAGGCGCCGAGCCGGTCCAGCTCCCCGCGCGCGGTGCGCAGGTCCGGCAGGCCCAGGTGGACGTCCATGGCGTCGGCGAGCATCTGCAGCACGCGCGCGTCGGACGGCGCCGACCGGCGCGTCATCTGGTCGGGCTTGAGCGCGGCCTCGAAGAAGCGGACCCGGCCCTCCCAGTTGAGGAACGCGCCCGGCTTCTCGGCGACCGCGGCCACCGGCAGCACGACGTCCGCGAGCCGCGTGACCTCGCTGGGCCGCAGCTCCAGCGACACCACGAAGCCAGCCTCGGCGAGCGCCTCACGCGCGCGTGCCGGATCGGGGAGGTCGGCGACCTCCACACCGGCGACGAGCAGTGCCTGCAGTTCGCCGGACACGGCGGCCTCGACGATCTGGCCGGTGTCCCTGCCGTGGCGGTGCGGAAGATCGGCGAGCCCCCAGGCGGCAGCGACCTCCTCCCGCGCGCGCGGGTCGGTCGCCGGACGCCCGCCCGGCAGCAGCGAGGGCAGCGCACCCGCCTCGATCGCGCCCCGCTCCCCCGCCCGGCGCGGGATCCACACCAGGGAGGCTCCGGTCGCGTTGGCGGCCCGTACGGCGGCCGTCAGACCGCCCGCCACACTCGCCAGCCGCTCCCCCACGACGATCACCGCGCCGTCACCCCGGAGCGCCTCGGCGGCCTTGCCGCCCTCCGCCTCCAGGCCGACCCCGCCGGCCAGCGCGTCCAGCCACTCGGTCTCGGTGCCCGGAGCGGCCGGCAGCAGCGTGCCGCCCGCCTTCTCCAGGCCGCGCGTGGCGTGCGTGGCCAGCGAGAACACCTTCTGTCCGTGCTTGCGCCAGGCCTTGCGCAGCCTCAGGAAGACGCCGGGCGCCTCCTCCTCGGACTCGAACCCGACCAGCAGCACGGCGGGCGCCTTCTCCAGCGAGGCGTACGTGACGCCCGTACCGTCGAGGTCACGGCCGCGGCCGGCGACCCGGGCCGCGAGGAAGTCGGCCTCCTCGGTGCTGTGAACACGCGCGCGGAAGTCGATGTCGTTGGTGTCGAGCGCCACGCGCGCGAACTTGCTGTACGCGTACGCGTCCTCGACGGTGAGCCGCCCGCCGGTCAGGACGCCGGTCCGGCCGCGCGAGGCGAGCAGGCCCTGCGCGGCGATCTGCAGCGCCTCCGGCCAGGACGCCGGCTCGAGGTCACCCTCGGCGTTGCGCACCAGGGGCGTCTCCAGGCGGTCGCGCTGCTGGGCGTACCGGAAGCCGAAGCGCCCCTTGTCGCAGATCCACTCCTCGTTGACCTCGGGGTCCGGCGCCGCCAGGCGCCGCATGACCTTGCCGCGCCGGTGGTCGGTGCGGGTGGCGCAGCCGCCGGAGCAGTGCTCGCACACCGAGTGCGAGGAGACCAGGTCGAACGGGCGGGAGCGGAATCGGTACGCCGCCGAGGTCAGCGCGCCGACCGGGCAGATCTGGATGGTGTTGCCGGAGAAGTACGACTCGAACGGGTCGCCCTCGCCGGTGCCGACCTGCTGGAGCGCGCCCCGTTCGATCAGCTCGATCATCGGGTCGCCCGCGACCTGGTTGGAGAACCGGGTGCAGCGGGCGCACAGCACGCACCGCTCGCGGTCGAGCAGCACCTGCGTCGAGATCGGGACGGGCTTCTCGTAGGTCCGCTTGCGGCCCTCGAACCGGGACTCGGCCTGGCCGTGGGACATGGCCTGGTTCTGCAGGGGGCACTCGCCGCCCTTGTCGCAGACCGGGCAGTCCAGCGGATGGTTGATGAGGAGCAGCTCCATCACGCCGTGCTGCGCCTTCTCGGCCACGGGCGAGGTGAGCTGGGTCTTCACCACCATCCCGTCCGTGCAGGTGATGGTGCAGGAAGCCATCGGCTTGCGCTGGCCCTCGACCTCGACGATGCACTGGCGGCAGGCGCCGGCCGGGTCGAGGAGGGGGTGGTCGCAGAAGCGGGGGATCTCGATGCCGAGCTGCTCGGCGGCCCGGATGACCAGGGTGCCCTTGGGCACGCTGATCTCCGCTCCGTCGATCGTCAGCGTGACGAGATCCTCCGGCGGGACCGCCGTCTCTCCCCCTCCCGTGGGAGCGCTGGTGGTCACGGTCATGCGTTCACCTCCGGGCGGTCGGCCCAGGCCGTCGACTTCGCCGGGTCGAAGGGGCAGCCCCGGCCGGTGATGTGCTGCTCGTACTCCTCACGGAAGTACTTGAGCGAGGAGAAGATCGGCGAGGCGGCGCCGTCGCCGAGGGCGCAGAACGACTTGCCGTTGATGTTGTCGGCGATGTCGTTCAGCTTGTCGAGGTCGGACATCACGCCCTTGCCGGCCTCGATGTCGCGGAGCAACTGCACGAGCCAGTACGTGCCTTCGCGGCAGGGGGTGCACTTGCCGCAGGACTCGTGGGCGTAGAACTCGGTCCAGCGGGTGACGGCGCGCACCACGCACGTCGTCTCGTCGAAGCACTGGAGTGCTTTCGTGCCGAGCATGGAACCCGCGGCACCCACTCCTTCGTAGTCAAGAGGGACGTCGAGGTGCTCGTCGGTGAACATCGGGGTCGAGGAGCCGCCCGGCGTCCAGAACTTCAGGCGGTGGCCCGGTCGCATGCCGCCGCTCATCTCGAGGAGCTGACGGAGGGTGATGCCGAGCGGGGCCTCGTACTGGCCGGGGCTGGCGACATGGCCGCTGAGCGAGTAGAGCGTGAAGCCCGGGGACTTCTCGCTGCCCATCGCCCTGAACCATTCTTTCCCGTTTTTCAGGATCGCGGGAACTGACGCGATCGACTCGACGTTATTCACCACAGTCGGGCAGGCATAGAGGCCCGCGACAGCAGGGAAAGGGGGACGGAGCCGCGGTTGACCACGGCGGCCTTCGAGCGAGTCGAGCAGTGCGGTCTCCTCACCGCAGATGTACGCGCCGGCGCCGGCGTGCACGGTGAGTTCGAGGTCGAGTCCGCTGCCCAGGATGTTCTCGCCGAGGTAGCCCGCCGCGTAGGCCTCGCGCACGGCCTCGTGCAACCGCCGCAGAACGGGGACCACTTCACCACGCAGATAGATGAAGGCATGCGACGACCTAATGGCATAACACGCGATCACCATGCCCTCGATGAGGCTATGCGGGTTCGCGAAGAGGAGCGGGATGTCCTTACAGGTGCCCGGCTCCGATTCGTCGGCGTTGACAACTAGATAGTGCGGCTTTCCATCACCCTGGGGAATGAACTGCCATTTCATCCCCGTCGGGAATCCCGCGCCGCCGCGCCCACGCAGACCGGAGTCCTTGACGTACGCGATCACTTCGTCCGGGGACATGGCGAGCGCCTTGCGGAGTCCCTCGTACCCCTCGTGCCTTCGGTAGACGTCCAGTGACCAGGACCTCTCCTCGTCCCAGAAGGCCGACAGCACGGGTGCGAGCAGCTTCTCGGGGCTGCTGCCTTTCAGCTCGGGTGCCAAGGTCATCACTCCCCCTCCTCGGCGGCAGGCCCTGCCGGGTGGGCGGGGTCGGAGGCCGATGTCTCCTGCGGCGCGTCATGGGAACTCAGGTGCTCGGTCGGCGACGGCTCGTGCACCGCCCTGTCCTGCGGCTCCTGTACGGCCCTGTCCTGGGGCTCGTCGTGCGGGCCGCCGTCCCGCGGATGGACCACGCGCGCGGGTGCGGCCTCTCCCCTTGCCAGGCGAAGGCCCACCAGCGACGCCGGTCCCGCACTGCCGCTCGCCTCGACGGCCCCTGGCCGCTCGTCGGGGAAGCCGGCCAGAATCCGCGCGGTGTCCTTGAAGGTGCACAGCGGCGCCCCGCGCGTGGGCGACACGGTGCTTCCGCCCCGCAGGTCGTCCACCAGGCGCTTCGCGCTCTGCACGGTCTGGTTGTCGAAGAACTCCCAGTTGACCATCACGACCGGCGCGAAGTCGCAGGCCGCGTTGCACTCGATGTGCTCCAGGGTGATCTTTCCGTCGCCGGTGGTCTCGCCGTTGCCGACGCCGAGGTACTCCTGGAGCGCCTCGAAGATCGCGTCGCCGCCCATCACCGCGCACAGGGTGTTGGTGCAGACGCCCACCTGGTAGTCACCGCTCTCGCGGCGGCGGTACATGGTGTAGAAGGTGGCGACCGCGGTGACCTCGGCCGTGGTCAGGCCGAGGACGTCCGCGCAGAACTGCATCCCGGTGCGCGTGACGTGTCCCTCCTCCGACTGCACGAGATGCAGCAACGGCAGGAGCGCGGACCGGGAGTCGGGGTAGCGGGCGACGATCTCGCGCGCGTCCGCCTCCAGCCGGGCCCGGACGTCGTCCGGGTAGGCGGGCGCGGGCAGTTCGGGCATGCCCAGGCTGACGCCCCGCTCGGAAGAAGAGGTGGTCACCGGTCGACGCCTCCCATCACGGGGTCGATGGACGCGACGGCGACGATGACGTCGGCGACCTGGCCGCCTTCGCACATCGCCGCCATGGCCTGCAGGTTGGTGAAGGACGGGTCGCGGAAGTGGACCCGGTAGGGGCGGGTGCCTCCGTCGGAGACGACGTGCACCCCGAGTTCGCCCTTGGGTGACTCGACCGCCGCGTACGCCTGTCCCGGCGGGACGCGGAAGCCCTCGGTGACCAGCTTGAAGTGGTGGATCAGGGCCTCCATGGAGGTGCCCATGATCTTCTTGATGTGGTCGAGGGAGTTGCCGAGGCCGTCCGGTCCCAGGGCGAGCTGGGCGGGCCAGGCGATCTTCTTGTCGCCGACCATGACCGGGCCGGGCTGCAGCCGGTCCAGGCACTGCTCGACGATCCTCAGCGACTGCCGCATCTCCTCCAGGCGGATGAGGAAGCGGCCGTAGGAGTCGCAGGAGTCGGCGGTCGGGACGTCGAAGTCGTACGTCTCGTAGTCGCAGTACGGCTGGGTCTTGCGCAGGTCGTGCGGCAGGCCGGTGGAGCGCAGGATCGGGCCGGTGGCGCCGAGGGCCATGCAGCCGGCCAGGTCGAGGTAGCCGACGTCCTGCATACGGGCCTTGAAGATGGGGTTCCCGGTGGCGAGCTTGTCGTACTCGGGGAGGCTCTTCTTCATCTTCTTCACGAACTCGCGGATCTGGTCCACCGCGCCGGGCGGCAGGTCCTGGGCGAGTCCGCCGGGGCGGATGTACGCGTGGTTCATCCGCAGGCCCGTGATGAGCTCGTAGATGTCGAGGATCATCTCCCGGTCGCGGAACCCGTAGATCATGATCGTGGTGGCGCCGAGCTCCATGCCGCCGGTGGCGATGCACACCAGGTGGGAGGACATACGGTTCAGCTCCATCAGGAGCACCCGGATGATCTTGGCGCGTTCGGTGATCTGGTCCTCGATGCCGAGGAGTTTCTCGACGCCGAGACAGTAGGCGGTCTCGTTGAAGAAGGACGTCAGGTAGTCCATGCGCGTCACGAACGTGGTGCCCTGCGTCCACGTGCGGTACTCGAGGTTCTTCTCGATGCCGGTGTGGAGGTAGCCGATGCCGCAGCGGGCCTCGGTGACCGTCTCGCCGTCGATCTCCAGGATCAGCCGGAGCACTCCGTGGGTGGAGGGGTGCTGGGGGCCCATGTTGACGACGATGCGCTCGTCGTCGGCGCGGGTCGCGGACTGGACGACCTCGTCCCAGTCGCCACCGGTGACCGTATATACGGTGCCTTCGGTGGTCTCGCGGGGAGAAGCGTGTGACGTGCTCACGAGTACGACCTCCGCTGGTCCGGAGCCGGGATCTGGGCGCCCTTGTACTCGACGGGGATGCCGCCGAGGGGGTAGTCCTTGCGCTGCGGATGGCCCTGCCAGTCGTCCGGCATCATGATCCGCGTCAGGGCCGGGTGACCGTCGAAGACGATCCCGAAGAAGTCGTAGGTCTCGCGCTCGTGCCAGTCGTTGGTCGGATAGACCGGGACCAGGGACGGGATGCGCGGCTCTGCGTCGGGAGCGCTGACCTCCAGGCGGATCAGCCGGTTGTGGGTGATCGAGCGCAGGTGGTAGACGGCGTGCAGCTCGCGGCCCTTGTCGTTCGGGTAGTGGACGCCGCTCACGCCGGTGCACAGCTCGAAGCGCAGCGCCGGGTCGTCGCGCAGGGTGCGGGCGACGCGCAGCAGGTGTTCGCGCTCGATGTGGAAGGTGAGCTCGCCGCGGTCGACGACCGTCTTCTCGATCGCGTTCTCGGGGACCAGCCCCTGCTCCTCCAGCGCGCCCTCGAGTTCGTCGGCGACCTCGTCGAACCAGCCGCCGTAGGGCCGGGCGGCGGCGCCCGGGAGGCGGATGGAGCGGACCAGGCCGCCGTAGCCGGAGGTGTCGCCGCCGTTGTTGGCGCCGAACATGCCGCGCTGGACGCGGACCTCCTCGCCGCCCTGGCCCCGCTGGCCGGGGAGGTTGGAGGCGGAGAGATCCTTCTCCGGGTTCACGCCGTCCGCAGGCGTGCCGTTCGCGTCGCTCACCGCAGCAGCCCCTTCATCTCGATCGTGGGCAGGGCCTTGAGCGCCGCCTCCTCCGCCTCGCGGGCCGCTTCCTCGGCGTTCACGCCCAGCTTGGAGTTCTGGATCTTGTGATGGAGCTTGAGGATCGCGTCCATCAGCATCTCGGGGCGCGGCGGGCAGCCGGGGAGGTAGATGTCGACGGGGACGATGTGGTCGACGCCCTGGACGATCGCGTAGTTGTTGAACATGCCGCCCGAGGACGCGCACACGCCCATGGAGATGACCCACTTCGGGTTCGGCATCTGGTCGTAGACCTGCCGCAGCACCGGCGCCATCTTCTGGCTCACCCGGCCGGCGACGATCATGAGGTCCGCCTGGCGGGGTGAGCCGCGGAAGACCTCCATGCCGAAGCGGGCCAGGTCGTAGCGGCCCGCGCCGGTGGTCATCATCTCGATGGCACAGCAGGCGAGGCCGAAGGTGGCGGGGAAGACGGATGCCTTGCGCACCCAGCCCGCGGCCTGTTCGACGGTGGTCAGCAGAAATCCGCTCGGCAGCTTTTCTTCGAGTCCCATGACTAAAGGCCCCTCAGTCCCATTCCAGGCCGCCGCGCCGCCAGACGTACGCGTAGGCGACGAAGACGGTGAGCACGAAGAGCAGCATCTCCACGAGCCCGAAGACACCCAGGGCGTCGAAGGTGACGGCCCAGGGGTAGAGGAAGACGATCTCGATGTCGAAGACGATGAAGAGCATCGCCGTCAGGTAGTACTTGATGGGGAAGCGCCCGCCGCCGGCCGGCGTGGGGGTCGGCTCGATACCGCACTCGTAGGCCTCGAGCTTGGCGCGGTTGTACCGCTTAGGCCCGATCAGCGTGGCCATGACCACGGAGAAGATCGCAAAGCCTGCCCCGAGGGCTCCCAGTACGAGGATGGGCGCATAAGCGTTCACCGCTCCTCGCTCCTCTCAGTCGGCACTGACTGCTGGCGATGGCACTGGGCTCACATCCGCCCCACGTGTCTCACGAACCCCGCTCGTTCCAACGAAGATCGCGAACATGTGAAGCAGGTCACAAGCCCAACTGCCTCGCATCCTATGCCCGCCGCTCTGTGATCTGCGACACGGGGTATTACACAAGCTTTGTGATCTCCACCACCTGACGAAGGATCATGAAGTCATATCAGCGATGATCTTCGTACTGGAAGCGTCAGAGTGATCACAAGAAGTGACATGCGCGCTCGTCACCGCAGGCCGCAGGGGGCGTCTCTATATCAAGAGGCTTCCCTTGCATGCAAATTGGCGGTGGACATCACGGCTTGATAGGGGGGCGCGTTCACACCCCGGAGGGAGGGTCGGGCGAGGTGTGGACGCGTGCACGCGTTCACGAGCGGGACGAAAGTGATCTACGCGCGTGACGCGGTCGTATCGGTGACCGTTCCGTGACCTCCGCCACATCGATGAGAGACCTCTGAGAACCGGGCTTGGCCAACGATCGCAACCGATGGTAGGTCGAGGGCAATTCGGACGTAACAGCGAAAGGCCATGATCACAGGCCTGAATGCCCTTGTCCGCAATGTCCGTTACGGCGTCAATAAAGAGTGGCGTGAAGGGAATTTGGGGCTCGCGTTGAACAAATGTGGCGCAGGACACGTTTCTTGAAGGTATGGAGGAGCCCCTGATACCGGTTGGACTCATGTCCCACACCGCTCACATACGCAGCCACCGGAAACCCCGCCGCAGCGCGTCGAACGTCGCGATGCGGGCCGGAGTCGCCAGTGGTGTCCTCGGCACGCTGGCGGTCGCCACGGCGGCCGGATCGGCCAGCGCCGCCGAGCCGGTGACCCAGACGCTCGAACTGCCCATGTTCACGGGCGACCTGGCCGCCCAGGTGGCGCAGTCCGCCCAGGCGACGCAGCAGGCCGCCGCGAACTACCAGCTCGAGGCCGAGCGTGACGCGGCCGCCGCAGCCGCGGCCAAGGAGGCCAAGAAGGACCTCGCGGCCGCCAAGAAGGCCGAGGCCACGAAGAAGGCCCAGGAGGCCCGCAAGGCCGCCGCTGAGGCCGCCTCGCGCAATGCGGAGCGGACCACGCTCGCCACCACGTCGAGCAGCAGCTCGACCAGCACGTCGACCGCGACCGGTTCGGCCGCGGCGGTCATCGCCTTCGTGAAGGCGCAGATCGGCGACGCCTACGTCTCCGGCGGCACCGGCCCGAACTCCTGGGACTGCTCCGGCCTCGTGCAGGCCGCGTTCAAGCAGGTCGGCGTCGACCTGCCGCGGGTCTCCCAGGACCAGTCGACCCGGGGCACCCAGGTCTCGCTGGACAACCTCCAGCCGGGCGACATCCTGTACTGGGGCAGCGCGGGCAGCGCGTACCACGTGGCGGTGTACGTGGGCGACGGCATGTTCGTCGGCGCGCAGAACCCGTCCACCGGTGTGGTCGAGAGGCCGCTGTCCTACGACCCGCCGACCGGCGCGGTGCGGGTGCTCTGACAGCACCCCGCACCTCTCGCGTGTAAGGGCCGCAGCCGCTCGGGGGCAGCGGCCCTTCGCGTCGTCCCCGTGAAGGACCGTCCGCGAAGGGCCGTCCGTGAAGGGCCGTCAGGCCTTCGGGGCCACCTTGCTCAGGCCGTTGATGATGCGGTCCATCGCGTCGCCGCCCGTGGGGTCGGTCAGGTTGGCGAGCATCTTCAGCGTGAACTTCATCAGCATCGGGTGGGTCAGCCCGCGCTGGGTGGCGATCTTCATGACCCTCGGGTTGCCGATGAGCTTCACGAAGGCGCGGCCGAGCGTGTAGTAGCCGCCGTAGGTGTCGGCGAGGATCTGCGGGTAGCGCCGCAGGGCGAGTTCGCGCTGGGCGGGGGTGGCGCGGGCGTGGGCCTGGACGATGACGTCGGCGGCGATCTGCCCGGACTCCATGGCGTAGGCGATCCCCTCCCCGTTGAAGGGGTTGACCAGGCCGCCGGCGTCGCCGACGAGCAGCAGGCCCTTGGTGTAGTGGGGCTTGCGGTTGAAGGCCATGGGGAGGGCGGCGCCGCGGATCGGGCCGGTCATGTTTTCGGGGGTGTAGCCCCAGTCCTCGGGCATCGACGCGCACCAGGCCTTGAGGACCTCGCGCCAGTCGAGCTCCTTGAAGGAGTCGGAGGTGTTGAGGACGCCCAGCCCCACGTTGCTCGTGCCGTCGCCCATGCCGAAGATCCAGCCGTAGCCGGGCAGGAGGCGGTCCTCGCCGGGGCCGCGGCGGTCCCACAGCTCCAGCCAGGACTCCAGGTAGTCGTCGTCATGGCGCGGGGAGGTGAAGTAGGTGCGGACCGCGACGCCCATCGGGCGGTCCTCGCGGCGGTGCAGTCCCATCGCCAGCGACAGCCGGGTGGAGTTGCCGTCGGCGGCGACCACCAGCGGGGCGTGGAAGGTGACTTCGCGCTTCTCCTCGCCCAGCTTGGCGTGCACGCCGGTGATCCGGCCGGTGCGGTCGTCGACGATCGGGGCGCCGACGTTGCAGCGCTCGTACAGCCGGGCGCCGGCCTTCTGGGCCTGGCGGGCGAGCTGCTCGTCGAAGTCGTCGCGCTTGCGGACGAGTCCGTAGTCGGGGAAGGAGGCGAGATCCGGCCAGTCCAGCTGGAGCCGGACCCCGCCGCCGATGATCCGCAGGCCCTTGTTGCGCAGCCAGCCGGCTTCCTCGGAGATGTCGATGCCCATCGACACGAGCTGCTTGGTGGCGCGCGGGGTGAGACCGTCGCCGCAGACCTTCTCGCGCGGGAACTCGGTCTTCTCCAGCAGGAGTACGTCGAGTCCGGCCTTGGCGAGGTAGTACGCGGTCGTGGAGCCGGCCGGCCCCGCGCCGACGACGATGACGTCGGCGGTGTTGGCGGAGAGCGACTCGGAGGCGGACGCGGAGTGGGGCTCGGTCTCGGCGGTCACGGCGGGATCTCCCCAAGTTCGTAATCTGCGTGCCGACGGGCACTGGACATGGGCAGTCTATTCAGCAGAATTGATCACCCGGCTGAAGGGCTGCCCCGTGAACCGTGCTCTCCCCGTCGTACGGCTGCGTGTCCCCACGGACGAGGACGCGGTCGCGTGGCACCGGCTCTTCGACCACCCGGACGTCATGGAGTTCCAGGGCCACAGGTCCGCGGAACTCTCCTCCTACGAGGAGCTCACCGCCCGCCAGCGCCGGCACGACGCCGAGTACGGCTTCTGCCTGTGGACCATGCTGGACCGCGAGGACCGGGCCATCGGCTTCACGGGCGCGCAGCCGTGGCCGGCGGACTGGGGGCCCAAGGGCGAGATCGAGATCGGGTGGCGGCTCGGGCGGGAGCACTGGGGGCAGGGGTACGTCACGGCGGCCGCGCAGATGACGCTGGAGCGGGTGCGGGCGGTGGGCGTGCCGACGGTGGTGGCCATGGTCGACGCGGGCAACGCGCGCTCCATCGCCGTCACGCAGCGTCTGGGGATGCGGCTCGCGGAGGTCTTCACGGCGCCGGAGTCGAAGCGGCAGGGGCACTGCTACCGCCTGGACCTCCAGCCCCGGTGACGCCGTGCCGCCCCGGCGACGGTGACGCTGGGTGGCGATAAGTCACGGATGGACACTCAGCGCTTCCGGACGGCACACCTGTGCGGTTACCCTTCCAGTACCGCTGGGGGTGACATCTGTGCTCATACCACCCAAAACACCCGAAGTGCGTGTGCCACGGTTCGTCGGTCTGATGGCCGTGGACGCGCGCGAGACGGCCACGGCCCAGGGCGTGCTGCTGGCCTCGCCGGACCGGCCCGACTTCCACCGGGCCGTCGTCGACTACGTCGTACGGCAGTACCCGCCACCCGGGGTGGAGGTGCCGCGCGGGGCCGTCGTCACCGTGTGGTTCGACTTCGCCGAGGGCGAGGGCGGTGGAGGCGCGGGCGTACGGGAGCCGCGCGTGCCGAGACCGGGCGGAGGAGGACTGGAACGCGAACTGGACCACCCCAAGGACCCCTTCGAGCCCCTCGTGCTCTGACGGGGCCCCTGGCACCCTCCCTGAAGCCCCTCGGCCCCGACGCCCCCGGGCACCCTGCCTGAAGCCCCTCGGCCCCGACTGAGCCCCGGCCCGTTCAGGCCTGCTTGAAGCCTCGGTGGAGGGTCACCACGCCGCCCGTGAGGTTGCGCCAGGCCACCTGGGACCAGCCGGCCTTGCGCAGCAGCTCGGCGAGCGCGGGCTGGTCGGGCCAGGCGCGGATGGACTCGGCGAGGTAGACGTACGCGTCCGGGTTCGAGGAGACCGCGCGGGCCACCGGGGGCAGGGCGCGCATCAGGTACTCGGTGTAGACCGTGCGGAAGGGCGCCCAGGTCGGGTGCGAGAACTCGCAGATCACGACGCGTCCGCCGGGCCGGGTCACCCGGTACATCTCGCGCAGGGCCGCGTCGGTGTCCTGCACGTTGCGCAGGCCGAAGGAGATGGTGACGGCGTCGAAGGTGTCGTCCTTGAACGGCAGCCGGGTCGCGTCGCCGGCCGTGAAGGGCAGCCAGGTGTGCTTCTTCTTGCCGACCTGGAGCATGCCGAGGGAGAAGTCGCAGGGGACGACGTAGGCCCCCGTCGCCGCGAACGGCAGGGAGGAGGTGGCCGTGCCCGCGGCGAGGTCCAGGACCTTCTGCGCCGGGCGGGCGTCGACCGCCTTCGCGACCTCCTTGCGCCATCTGCGGTCCTGGCCGAGCGACAGCACGTCGTTCGTCAGGTCGTACCGTTCCGCCACGCGGTCGAACATCGAGGCGACTTCGTGGGGCTGCTTGTTCAGGGAAGCGCGGGTCACCTCGCCATTCTTGCAGCACGGCCCCGGCCGGCCGCAGGACACCCTCAGGGCAGCAGCCTCGGCTTCTTCTTCGCCGCCACGTCCTCCACCCACCCGGCCAGCAGGACGAAGAGCGCGATCAGCACCCAGCCGATGCCGAACATGAACCACTGGCTCTCCAGTGGCAGGTACGTCTCGAACGCCGGGACGTTCCAGAACTGGTCGATCAGCGGGACGGCGAGGATCAGGGCGATCTCGTGCCAGAGGTAGATCGTGACCGCGCGCGCGTTGAAGACGGTGACGATCCGGTTCGTGCGGCGGAAGCGGGTCAGCCACGCGAAGTCGATGCCGAAGTACGACTTCGCCCACATCAGCAGCAGCACACAGCCCGCCGACCAGAAGGCCTGCGCGAGGGGGTTCTCGTCCAGGTCGTAGGTGCCGAAGTCCGCCTGGTGGGCGAAGGCGTACCAGCCGCCGAAACCGACCGCGGCGAGCGAGAGCACCACCACGAGGGCCGGCTTCAGCTTCTGGAGCACCCCGTCGCGGTGCGCGAAGCCGAGCATCCAGCAGAAGAGGTACGTCGACAGGTCCCACAGGGCGCTGCCGAAGCGGTTGTCCGGACCCGCCCAGACGAAGTTCAGGACGAGGATCGGCGCGAGGGACAGCGCGAGGACCGGGAGGGGGGCCAGGCGGAAGGCCCGCAGCAGGAGCGGGGAGAGCAGGACGAACCAGAGGTAGGTGCGCAGGTACCAGAGGATCTCCCAGGCCTGCTCGCCCCAGGCGTTGCCCGGGGGGTCGCCCAGCGGGACGATCCAGTAGACGATCTCCCAGTTCGGCATCCAGTCGTGGATCAGCATCGCCAGGACGACGAAGACGCCCCAGAACCAGAAGGGCGGAAGGAGGCGGCGGAGCCGGCTCTTGATCACCTTCGGGGCCGGGCGCTCCAGGGACTTGGCCATGAGGGTGCCGGCCAGGCCGAACATGATCCCCATCGAGGGGAAGACCATGCCGGCCCAGGCCCAGCCGAAGGTGTGATAGGCGACGACCCTGATGAGGGCCAGGGCTCTGAGGGTGTCGAAGTACCGGTCTCTGGCGGGGGCCGCGGGCTTGGTCTCCTCAGGGGCGACGGCCTCGGCCGCCGGCTCCGGCTCCAGAACCGGCTCCAGAACCGGCTCCGGCTCCACCACCGGCAGGGGAGCCGTTGCCTCGGCGGCCGGCTGGGCGTACTCGGCGTACTGGGGCCCGTACTGGGGCCCGTACTGCGGCTCGTACTGCGGCCCGTACTGCGGCTCCTCATAGGAGTACGGGTACTGCGGCTGTTGTCCGTAGTCGTATCCGTAGCCGCCCTGCTGCTGGTCGTACCCGTACGCCTGCTGCTGTTCCCAGCTCATCCGCTCACCCCCGCCGGGGTGCCGACCTCGCCGGTCCGCTTCAGCTTCTGCCAGCGCAGACGGCCGCCGGTCAGGGCGGTGATGGAGGAGTGGATGAGGACGAGGTACATCATCTGGCGGTAGGCCAGCTGCTGCAGCGGCATCATCAGCAGGTAGCGGTACTTCTCGCGGTCGAGGCGGAAGGCGTACGCCGCGCAGGCCAGCTGGATGCCGAGGACCGCGAACCAGGCCAGCAGGGCCGCCTGGAAGTCGACGAAGATCATCGAGTAGACGGTGAACACGTCGATCAGCGGGGCGAAGACCGGCGTGACGATCTGGAAGAGCACGACCAGCGGCATGCCGACGCGGCCGAAGCGGCCCGAGGGGCCCTTGTCGGTCAGCGACTTGCGGTGCTTCCACAGCGCCTGCATGGTGCCGTAGGACCAGCGGTAGCGCTGCGACCACAGTTGCTTGAGCGAGCCGGGCGCCTCGGTCCAGGCCTTGGCGTGCTCCTGGTAGACGACCTGCCAGCCCGCGCGGTGCATGGCGATGGTGATGTCGGTGTCCTCGGCGAGGGTGTCCTCGCTCATGCCGCCGACCTCCAGGACGGCGTCGCGGCGGAACGCGCCGATCGCGCCGGGGATGGTCGGCATGCAGCGCAGCAGGTCGTACATACGCCGGTCGAGGTTGAAGCCCATCACGTACTCGATGTGCTGCCAGGCGCCGATGACGGTGTTGCGGTTGCCGACCTTGGCGTTGCCGGCGACCGCGCCGACCTTCGGGTCCGCGAACGGCTGCACCAGCTGGTGCACGGCGTCCGGCTCGAAGACGGTGTCACCGTCCATCATGATGACGATGTCGTAACTGGCGTTGCGGACACCGTTGTTGAGGGCGGCGGGCTTGCCCGCGTTCTCCTGCCGGATGACCCGGACGTTCCGCATGCCGAGCGAGGCGGCCGCGTCGCGCGCGATCTCGGAGGTGCCGTCCGTCGAGCCGTCGTCGACCACGATGATCTCGATCGGATGGGTGCTCTGCGCCAGCGACTGGAGGGTGTTGGCGATGCACTCCTTCTCGTTGTACGCCGGGACGATCACGCTCACCGGGCGGGTGATCGTGGGCCCCCAGCTGAAGCGGCGCTTGTTGCGCAGCCGGTAGTGGCGGCGGGCGAGGATGAGCATCATCCCGAACCGGCCCATGACGGCCACGCCCACGACCATCAGCCCCACGGACAGCGCCGGGACCGTCCACTCGGCGAGCGCGACCGCCCCGATGAGGGCCTTGCCCTCGTAGAGGGTGACTCCGGTGGCCTCGCGGTGGGCGGCCTGGAGGGGGTTGCGGACCGTCTCCGCGCCCGAACCGCCCCCGCTGTTGCCGATCCCGTTCCCGGACCCGTTCCCGTATCCGGCCCCGGACCCGTTCCCGTTCCCGTATCCGGTCCCGGCCCCGGTGCCCTCGCCGCTCGGCGCGCCACCGGGCTGCTGAACGGCCGACTGTCGGCCGCTCGCGCCGGCCGCGTCCGCGTTCTGCGCCCCCGCGTTCTGCCCGGTGTTCTGGTCCTCCAGGACCCCGCTGATGGTGGTGAAGGTGTAGCCCTTCGCCTTCATCTTCTTGATATACGTCGGCAGCGCCTTGATGGTCTGCGACCGCTCGCCGCCCGCGTCGTGGAAGAGCACCGAGGCGCCCTCGCCGTCGTCCGGCGTGGCCCACTTGATGATCTTCGAGACGCCCGGCTTCTTCCAGTCGTCGCTGTCGGTGTCGACGAAGACGCTGGTGTAGCCGTCCGCGCCGAGCTCCTTGTAGACGGGCCAGCTGTAGTTGTCGATGGCGTCGGTCTCGGAGGAGTACGGGGCGCGGAAGAGCGTGGTGGTGATGCCGGCCGCGCCCGCGAGCGCGAGCTGGGTCTGCTCCATCTCACGGTCGACGCGGGCGTCGCTCTGGTACGAGAGGTCGACGTGGGTGAAGGTGTGGATGCCCACCTCGTTGCCCTGCTCGACCATCGTCTTCACGATGCTCGGGTAGCGGGAGACCATCGAGCCCACGACGAAGAACGTGCCGGGTACGTCGTACTCCTCGAGGATCTTCAGGACCTTCGGCGTCCAGGTCGGGTTGGGGCCGTCGTCGAAGGTGAGCGCGATCGTCTTGTCCGGGACGGACACCGTCTTCGCCTGGCCGCCCCGGAAGGTGAGGATCGGGCCGCCGTCGAGGACCTTGTCCGGGACCTTGCTGGAGCTGGCGCCGGTGCGCACCCGCTGGTCGCCGCCGACCTCGGCGCGCAGATAGCCGTCGAGCAGCATCACGCTGGTCAGCGCGAGCAGAAGCAGCAGGGCGAGGATGACGCGCGGTTTCTGCAGCGCCGCGGCCTTGCCCGCCGCCCGTTTCATACGGGTGGGGGCGCGGCGGCGCCCGCGGGAGGGTGTCGTCGTCGTGGTCATGGCGGTGGTTGCGGTCCCGTCAGTTGGCGGAGGCGGAGGCGGACGGGGAGGCGGTGCCGGTGGGCAGCGAGGAGCGGCCGGCGCCGCCCGGACCGCCCACCTCGTAGCCCACGCCCCCGTTGGGGCGGATGCCGCCGGAAGGGCCCTGTCGGTTCTGGCCGCCACCGCCGAACGGCAGCAGCGAGGACGGGGTGAGGGAGGTGCCCCAGCCCATGAAGGCCGCGCCGAGAACGGTCGCGTAGGCGAGGCAGCCGACACCCAGGAGGATGCCGATGCGTCGCAGCAGCTTGGACCTGCGTCCGGAGTTGTCCACGAACACGGGACCGTCTGCGGCGTTGCCCCCGCGTTTGCGACGGCGACCGCGAACGGCGTCATGACTATCGACGGCAGGCTCGGAAGACTCGGAATGCATTCCTCGGATATTAGGGAGTCTTTATGTGCCGGGAACCCCGAAATCCATGTGAGAGACCCATGAGAAACCCCTTAACCTGTCTCTTTCCTGAGAGTCTCCCGGAAAGCCTGCGCGAACCGCGCTCAATAGGGGAGGGTTGAATGCCCCTCTTGCGGGGGTGATTGTCCGTTTTTGCCGTGCCGTGTCCGTGAGGACCCTGTACGTTCACTGTTCAAAATTTGTGCGGCTTCATGTGAGACATTTTCCCTTGGAATACGTACTCCTATTTTCCCCTGAGACGCAAATCACGAGAGCGGGTGCATGCCAAATGAGGAGTTTCCTGAAGCCGATGGCGGGGCTCAGTTGCCTGTTTGCCCTGGCCACGGCGGGGTGCTCCGCGGGGTCCGACGGCACGTCGGACGCGGCACCCGAGCCGCCCGGACGCAGCACGTCGTCGCCGTCCGCGAGCGCCTCGGAGGAGGCTTCCTCCAGTACGTCCTACGCGCCGTACGTCAGTGCGTCGGACGCCTCCGACAACGACGCGTCGGGGTCGCCCGTGACGTACAACCTGGCCTTCGTGATCTCCGACGGCAGCAGCTGTACACCGGAGTGGAACGGCGCGGAGGCCATCGACGACTCGGCGGTCACGTCCCGTATCTCGGCGCTCACCGATTCCGGCGCCACGGTCCGCGTCTCCTTCGGCGGGGCCTCGGGCAAGGAGCTGGCGTCGACCTGCGACAGCGCGTCGGCGCTGGCCACGGCGTACGGCGAGGCCCTCGACGCGGCCGGCTCCACCCAGGCGGACTTCGACATCGAGGGCGACGAGCTGACCGACTCCGACTCGGTCGCCCTGCGCTCGAAGGCGATCGCCCTGCTCCAGGAGGACCGGTCCGACCTGGAGGTCTCCTTCACCCTCCCGGTGATGCCGTCGGGGCTGGACGACGACGGGCTGGCGCTGCTGGAGTCCGCGAACAAGTACGACGTGCAGGTCTCCACGGTCAATCTGATGACGATGAACTACGGCGAGTCGTACACCGGGGACATGGGCTCGTACGCGATCACCTCGGCGAAGGCGGCGCAGGAGCAGTTGCGGGACGTCTTCGGGACGTCGGACGAGACCGCGTGGAAGGGGATGGCGCTCACGTCGATGATCGGCACGAATGACGTGGACAACGAGACGTTCACGTTGTCCGACGCGGCTCAGGTGCGGGAGTTCGCGGAGGAGAAGGGGATCGCGTGGGTGTCGATGTGGGCGACGTTCCGGGATCAGCAGTGTGAGGACGGGACGGACACGGATGATGCGCTGACCAATTGCAGTGGGGTTTCGCAGAGTTCGGGGGCGTTCGCGGAGGCGTTCTCGGGGTAGGCGGGGAAAGGAAAAGCCAACTACCTGGACCGGTAGAGCAATCTGCCTTCGATCACCGTCGCCACGCAGCTCGAGGCGCCCTTCGCCGTCAGGGTCGCCTCGTCCGCCGCGTCGAAGACCGCCAGGTCGGCGCGGGCGCCCACCTCCAGGGGGCCGTGGACGGTGCCCGCCAGGTCGTAGCCCTCGGCGAAGGGGTCGAGGTCGGGGCGGTCGCCCAGGAGCATGCCGGGGGCGCCCGTGACGGGGACGACGCGCAGGCCGGAGCGGGCCACCGCCTGCGCCACCAGGGGGTCGGTGAAGCGGGCGCCCGGGGAGGCCAGTGCCGTCGTGCCGTGGCTCAGCATCCGCTGCAGGCCGCGCCGGATGCTGCCCGACCAGCGGGTCTCGGTCAGCTCCAGGGCGGTCAACCGCTCGCCCCACAGCGGGAGGTCGCCGAGTTCGTCGTACTCGCGCGGGTCGGGGTGGTAGCAGCGGCGCAGCAGCCACAGGCCGTGCCACTGGCGCAGTCCGGGGGTGAGGACGCCGGGCCAGCGGCGGACGCGGGCGCCCGGGGCCGCGGCGGCGACCTCGTCGTACGGCCCGATGGCCGCGATCCGGCCGCCGTCCACGGCGACGGCGCCGTCCGGGACGGGTGCCGCGCCGACCGGCAGGACCAGGGGCGCGGCGTGGATCGTCGGCATGCGCGGGCCAAGAACTCTCTCGAAGGCGGCGGCTCGAAGACGGCGGCTCGAAGGCGTCGGTCGAAAGACGTCAGTTGGAAGCGAGCAGCTTCAACTCGGGGTGGGCCGTGCCGCCTTCGATGGCCGTCGAGGAGATGTGGGACATCACGCGCTCGTCGACGGGGTCGTTCGCGGGGTCGTCGTGGACGACGAGGTGCTCGTACGTGGTGGAGCGCTGGGCGGGGACGCGGCCCGCCTTGCGGATCAGGTCGATGATCTCCAGCCGGTTGGAGCGGTGCTTGGCGCCGGCCGAGGAGACGACGTTCTCCTCCAGCATGATCGAGCCGAGGTCGTCCGCGCCGTAGTGCAGGGAGAGCTGGCCGACCTCCTTGCCGGTGGTGAGCCACGAGCCCTGGATGTGCCGGATGTTGTCCATGAACAGCCGCGCGATGGCGATCATCCGCAGGTACTCGAAGAGGGTCGCCTGCGTGCGGCCCTTCAGATGGTTGTTCTCGGGCTGGTAGGTGTACGGGATGAAGGCGCGGAAGCCACCCGTCCGGTCCTGTACCTCGCGGATCATCCGCAGGTGCTCGATGCGCTCGGCGTTGGTCTCGCCGGTGCCCATGAGCATGGTGGACGTGGACTCGACGCCCAGCCGGTGGGCGGTCTCCATGATCTCCAGCCAGCGCTCGCCGGACTCCTTGAGGGGCGCGATGGCCTTGCGGGGGCGTGCGGGGAGCAGTTCCGCGCCCGCACCGGCGAACGAGTCGAGACCGGCCGCGTGGATGCGGGTGATGGCCTCCTCGACCGACACCCCGGAGATCCGGGCCATGTGCTCGACCTCGGAGGCGCCCAGCGAGTGGATCACCAGCTGGGGGTAGGCCTCCTTGATGGCGGAGAAGTGCTTCTCGTAGTACTCGACGCCGTAGTCGGGGTGGTGGCCGCCCTGGAACATGATCTGGGTGCCGCCGAGTTCGACGGTCTCGGCGCAGCGGCGCAGGATGTCGTCGAGGTCACGGGTCCAGCCCTTGGCCTGGTCCTTGGGGGCCGCGTAGAAGGCGCAGAACTTGCACGCGGTGACGCACACGTTCGTGTAGTTGATGTTCCGCTCGATGATGTACGTCGCGATGTGCTCGGTTCCGGCGTACTTGCGGCGGCGTACGGCGTCGGCGGCGGCGCCCAGGGCGTGCAGGGGCGCGTCGCGGTAGAGGTCGAGCGCCTCCTCCGGGGTGATCCGCCCGCCCTCGGCGGCACGGTCGAGCACAGACTGGAGGTCGGCCTTCTCGGTCACCGGAAGCGTCCCTTTCGTCAAGGGGTGAGGACGGACCGAACCAGCCTACGCCAGCGCTTTCCCGCACCTCGCCTCAGGCCGCGTACGCGCCGATCAGCACCCCCGCGAAGGCTCCCGTGAGCATGAAGGGGCCGAAGGGGACGGTGGTACGGCGGGTGGCGCGGCCGGTGAGGGCGAGGGCGAGGCCGTAGAGGGCTCCGAGGCCGAAGGCGGCGAGGGTGCCGAGCATGAGGGTCGGCCAGCCGTACCAGCCGAGGACGGCACCGGTCGCGAGGGCCAGTTTCACGTCGCCGAAGGCCAGTCCGGCCGGGTTGAGCAGGTGCAGGAGGAGGTGGCCGACGGCGAGGGCCAAGGAGCCGAGGAGGGCCGTCGTCCAGCGTCCGGCGTGTTCGGGGAGCAGGGCGGTCCCGCCGAGGAGGGCCAGGGCGACGGCCGCGAGGGGCAGGGTGAGGGGGTCGGGCAGGCGCTGGACCCGTACGTCGACGACCGCCAGGAGCACCCCCGCCGGCGCCAGCAGCAGCCAGACGGCCAGTTCGGGGCGGTTTCCGGTGGCCGCGGCGAGCGCCGCGCAGAGGAGCGCGGTGACGGTGGGGAGGAGGAGTGCGCCGGGGGCGTACGACATCCCGGGGCACCCTCCGCATCCGGCGCGCCCGAGCCAGCCGCGCACCGGGTGTCCCTCGGGGCAGGTGGCGTACCACCCCTCGTCCGCCCGCTCCGCCGGTACCGAGAAGCGGTACGCCGGTCTCGGCAGGAGCGTCCCCGCCAGGGCGCCCCACAGGGCGGCGACGAGGATCAGGGTGAGGGGGCCGGGAGGTGTGGGCATCGCTTATCCTCTACCCCACCTTGGACAGGCGGGCCGTCGGGTTGCCCTCCGCGCTGCTGTCCGAGGTGTAGGTGAGGTCGTCGCCGGTCGGGGTGAAGCGGATCGTGTGGGGGGCGGGGTTGCAGCCGGAGTGGTTGGACTTCGCGCCCACCGAGTCGGCGACCACCTCCTTGGCCGTCACCTTCTTCAGCGTCAGCACGTCCACACAGACGCCGCCGAGGACGTCGGTCTGCCGCAGTTCGCCCACCTTCGCGCCCACCGCGGCCTGACGCAGGGTCACCCGGAACGTGCCCATGGGGAGCGTGCCGCCGAGACCGGTGCCCTCGCCCTCCCAGGTGCCGGCGTAACGGGCCGGCAGGGCGCCGGTCGCCTCGCCGTCCACCGCGCTCGACGCGGCCGTGGGCGCCGCGGAGTACGCGCCGCTCCCGGCGTCGGAGTTCATGTCGTCGCCCGGCAGCAGGTCGAACACGAACACCGAGCCGACCGTCACCGCCGCCAGCGCGCCCGCCACCGCCAGGGCGACAGTGCAGCTCAGACGCCGTCCGCGCCCGTCCTCCCCCGGCGCCGCCGCGGCCGACACGGTGACGGACATCTTCCCGGGACGCTCGCCGCCGTCCGTCCGGCTCGGCACGGGCGCGTCCACCGGTGTCACCGGGACGGCGTCCATCACCGGCGGCGGCCCGAACTCCCCCGCGCTCACCGGCCGCTCGGCCGCCACGGCCACCCGGCTGAACTCCACCGGCCCGGAAGCCGTCTCCTGCGCCCCCGTCGCCTCCAGATTCAGCAGTTGTACGGCGCTCCGCCCCACCTGTTCCACCAGCGCACCCGGCAGCCACCCGCCGGCCATCAGCCGCGCCGCCCCTTCCGGAGCGAGCCGCCGGGCCAGTTCGCCGGGGGCCGGCCGGGCCGAGGGGTCCTTGGCGAGGCAGTCCTCGACGGCCTCCCGCAGCAGCCCCGGCTCCAGCTCGCCGAGCGCGGGTTCCTCGTGGACGACCTTGTAGAGCAGGGCGGCCGAGGAGTCGCCGGGGAAGGGCGGTGCGCCGGTCGCCGCGTACGCCAGCACCGCGCCGAAGGAGAAGACGTCGGCCGCGCCGGACACGCCCCGGCCGAGGATCTGTTCGGGGGCCATGTAGCCGGGCGAGCCGACCGAGACGCCGGTCGAGGTGAGCGAGGCCGTGCCGTCGGTCGCGCGGGCGATGCCGAAGTCGATGAGCAGCGGGCCGTCCACGGTGAGCAGCACGTTGGACGGCTTCACGTCCCGGTGCACCAGCCCCAGGTCGTGCACGGCCGCCAGCGCCTCGGCGAGCCCCGCGCCGAGCGCCCGCACGGTGTGCTCGGGCAGCGGGCCGTGCGCGGCGACGGCCGCGGCGAGCGAGGGGCCGGCCGCGTAGGCCGTCGCGACCCAGGGCACGGTCGCCTCCGGGTCGGCGTCCAGCACCGGCGCGGTCCAGGCGCCGCCGACCCGGCGGGCGGCCTCGACCTCGCGCCGGAAGCGGGCGCGGAACTCGTCGTCGAGCGCGAGGTGCGGATGCACGATCTTCACCGCGACCGTGCGGCCCCCGGCGCTGCGGCCGAGATAGACCCTGCCCATCCCACCGGAACCGAGCCGGCCGAGCAGCCGGTAGGGCCCGACGGCTGTGGGTTCGTCGGCTCCGAGCGGCTGCATGACGTTCCCCTTCCCCCGCCTGTGCATGAGGTCGCATATGCATTAGGTCGTATAAGCGATTCATCGTCTTGCTCTGACAACACCCGGGGCCATGCTGGCACTGATCCTGACGGACAGTCGCCGGTACGGAAGGACAGAGCAGCAGTGAAGATCCTGAGAAGACCCGCCCCGCCCGGGCGTTCACCCCGGCGTTCACCCGGACGTCGGCTCCTGGTCGCCGTCCTGACACCGTTGTTCGCCCTCACACCCACCGTGGCGAGCGCGCAGGGCGCGTGGTTGACGCTGGAGGACCTGGGGACGCCCCGTTCCCGACTGGCCGCGGCGACCGCGCCGTGCCCCGGCGGCGGCGCCGGCCACAAGGGCGAGCGCAGCTGTGTGTACGCGATCGGCGGCACCGTCGACGGCACCAACGGGGTGAGCACGGTCCAGGCCTACGACCCCGCCACCAACACCTGGCTCACCGTGGCCTCGCTCACCACCCCCCGCCGCGACCTGGCGGCCGCCACCGCACCCTGCCCCGGCAGCCGCGGCGAACACCACGGCACCGGCGGGCAGGGCGACATCGGTGGCCAGAACAACGGCGGCGGCCAGGGCAACAACAACGCATCCGGCAACACCGGCGACCACCGCGACGACCGCGACGCCACCTGCGTGTACGCCATCGGCGGCTCCACCAACGGCACCACCCCCCTCGACACCGTCGAGGCCTACAACCCCGCCACCAACACCTGGTCGTCCGTGACGCGCCTGAACACCGCGCGCACCGATCTCGCCGGGACGGCCGCCCCCTGCCCGAGGAACGCCCCGGGCCTCAAGGGCATCTGCGTGTACGCGATCGGCGGCACCGGCGGGAACGGCGCCGTGCTCGGCTCGGTCGAGGTCTACAGCCCCGAGAAGAACCGGTGGGTGACCCTGGATCAGGGCCTGCCGACCCCCCGCAGCGGACTGGCCGCGGCCACCGCCCTGTGCCCCGCCGTCGTCGTCGGACGCAAGGAGGCCTGTGTGTACGCCGTCGGGGGCGGCACCACCGACGATCAGCGCCGCCGGGTGGAGGTCTTCCTCCCCGTGGCCGGCGTCTGGGCGACCCTGCCCAGCCTGCCCACCGCACGCGACGGACTCGCGGCAGCCGGGGCGCCCTGCCCCCGGGAGAAGGCCGTGAGCTGCGTCTACGCGATCGGCGGCAATGTCCCCGGCACCACCACCGCGCTCGGCACGACAGAGACGTACGACCCGGCCGGCAACGTCTGGGCGACGCTGCCCCCGCTGCCCACCCCCCGCACCCAGCTCGCCGCGACCGGCGCCCCGTGCCCCGACGACCTGCGCCGCCACTGCGTCTACGCGATCGGCGGCGAGAGGGCGGCCACCACGCTGCGGACCCCGGCGATCACACGACTCGCCACGGTGGAGGCCTTCGACATCGACCAGTGACCCCCGCGGCCCCTCACGGCCGCAGCAGTTCCACCGCCACGTCCGCCGGGAAGCCCGTGCTCGGCCCCACCCGGCGGGCGAACTCCGCGACCGCGTTCAACTGGGGGGCGCCGAAGCGGAAGTCGAGGGTGGTGAAGTAGCGCTCCAGGACCCGCTCGTCGAAGGCCTCCCAGCGGGCCGCCTGCTCGGCCACCTTGCCGACCTCCTCCAGGGAGAGGTTGCGGGAGGCGAGGAAGGCCTGGTGGACCTCGCGGGTGATCACCGGCTGCCGTTCCAGATAGTCCCGGCGGGCCGCCCAGACGGCGAAGACGAACGGCAGCCCGGTCCACTCCTTCCAGAGCGTGCCGAGATCGTGCACCTGGAGGCCGTAGCGCGGCCCGTCGAGCAGGTTGGCCCGCAGCGCCGCGTCGCCGATGAGTACGGCCGCCTCCGCCTCCTGCATCATCAGGCTGAGGTCGGGCGGGCACGTGTAGTAGTCGGGCTGCACGCCGAAACGATCCGCCAGCAGCAGCTGGGCCAGGCGCACGGAGGTGCGGGAGGTGGAGCCGAGGGCGACGCGCGCCCCGTCCAGCTCGTCCAGCGGGACCTGCGAGACGATCACGCAGGACATGACCGGGCCGTCGCAGCCGACCGCGATGTCGGGGAAGGCGACCAGGTCGTCGGCGTTCCTGAGGAACTCGACGAGCGTGATGGGCCCGATGTCGAGGTCCCCCTGCACCAGCTTCTCGCTGAGCTTCTCCGGGGTGTCCTTGGTGAGCTCGAAGTCGAGGAGCGTGCCCGTCCTGGCGAGGCCCCAGTACAGGGGCAGGCAGTTCAGGAACTGGATGTGGCCTACGCGCGGCCGGGTGCGAGAATTGTCCACATCGCGAGACTAGACCCGGAGGAGTACCCTTCGAACTCCGACCCCCCGGGTCAACCCCTTCACCGGTTGTTCAAACATCCGGGTGACGTGATCTTGACCCCTATTGCTTTCGGCTGCCCGCATGCTAGGCTCGCCGCAAGTTGCAGTTTGGTTTCCCTTGCAGTACAGAGCCTGCGGAGCATGTAACCGCGGGCTCTTGACATTTTCAGACGTATGCATTGTGCGGCACTGCTTTCACCTTGCAGGTTCTGGAGCAGGGCAACCCTTTGGGCCCAAGGAGGGCTTATGGCTACCGGAACCGTGAAGTGGTTCAACGCCGAAAAGGGCTTTGGCTTCATCGCCCAGGAAGGCGGCGGCCCCGACGTCTTCGTCCACTACTCCGCGATCAACGCGCAGGGCTTCCGTTCCCTCGAGGAGAACCAGCAGGTCTCCTTCGATGTGACGCAGGGCCCGAAGGGTCCGCAGGCGGAGAACGTCACCCCCGTGTGACGATCGTCCCTGTGATCGCAGCCTGAAAGCAGTACCCAAGGAGCCCCGCGCCATCCGGCACGGGGCTCCTGCCTTTCCCGGTGAATTTCCGGTGAATTACACGTGCCGCCATTCGTCCCCGCCAGGCCACTCGTCAGGGTGACACGCGGGGTGATGTGCTGCGGACGGTGCGGGCGATGGCGGCGATAGGCGGCGATAGGCGCGATGGCCGGAAAGCACCGCCGAGCGGCCGCCATTGTCAGTGGCGTTGGCTAGGGTCCGCGCTCATGACCGACGCCATCGACACCACAGCCACCACCGCCGTCTCCCCGGACTTCGTCAACGCCACCCGCACCTTCTACGACGCCATCGCCGAGGACTACGCCGAGCGCTACCGCGACGAGCTGGTGGCGAGGCCGCTGGAGCGGGCCGTGCTCACGGCGTACGCCGACCTCGTCGGCCCCGGCGGCCGGGTGGCGGACCTGGGGTGCGGGCCCGGCCGGACGACGGGGTTCCTCGCCCGCAGGGGACTCGACGTCTTCGGGCTGGACCTGTCGGAGTCGATGCTGGCGATCGCGCGGCGCGAGAACCCCGGGATCCGCTTCGAGCAGGGTTCGATGCTGAAACTGGACCTGCCCGACGGGCAGCTGGCCGGGGTGCTCTCCTTCTACTCCTCCATCCACACCCCGTGGGACGAGCTGCCCGCCCTCTTCGCCGAGTTCCACCGGGTGCTCGCGCCCGGAAGCCCGCTCCTCCTCGGCTTCCAGGTGGGCGACGAACCCCGGCACTTCGATCAGCCCTGGGGCCACCCGGTGGCCCTGAGCTTCCTGCGCCGGCGCCCGGAGCCGATGACCGAGCTGCTGACGGCGGCCGGGTTCGTCCCGCTGTCGTGCACGGTACGGCAGCCGGAGGCCGACCTCGGCGAGACGACCCCGCACGCCTTCCTGATCCTGCGCAAGGCCGGCTGACGGCCACGGGAGCTCGGCGAACGGCTACTTGAGCTCGGCGGCGGTGTAGAAGCCGCCCGCGACCAGGACGTAGTCGTAGTTGGACTTGTCCACGCTCGTGGGCTGGAGCAGATAGGCGGGCACGGCCTTCACGCCGTTGTTGTAGTCCCTTCTGTTGTTCAGCCGCGGCGTCCTGCCGCTGAGGATCGAGTCGACCATGTCGGAGGCGACCTCGCCGAGCTGCCGGACGTCCTTGTAGACCGTCTGCGACTGCTCGCCCTTGATGATCGACTTCACCGAGGCAAGTTCGGCGTCCTGCCCGGTGATGATCGGATAGGGCTTGCTGTCGGTCCCGTAGCCGTACGCCTTCAGCGCGGACAGAACTCCGATGGAGATGCCGTCGTAAGGCGACAGGACGGCGTCCACCCGCTCGCCCACGTAGAACTGGGCGAGGATGCCCTTCATCCGCTTCTCGGCGGTGGGCCCGTCCCAGCGCAGGGTGGTGACCTTGTCGAGCTTGGTCTGACCGGACCGGACGACCAGCTTCTTGCTGTCCAGGTACGGCTGGAGCAGCGCCATCGCCCCTTGGAAGAAGTACTTGGTGTTGTTGTCGTCGGGGGAACCCGCGAACAGTTCGATGGTGAACGGCCCCTTGCCGTCCTCCAGGCCGAGCTGCTCGATGATGTAGCGAGCCTCGAGACGGCCGACCTGCTCGTTGTCGAAGGACACGTAGTAGTCGACGTTCGCGGTGCCGAGGATGAGACGGTCGTAGGAGATCACGGGGATCTTCGCGGCGGCGGCCTGCTTGAGCACGTCGTTCAGCGACTTGTTGTCGATGGCCGCGATGATCAGCGCGTCGACGCCCTTCTTGACCAGGTTCGCGATCTGCGCCACCTGGGTGTCCGGGTCGTCGTCGCCGTAGACCAGCTGGGTCTCGTAGCCCTGGTGCTTGAGGTCCTCGACCATGCTCTTGCCCTCGGTGAGCCAGCGCTCGGAGGTCCGGGTCGGCATGGCGATGCCGATGGTGCCGCCCTTGGAGCCGTTCCCGGAGCTGTCCCCGCCCAGCTGCCCGCACGCGGACAGAGTCAAGGCGGAGGCCGCTCCGGCGAGGGCGGCGAGAGCGGATCTTCGGTTGCGCATGCTGACAGTTCCTTGTTCTTCTCGTCGTTGAGAGGATGACGGGGCATCAGATGCAGGCGAGGAAGCGGCGGCCGGGCACTCACCTTTCAACTGTTCGAAATACCGTCACCTGATCGAAAAAACTTGGCGCGACCCTAGGAGCGGGGGCGAGGGGTGTCAACGGGGTGAACTCGAACGGTTACAGAAAGGTGCGACGGGAGGAACGGCCGTGAACGGCTGCGGCGGGCGGGTCCCGGTGAAGGGAACCCGCCCGCCGCAGCTCACAGCAGGTGTCGCAGACACCTCAGGCGTCACAGGAGCCTCAGGCGCCTCGGGTGTGGCATACGTCTCAGACGGTGCCGGAGGCCGAGATGGTGATCTTGGCGGAGGTGCGGCCGGAGTCGCTGCCGAGCCCCTCGATCGTCTTGACGACGTCCATGCCCTCGACGACCTCACCGAAGACGACGTGCTTGCCGTCCAGCCAGGAGGTCACGATGGTGGTGATGAAGAACTGCGAGCCGTTGGTGTTGCGGCCCGCGTTGGCCATGCTCAGCAGACCCGGCTTGGTGTGCTTCAGCTCGAAGTTCTCGTCCTCGAACTTCTCGCCGTAGATGCTCTTGCCGCCGGTGCCGTTGCCCGCGGTGAAGTCGCCGCCCTGGAGCATGAAGGCCGGGATGACACGGTGGAAGGACGAACCGGCGTAGCCGTAGCCGTGCTGTCCGGTGGCCAGCTCGCGGAAGTTGCGGGCGGTCTTGGGCACGACGTCGTCGTACAGCTTGAAGACGATGCGGCCGGCGGGCTTGTCGTTGATGGTGATGTCGAAGTAAACGTTCTCGCTCATGGAGCCCATAATTCCTCGCTTTCCCCGCCTACCGGTAATCGGGCCTCAGGACCTCGGCCCACTCCCTCCCGGCAGCCGCAGCTCCGCCCACACGGTCTTCCCGACTTCGCGCTCGGTGACGCCCCAGGTGGTGGCCAGCACGGTTACGACGATCAGCCCCCGCCCGCCTTCCGCCTCCGTGCCCGTGTCCGTGTCCCGCACGATCCGCAACCCCCGGTCACCCCGTGTGTCGCTCACCTCGATCCGCAGGGTGTCCTCCGCGAGGAGCAGCAACCGCAGCTCGAAGTCCCGGCCGGGGACACGGCCGTGGGTGACGGCGTTGGCGGCCAGCTCGGCGACCACCTGCTGCGCGGTGCGGTTCGCGTCACTGTCGTACGGCCACCCCCACGCCGTGAGCTGCTGAGCGGCGAGACGCCTCGCGAGCCGGGCCCCGCGCGGGGTGGAGCTCAGCCGCAGGGTCATCACCCCTAGGGGAGAAATCAGGGTGGGGGTCTGGGGGGAGATTTCGGAGTTCACCTGACTGAGCGTGGTCGGTTGTCTTTACCCTGGCCAGGGGCGACTTGGCGACTCTCCGTAGTTGTACGACTGCGGTGCGGCGGGCGTACGGGGTGTCGCCCGCGACCACGAAGGCGTGAGGGCGGTGGGGCATGTGAGCGAGGAACGCAGGCCGGAGACCCCGGCGGAGGCCGACGGCACGACGGGGCTGCTGACGGCCCTGGGCAAGATGATGAAGCTCCTGCGGGAGCGGAAAGGGTTCACGCAGAAGGACTTCGGCGAGATGGTCGGGTACGGGCCGGATGCCATCTCCGCGATGGAGCGTGGCGTACGGACACTCCGGCCGGAGGTGCTGGAAAAGGCGGACGAGCTGTTGGAGGCCGGGGGTCTGCTGTTGCAGGCGGTCCCTGAGCTGAGGGAGGCGATGGCGAAGGTTCGGACTCGGCATCCGGAGTGGTATCGGGGATATGCGGCGATGGAGGCGGAGGCCGTCGAGCTGCACCAGTACTCCGTCAACGCGGTGCACGGACTGCTCCAGACGGAGGCCCACGCCCACGCGGTGTTCGCCAAACGCCGTCCCTTCCTGGATGAGGAGACGATCGAGGAGCGGGTGGCCGACAGGCTCTCGCGGCAGCAGGTCTTCAACCGTCGGCCCGCGCCCGTGGTCAGCTACGTGATCGAGGAGGTGGTGCTGGACCGACCGATCGGCGGAAGGGACGTCCACGCGGAACAGCTCCAACGCCTGCTGGTGGTCGGCGCCATGCGGAATGTGGAGATCCAGGTGATGCCGACCAGGGTTGAGGAACACCCCAACCTGGGCTGCGCGTTCAACCTTCTGACACCCAAGAGGCACGCGCAGGTGGCGTACACGGAGGCACAAGGGTTTCCCCGACTGATCACCGATCCGGAAGAGGTCCGGAAGATCGCCGACCGCTATGGAATCATGCGGGCGATGGCACTCCCGCCCAAGGAGACGCGCACGTTGATCGAGAAGAAGCTGGAGGAGCTATGAACAGCCAGAACCTCACCTGGTTCAAGTCCAGCTACAGCGACGGCGAGGGCGGTGATTGCGTCGAGGCCGCCTACACCTGGCGCAAGTCGACGTACAGCAGCGGCGAGGGCGGCGAATGCCTCGAACTCGCCACCTGCCCCCACACCATCCACCTCCGCGACTCCAAGAACCCCCACGGCCCCCGAATCACCCTCTCCTCCCCCGCCTGGGCCGAGTTCCTCGGTTTCGCCATCAGCCGCTGACGCCAACGGGCCCACCGCCGGTGCTGCGGTGGGCCCGGGGTTCCCCCGCCCCCCTCTCGATGAACCGACGAGCACCACAAGCGGCCCGTCAGTGCGCTTCCGGCCCGGACTCGGGACCGATGTAGATTTCCATGCCGCTCGAGTCCCACGCCCTGGTGTATCCACCACTCGGGGCAGCGACGACGAAGCACTCCGCCTCCATCGAGACCATGCCGTCATCGCCCCCTCCGAACCATTCCACGACAATGGTCCTTCCCGGCTCAAGGAGGCACTCTGCCGCAGTCGGCTCGAAAGCCACCACTACCGGCCTGTCCGCCCGGATCACAAAACGCATGCTAATGCTCAGAGATTGTCCATGTAGTACTGAAAAAGATCAGCCCTCGATCTAGCGCTCGGACTGACCTTCTCCGACCCGCGCGTCCCAGCGCCGTATCGCCCGGCCCACCAAATGCCTCAGCTCCCTCAAGGAGCGCAAGGAACAGCAGCGTAGGGCCAGCCTGGAGTGACGATGGCCTCGTCTTCACCACCCCGACCGGCGGTCCTATCGCCCCCGCTATCCTCGCCCGCCGCTTCCGCGCATTCCTTGGCCGTGCCGGACTCCGACGAATCCGCTTCCATGGCCTCTGCCACTCAACCGCCACCCTGCTCCTAGGCATCGATCTCGTCGTGATCAAGGAACTCCCTCGGCCACGCCCACATCGGCGTCACCGCCGGCGTCTACGCACACGTCCGGCTCCGCCTCCAGCGCGACGCCATCGACCTTCTCGGCAACGCCCTCCGCATCCCCGCCGAGATCACCGGCAAGCCCGACGCCGGCGACGAACCACCGCTCTGCGCGGTCCCCGTCCGCTGACGTTGCCGCTGAGGTTGAAAGGGTGCGGTGACAACGGGCGTTGGCGGTGCTACATCCTCGTCATGAGGTACGCGGATGGCGGCGGCCTGACCGCCACGGGGCGGGCGAAGCGTAAGTCGGTGCGCTCCGAGGCCGCGGAGATGTTCGAGCAGGGGTGCGGCCGCCGGAGGTGGCCCGCAGGTTACGGGTGTCGCGGAAGTCTGCCTACGCCTGGCACGCCGCCTGGCGCCAGGGCCGGAGCGCGGCCCTGGCCTCCAAGGGGGCCGGCGGCTTTCGGTGCCGGCTGGACGATGTCCAGGCGGAGCGATTGCAGGCGGACCTGAAGGCCGGACCGGCGGCGCACGGCTGGACGGAGGATCAGCGGTGGACCCTGGCGAGGGCCGCGGAGTTGACCCATCACCTGTTCGGCTACCGGTACACCCCGCGCGGGGTGTCGTATCTGCTGCACCGGCTGGGCTGGTCACCGCAAGTGCCCGTGCACCGGGCCGTCGAACACAGCGAGCAGGCCGTCGCGCAGTGGCGGACGGAGCAGTGGTGACGGGCAAGAGGACGGCCCAGCTCCTGGGCGCGTGGATAGTCTTCGAGGACGAGGCCGGGCAGGACCTGAAACCCGCAAGGGCCGGACCTGGTCGCGGCGCGGGCGGACGCCGCTGATCAAGGTGACTGGCAAGGGCTCGGGCCGGGTCCTGATGGCCGGGATGATCTGCGTCAGACCGGGTCGCGAGACCCGTCTGATCTACCGGACGCAGACGTACCGGGGCCGTACCGGCGAGAAGAAGGGCTTCCGGGCACGCGAGTTCGCGGACCTGCTGACCTCCGCCCGTCGGCAACTCGACGGTGCCCCGCTGATTCGTCGTGTGGGACAACGCCAGCACCCATCACGCCAGGGCTCTGCGGGATTTCTGCGACCGCAACAACCACTGGCTGACCATCGTCAGGTTCCCGCCCTACGCACCCGACCTCAACCCCGTCGAAGGCGCCTGGGCCCACCTGAAGAAGTCCCTGGCCAACCTCGCACCCCGCACGATCGACGACCTCACCCCACTCGTGAAGAACCGCCTCCGCGACATCCAACGCCGACCCGAGATCCTCGACGGCTTCATAGCCGAGACCGGACTCGGGCTGGAGCCTCCGTAGCCCTGTCACCCCACCCTTTCAACCTCAGCGTCACCCATCGCAAGAGCCCCGTCGGACAGACTTCCGACGGGGCTCAAATTTGCACGTGCCCGGCATGAGGGCGCGCGTACGTGATGCATACTAAACACATGGAGGAACTGCTCAATATCACCGGCGAGAGTCTGAGTAAGTTTTTGACACGCTGGTACGGCGACCCAGATCTACCGATTTCTGCAAACCCAGAAGCAGCCAACATGCCGCGCCCGCTGAGACTTTGGCATGAAGCCACTTCCCAGTGGTCTACACCCGTGGCCACATTCAACCATCCCCTTAGCCCGAGCGAACTAGAGATCGAGGACGAAAAGCTGGTCTTCTGGGTTGAGAATCAGGGATGCTGGACGTGGTCCACCAGCATTGATGGCGACGATCCAATCGTGTTTGATCGTCAACCAGGATCAGATCCCGAACCCTGGACACCTACGGGCGAAACACTTTCAGAATTTCTCCTTCATGCGACGGTATTCGAAGCGATCATCGGATCACCCAACCAGATGCACGCGGAGAACGTCAACGAAGAAATTCTCTCTCAGATCATCTCTGAATTTCGACCGCTCCCACTGCCCCACTGGCGATGGCCCTCCGCGGACGTCAGAATTTTTGTGGGCACCGGTCTGCTCGCCCAGGTCTCCGACAGTCTGATTACTGTTCCAAACGACACGACACACCGATTTGATGTGTCTATTGCGGCACCCGCCCCAGAACTCCTCACTCCACTCGCCAACATCGCAGACGTTCCCTGGAAGCGCTATACGGCAATCGAACCGCAAGAGTCCAGTTGGGACGATCTCCCAGACTTCCTGCGATAAGCAAACCTCCGACAGCAGAAAAGAATTGCCCGACCTGCACTACACGGCAGGCCGGGCCATTCCTATCGGTCCCCTTTAGTTTGCATTACCGGTGAACGGTCCGTATTTACGACCTCGCGAGTTCACCCACACTTGCACCCCCTCCGGGAGCATATCTTCCATTCTTGCCGCACAACCGCTTGGCCCTGTACACATTCCAAACTTGTTGTCGATGTAGAGCACTGCTTTTCTGATGCCTGGGTTCATCCTCAGGAACGCAGCAGCATGAGTCTCAACGTGGTCGAAATTCTGCCTCGTGCGACCGGGAAGATTGGCAAGCATCTGCGACTGGCCACCGGGGCCGCTTGAAATGGGAATCTGGTCGACACCCACATCAAGAACGCCCACCGTTCTACGCTCGAAATCTTTCGACAGGTCACCAACCGCAGCAGCAACAGGATTGCAGTTGTGAACAAGGACCGGCGTAGCCCCTGCCAGCACATAGTACGCATGGATGTCCTGGATGGTCAGGTCATGCGTCCGCTGGCGCTTGGTGTAGTGGCTGACGGCCGTGATCTGAACGTGGGTGCCCGCACTGGTGCGGAGTGTCTGGCCGATTTGGAGGTCGCCAGCCTTGACCCACTTCTTCAGATCGGGGACCCAGAACGGGTGAGTGTCCGTCGCCACGATGCTGGAGTACTCGCCGTCCACGGATATGGCGATCTCAGTGAAGTCTTTGTCGTCTTCCGTGGTGATTGTGTCGACGACCCTCTTCTCGACGGTTTGACCTGTTTCCGTATCCGTCGTGAGGACGACGTCGCCGACTACGACGTCTTCGATAGCCTTCTTCGTGCCATCAGCAAGGAGAACACCAGTCCCTGGAAGGAAACTGTGACATTTGGCAAGCGCCGTGGCGGCTTTACCTAGGCCCCATCCGACCCCGCCTGCCGCAGCACCCCAAACAGCACCCTCGGCCATGTCACCGAGTTGGCCCGAGACACTGTGATCTGCGCTGTCCGACAAGGCATTGCCCACAGCTGCACCTGCGGCTCCGGCGATGGCTCCACAGCCCGCCGCAGCGCCAAAACCTACACCTCCGGTTGCCAGACCCGCGCCTACCGCTGAGCTGACACAGAGTCCGCCGACCGTGAATTCGGTAGCTACCTGAGCAATGACCGCCTTGTTGTCCGCGACCCAATTCTTCGCAGAATTCCATGCCTTGCCCAAGCCGCAGCCGGTGTACCACGAGCAATCGTTGCTCTTGCTGCCGCTAACGACGACCGTGGTGCTCGTGCCGCCGCAGCTGTAATAGCAACCACCAGGGCCGGTTCCACCTGCCGGAACACCAGGCGTAGGACTCTGGCCACCCCCGCCGCCGCCAGGGCGCGGCTCATTGTGACCCGTTCCGTCGTCGAGCCACAGGCCGGTGGAATCGGAACTGCTGATCGGGCCGTTCTTTGAATAGGCGTACCCGTTCATCTGGAGCGGATCGGCCACGTCGATGATCGGGTCCGCCGAGATGAAGCGGCCCGCGTTCTGGTCGTACTCGCGGGCGCCGATGTGCGTCAGGCCGGTTCCAGCGTCGTCGATGCCCACGCCCAGGTAGCTGCGCTTGTTCGGCCAGGCTGTCGGCTTCGTGCCGCGCGTCTCGCCGTAGGGCTTGAAGGCTCGGCGGGTGACCGTCTGGCCGGAGGCGACGTCCACCGAGGTGGTCGCCGTGCCCAGGTGGTCGGCGAGGAGGACGCTGAGTTTGTGGCCGGTCGTCGCGCCGTTGGTGGTGGTGCGGACGACGGTGGGGGCGCCGGCCTGGGTGTAGGCGCGGGACGCCTTGGTGATGCTGCCCGTGGCGTTGGTCGTCAGTTCGGTCTCGCCCAGGTACAGCACGGAGCCGGAGGACGTGTTCTCCAGGATGCGGTTGCCGTCGGCGTCGTAGACGTAGGTGGTCTTGGTGCCGTTGCTGGTGACCGACTCCGGCTTGTTCTCGGAGGACCAGACCAGGTCCTGTGTCGTGCCGGTCAGGTCGCGGTCGGTCGTGTTGCCCGTGGCGTCGTACACATACGCGCTGCTCTTGCCGGTCGGGTTCGAGCTGATCGACGTCATCGTGTGCGGCTGGGTCCTGGTGCCGCCGGTGAGCGTCTTGCCGTAGCCGTAGGTGTACGTGACGTTCTTCGTCGCGTCGGCCGTGTCGTGCTCGGTGAGGGTGGCCCGGTTGCCGAGCCAGTCGAAGGTGAAGGACTGGCGGTAGGCGGTCGTGCCGGTCGACACCGTGCCCGAGGCCGGGGCGGTGGCCGCGAGGGAGGACGTCAGGGCCGTGTCGGGGCTCGTGGGGTCCGTCGCCGCGTCAGGGGCGTCGGACACGGGGCCCGAGGACGTCGTGTAGTCGGTGTCGTAGCCCCAGGTGGTGCCGTCGGTCGCCTTGCAGCCGGTGGCGTGGGTGTCCGGGGTGATGTTCGACGTCCAGGCGTTGACCAGCTCGCCCATGACGTCGTACGTGAAGCACTGGGTGTCCCACGTCGTCCCGGTCGCGTCCGCCATGGCACGGCTGTTGGACGTGATCGTGCCGGAGACGTCGTAGGAGTAGAGGCTGTCGGTGATGCGGTGCGGGGCGTCGGTCTCGCGGTCGGTCACCGAGCGCTGGAGGCGACCGGTGTGGGGGTCGACGAAGTTCGTCGTCCACACGCGGTAGGGCTGCGGGGCGGAGACCGTGCGCAGGACCTCCCCGTACGGGGAGTAGGTGGCGTCGGAGGTGTACCAGGTCGCGCCGGACGTGGTGTCCGGCAGGCCGTCGCTGTTGTAGCGGGTGACGACCTTCTCGCTCGCCAGGCCGCCGATCGCGGGGAGGGTGACCGACTGCTGCTTGCCGGTGGGCGTGTACGTGTAGCTGTAGGCGTACGTGCCGGACACGCCCGCGGTCATCGCGTTCGCCGGGATGACGGTCTCGGTGCCGGTGATGTTGTAGTCGGCGTTGTAGCCGGTGACCCGGTTGACGTAGTCGCCGGCGGCGGTGTGGCGGACGGATTCCTTCAGCTTGCCGATGCCGCCGGACACGTCGTCGTAGGTGTACTCCCTGACCGGGCTCGCGGTGGCGGAGCCCTGGCGCACGTACCGGACTCGGCCGAGCAGGTCGTACTCGGTGAAGACCTCCTGCCCGCGGGAGTTCTTGGTGTAGTTCGGGCGGTCGGCGGCGTCGTACCCCATGAGCGTGGTGCCGGTGTCGGGGTCCGTGGAGGACTTCAATCGACCGCGGGCGTCGTAGAGGTACGACCAGACGTTGCCTGCGGCGTCGGTGACCTTGCTGCGGTTGCCGCGGGCGTCGTAGTCGTAGGTCGTGTCGCGGCCGGTGGTGGAGGCCGAGGCGGCCTGGCTGTAGTGACGGATCGACGTGACCCTGCCGAGGGCGTCGGCCTCCGTGCGGGTCCGGGGGGACGTCGAACCCGCCGGATTCACCGTGGTGGTGGTGTCTCCGTACGTCTTGGTCGCCGAGTACTTCCTGTCGTCGGCGTAGTACGTGTCGGCTCGGACCTCCCGGTCCAGGCCGTCGTACGTGTAGCGGACGGAGCTGGGGATGAGCGACTTGGACCTGGGTGCGAAGAGGTCGGTGGTCGGCTCGCCCTTGGCCAGGTAGCCGCTGGTCTTCTCCACGACCAGGCCGTGGTCGTCGTAGTGGGTGTCGACGATGATCCGGCCCGGTCCGTGCGCCTCGCTCTGCGTCTGGACCTCGCGCTGCAGACCGTCGTAGAGGGTGGTCCTGCGGGAGTAGGTGCCGTCGTCCTTGAGGGACTGGACGGTGACTGCGACCGGGCGGGTCAGGTCCGAGGTGGCCACGGCCGTCTGGTAGGCGATCTGCACGGTGGGCGAACCGGTGGCCGACGGCGACCAGCCCTTCACCAGGCGGCCGAGGGCGTCGTACTCGCTGCGGGTGACACGGCCGTTGGGGTCGGTGACGGTCAGAGGCACGCCTCGGCCCGGGTCGTAGGTCGTGGTGGTGATCTGGTCCTTGGCGTTGATCAGCTTGACCTGGGTGACCGGGCCGCCCGCTTCGGGGGTGTACTGCGTCTCGGTCTTCCCGGCTCCGGGAGCCGTGACGGTGCGGACCCGGCCCAGCGTGTCGTACGTCGTCGTCGTGGTGACCGCACTCGACGTGCCGTCGCCGTCGTTCGTGGCCTGGGTGGTGATCAGACCCTTGGTGGGCGTGGCGTTGTCGGCGAGGCCGTCGTAGGTGTTGTGCACCTGCGCCTTGAGCAGGGTCGCCGGATCCGCCGTCGGCTGGGCGGCGCAGGAGGTGGCGGTCGTCTTCTGGTCCTTCGCCAGGCCGATCAGCCACACGGATGTGTTGTGGACATACGCGGTCGTGGTGCAGGTCCGGTCCGAGAAGACCTCGCCGCTGCCGTCGGGCTTGACGACGTAGGTCTCCACCTGGACCGGCAGGCCGTAGGTGTCGTCGACCTCGGTGAGGGTGCGCACGGCACGCCAGGAATCACCGACCGTCTGGATCGCGTCCGTGCGCTCGACCCCGGTGCGGTAGGCGCGAAGCGGGTCGCCTGCCGTGCCGTCCTCGTTCTCGCGGGGGCGGGAGGCGGTCAGCTGGGACCAGGGGTGGTTCAGGGTGCGCGTGAGGATCTTGCCGCTGGAGTCCGTGTAGGTGATGGTCTCCGCGGTCATGCCCGCGTACTGCTCCGCGTCGTCCGCGAGGAGCGTGTAGGTGCCCGTGGAGTCCTTCACGGTGCCGCCGGCGCCCCGGAAGTAGCGGGTGACCGTCTTCGACTGGGCGTTGACCGCGCGGACGCCGTCGACGATCTCGGACGTGCTCTTGGCGCCCTTGAGGGTGGTGACGGTGCGGTAGCCCTTCCAGTCGCTGTACGTGCGCAGGGCCGAGCGGGTGAACTCGTCGTCGCTCTTGGCCCAGGCCGGGTCCTCGTACGCGTACTGGGTGGTGATCGGCCGACCGTGTGAGCTGATCTTGTCGGTCTCGGTCACGGTCGCGACGACGTACTTGTTGAACCACGCCTTCTTGGGGGTCTTCTCGTCGCCGTCGGGCGACCAGCGCACGGGGTAGCAGGTCCCGTTGCTCTTGCCCTTGTCCTCGGCGGGCTCGCTCGTGCAGCCGCCGGTGTACTCGACCTCGATGTCGCCGCCGTACTCGTTGGACACGACGCCGATGCGGGGGCGGGTGAAGCCGGGGCGCTGGTCCTTCTTTCCGTTGAGGACCAGGTTGGGCAGCTGACGGTCTTTGAGGCGGCCGCGCAGCGGTGAGCTGTCGCCGACGGTGTAGGGGGCGAAGCTGACGCCGGCGTCGGACTGGAGGGTGCCGACGGTGTCGCCCGCCGCGAAGCCCCTGCGGGTGATGGAGTTGAGCCACAGGCCCGGCGCGGTGTCGTACCAGTCCTTGGGGAAGGACTGGTGCAGCGTGTAGGCGTCCACCGGCTTGAGGCCGGTCTGGCCCGGGCGGGCTGCTTCGGTGGTCACCTTCGCCAGGCGCTTCTGCGTCCAGAAGGACGGGAATGCCGGGCAGAGCTTCGAGGTGGACTTGCAGTTGAGGTTGCCGGGGGTGTCCCACCACACCCGGTAGGCGCCCGGGTCGCCGGTCTTGGCGAAGTTGGCGGCGTCGCAGACGGTCGTCGACTCCAGGCAGCGTTCCTCGACACCGAAGTCCACCTTCGCGGACGGTGCGGTCAGGTCACTGCGCATGCCGTACTCGATGGACGCCGGGTAGGCGTAACGGTCGTACTGCTCAGGCGTCTTGAACTTCTTGCGGGTGGCGTAGTAGTTCGTCTCCTGCTTCCAGTTGACGACCATCGTGTTGCCGTGGACGTCGACGACCTTGTCCAGGCCCCAGCGCCAGGCCTGCTGCTTGCCCGCCCCGCAGCGCGAGTCGGCGAAGGCGTCGGCGTGGCAGGGCTCGCCGGGGTGGTTGCCGAAGACGGGGACGGTGGAGACCGAGCCGGTGTCGTCGTGGCCGCCGCCGACCTTGTTGAGGCCGTAGTAGTACTTGGTTCCTTCCGGGGTGGTGACCACCCAGAACTCGCCGTTGTTGTCGTCGTTGTCGCCGCCGACCTTGTGCTCGACGCGCGTGCCGTCGTCCTTCGCGGGGCGGTAGCGCTCGGTGTCCTGCTCCGGGTTGCTGCCCGCGGAGGCGTCGCGGACCAGCTCGGTGGTCTTCCCGGCCAGGGACATCACTGCGTTGTACGACACCCAGCACAGGTCGGACGTCTTGTCCTTCTTGGCGGTGTTGTTCGGCGTACCGGCGTCGAGTGTCTTGCTGTCGTCCTTGCAGGAGCGGTACCGGCGCTCGATGTAGCCGGGGTCGTAGCTCCAGCCCTCGCCGATCCAGGACGCCTGCGGGGAGGAGACGGCGGTGCGGCCGTCCACCGTCTGCGAGTTGTAACCGAACGTGATCTGGGGCGTGGGCCCGGCGGGCGGAGAGGGCACGGTCAGCGGGTACGACCAGGTGAAGGCTCCGGAGGAGCCACCCGCCTCCCACTTGCCGTCGGAGGCGAGCGGGGTCGCCTTGAAGTCGCCGCTCGCGCCGCCACCGGAGTCGACCGCGCCGACGACCGCCGTACTCCCGGAGGCCGCCACCGGCGTTGCGGTGGTGGACGTCCGGTAAGCCGCCTGTACGGCGCCCGGGTTCTGCGTCGTGGTGCTGCCGGCCGAGGCCGGTGTCACCGTGTCGTCGGCGGCCGGGTCGACCGTAGCGACGATCGAGTTCCCGTCGACGTCGTTCGTGGTCTCCAGTTCCTCGTACGTCTGGCAGGCCTCGTCCTCCGGGGTGTCCAGGTAGCAGTCGGGGAACTGCACGAAGCGCAGGCGGGAGGCCCAGTCGGCGCCGTAGAGGCTCTCGAACCCGGAGTAGTCGAGCTTCACGGAGATCGGGACGGCGCCCGTCGTGGGCGCCTGCACCTTCAGCACCGCGCCGTCCACGCCCTGGCCCGTGGAAGAGGTTCGGTCGGAGATGGTGACCTGCCAGGTACCGGTCGGTGTCGGCTGGTCGGGGGCCTGGCCGAGGCTGACCGGCAGGCTGCCTGCCTGCTGCATGGCGGCGGGGTCGTCGGCGTCGGCCGTGCGCAGGGCGGCGGGGGTGACGGCCGTGTCGAAGTTCACCGCGCCCGGAATGCCGGCCGGCGGGGGCGTGATGCCCGAGGGCGCTTCTTCCTGCGGTGCCGGCTCTTCCTGCTTCAGTGTCTCCAGGTCGGCGGAGACGGTCGTTCCCGGCAGTGGCTCTTCGGTCTCCAGCGGTTCCAACTGGAGCGTCTCGCGTCCGGTTTCCTCGTGGGACGGATCCGGGTCGGGTGGGATCGCCAGTGCCTGGGCGGGCAGCAGCCCGACGAGCAGCGCGGCTGCGATGGCCGGCACGGTGGTGCGTGCGATGCGGCGCCGGGCACGAGGAAGTCGGCCGAACACGTCTAGGTCCCCCCGGACCGTCCAAGCGGGACCGGTGACGGACCACGCGCACTGAGTTGATGAACAGCGCAGATTCTGTGGTCGATCTGTGGAGGAACGCCAGGTTACACGTGATCATGTGATGATCGTCACGGTGTGTAGCGATTCATTACGCAACGAAGCTACTTGAAGGTGCAATCATCCGGAGGTATGCGTACGCCCTCCCGCAGGTAAGACTTCTTATATTTTTCTTACTCGCATGGGTGGAAAGCTTCCGGCGATCTGGCGCCAAAAGTGCTGCTTCACCCCATCTGCGTCCGGGCGGTACCGCTGGGCTCCTCGCGCCGATGCCCTCCGCGCAGAGATACGGGGGACGGCTCCTGCCCGTTCACCACAGGGTGACGACAGGATCTTCATCGGTCATCATCAGCTGCCCGGTGGGGGAGCTCCGTCCTGTCCGCCGGTTCTGGGGATGGGGAAGGGGAACTCGCCCGATGACGCGCACCTGGCGTCGCAGGCCCGGCCGTCGGGCCACTGCGGCGCTGCTCGCGACTGCGGTCGCCACGACGGGAATCGTCTACGCCGGATTCCGGCTGGACGGCCGCAGTCCGCGGAAGACAGCGGACCGGAGCCCGGTCACCGAGGCCGCCGCAGTCGAACAGGCCGCCCGGACCGGCAGGAAGGTCGAGGTGACGGCCGCCCGCACCGCCGACTCCACGACGTGGGCGCGGCCCGATCATCTGATGGAGAAGCGGCTCTACTCCTCCCCCGTCCGTGCCAAGGTCGACGGTGAGTGGAAGAAGATCGACCCCAGCCTGCACCGGACGAAGGAGGGCTGGGAGCCGAAGGCCACCAACACCCGGATGGTGTTCTCGGCCGGCTCCGGCGAGCGCAGCGCACAGTCGTCGACGGCGCGGGCCTCGCGCTCCGGCGTGCAGCGTGTGTCCCTCGTGAAGTCCGCGGCAGCCGATACCGGAACACCCCTGGTCACGCTGTACGTCGACGGCGGCGCCCACACGATTCAGCTGACCTGGCCGGGTCCCGTACCGACGCCCGTCGTCGACGGCAACCGGATCCTGTACCCGGAGGTGTTCCCGGGCGGCGACCTGGTGCTGACCGCGGACGACGACGGCTTCGGACAGGTCGTCGTCGTGAAGAACCGTCAGGCGGCCGCGGATCCGCACGTACAGCAGCTCGTGTACGGCCTCCACTCGCCCGATCTCACCTTCCGGCTCGATCCGCTGACCGGACTGGTCAGCGCCCTGGACGCCGACGGCGACGAGGTCGCGCTCTCGCCGACGCCCCTGATGTGGGACAGCAGCGGCGTCCCCGCCGTGACCGACGGCGGCGTGGGCGCCTCCGCCCAGCCGACCGCCTCGGAGTCCCCGAACCCGACCGCCACCACCACCTCCTCATCCTCGGCGAGCCCCAGTGCCTCCGAGGAAGAGGCTCCCGTCTCGGACGAGCAGAACGACGGCAGTGCCGAGGTCCTCCCCTCGGCCACCGACGACCCCGTCACCGTGTCCCCGTCGCCGCTGCCGTCCGCGCCCGCGGAACCCACGCCGCTGCCTTCGCAGAGCGGGTCCTCGGCCACTCTGAGTCTGCCGTCGCTGAACGGCCCTTCACCCGACTCACGCGGCGAGCTGGTCAAGGCCGACCTGTCCGTCGGCCAGTGGACGCTCACCCCCGACCAGGATTTCCTGAACGACACGGCGACCACCTACCCGGTCTTCATCGACCCGGCGGTCAAGAAGCACGTGCAGAACTGGACCACCGCCTACAACCGGTATCCCAACGCCACGTTCTACAACGGCAAGGACTTCAACCAGGGCGGCACCCAGGAGGCCCGCGTCGGCTTCGAGTCCGACACCTGGGGCACCTCCCGGTCCTTCTTCAACATCGAGTTCGACAAGGACCTCAAGGGCACCAAGCTCACCAGCGCCACGCTGTACATGCTGGAGACCTACTCGTGGTCCTGCCAGGACCGCTCCATGAGCGTGCATCTGACCGGGGCCATCAACAGCCACACCAACTGGAAGAACGCGCCCAAGCTGCACGACGGCAACAAGCTGGCCACCAAGAGCTTCGCCCACGGCTACAAGTCCGGCTGCCGGGACGCGTACGAGAAGTTCGACGTCAAGAGCGGCGCCCAGAAGGCGGTCGACAAGGGGCAGGACACGATCACCTTCGGACTGCGCGCCCGTGACGAGGACGCCCAGTACGCGTGGAAGAAGTTCCAGGCCAACGGCGACAACGCGCCCTTCCTCGAGATCGCCTTCAACCGCGCACCGGCGATCGTCACCGACTCCCTCGACCTCAACCCGGACGGGAAGTGCACCACGAGCGCGCCGTACGTCCGCATGGGCTCGGGCAACCTGACCTTCACCGCCAAGGCCACCGACAAGGACGGCAACCTCGACTACCTCGACTTCGATCTGTGGCCCACCGGCCAGTGGGCGACCACCGGCGATCTGCTCGGAACGATAGGAAAGGTCTCGGTCGGGGCGGACAAGAGCGTCGCGCTGAAGACCACGAACAGCTTCGCCACCAGCAAACTCAAGGCCGGAACCACCTATTCCTGGCGCGTGCACGCCATGGACGACGTCGGCGGCACCTCACCGTGGTACCCGAAGGCCCCCTGCCAGTTCGTCCTCGACACCGCCTCCCCCAAGCCGCCGGTGGTCGGCTCCACCGACTTCCCCAACGCCGACGGCAACGAGAACGGGTTCGGCATCGACGCCGAGGACGCCAAGTGGTCGACCAAGAAGTTCGGCACGGCCGGCTCCTTCACCGTGCGCGCGCTGGACACCGACGTCGTGCGCTACGAGTACGGCTTCAACTCACCCTCGTACACAGGAACACTGGCCCGCACCAACAACACAGCCGTCACGGTCAGTGCGACCATCAGCGGCGCCAAGCCCCCCACGGCCGGACCCAACGTCCTCTACGTCCGCACCGTCGACAGCGCCGGCAACGTCTCCGAACCGACCAGGTACTTCTTCTACGTCACCCCGAGAGACCAGGCCGACAAGGCAGGCGACTTCACCGGCGACGCGCTGCCGGACATGATGACGGTCACGGCCGAGGGCAACCTCGCGCTCTACCCCGCGCAGGCCGACAAGGACGGCGACCTGGACTACTCCATGCCGGGCGCCTACCGGGCCAACCCGGACAAGGATCCCAACGGCGATGACCTGCCCCCGTACGTGGCCGCGCCCAACGGCCACTTCAAGGGCGCCCTCATCACCCACAACGGCGACATCTACGGCGGTGACGGCCTCCAGGACCTCGTCGTCCGACTCGGCGACAAGCTGTGGGTCTACCCCGGAGACGGCTACGGCGCGGTCAACATCGACAAGCGTCAGCAGATCCTGCTGCCCGCCGGCGCACCCAGCCCCGCCGCCTTCACCCAGATCGTCGCCGCCGGAGACATCACCGCTGACGGCCGGACGGACTTCCTCGTTCTCGTCGGCGACCAACTGTGGGCTCTCACCGGCTACCACGGCGCCACCGTCAACCAGGCCACCCTCTTGCTGACATCCTCCACGTGGACCACACGTGACCTGGTCACCGTCATGGACGTCACCGGAGACGGGGTCGCCGACCTCGTCTACCGCTCCGACTCCTCCGCACGGCTGCTGCTGCGCACGGGCGTCGCGGCGAGCGGCGGCGGGGTCAACCTCAGCTCCCTGGCGTCCGCCGCCAACTCGGCGGGCGGAGCGGACACGGTGTACGGCGGCTCCGGATGGTCCCGCGCCGCCATCCCGAAGCTGATGGGCACCCCCGACGCGAACAACGACACCATCCCCGACATCTGGGCCGTCATCTCCACGGGCCAAGTGCGCTTCTACGCCGGCAGCAAGACCGCGCTGTCGGGTTCCGGCACCGAGATAGTCACGCCGAAGACGTACTGGCAGACACGCATCGCCATCGGCTGAGACACCTGGCCCAGGCCCGTCCCCGGTCTTCGGGGACGGGCCTCATGCGTTCCCCCGTGCCGGCCGCGTTCTCCTTGTGAGAATGACAGCGTGATCGACATTCCAGAGACGTTCGTCCGGCAGACCGTCGAGCGGGAGGGAGAGGAAGGGGCGCGCTGGATCGCCGGGTTGCCCTCGCTCGTCGGGGAGTTGGTCGGGCGGTGGGGGTGCGTTCTCGATGGGGACGTCCTGCACGGCGGAGTCGGGATCGTCGTCCCCGTCGTCGCGTCCGGGCACGGGTCCGCCGTGGTCAAGGTGTCCTTTCCGCATCCCGGGAACGTCCATGAGCCCGACGCCTTCGCCGCCTGGGGCGGGCGCGGGGCCGTACGGCTGCTGGCGCGGGACGACGAGCGGTTCGCGATGTTGCTGGAGCGGGTCCGGGCGGAGTCGCTCGCCGAGGTGGAGGACACGGACGAGGTCGCCGTCGTCGCGGGGCGGGTCAGTCGGCGGCTGGCCGTGGCCGCGCCTGCCGGGCTGCCCCGGATACAGGACATGGCCCTCGCTTGGGACGAGGAACTGCGGCTGGACCGGGCCGAGTTCGCGCACGGGGTCTCCGAGCGGTCCTTCGGGGCCGCCCTGGCCACCGTGCGGGAGCTGGGGCGGGCGCAGCCCGGTCTCCTCGTGCACGGTGATCTGCACGCGCGGAACATCCTGCGCGCCGAGCGCGAGCCGTGGCTGGCGGTGGACCCGAAGGGGTGGGTGGGGGATCCGGCGTATGACGGGGGGACGCTGCTGAAGGCGCTCGGGCTGCGGCTGGTCGCGCTGGACGATCCCGGTGACGTACGCAAGGCCGCGCTCCGGGTCCTGGACGTCTTCTCCGAGGCCGCCGGGCTGGACCGGGAGCGGGTGGGGCGCTGGGCGCACTTCCATGTCGTGCGGGGCGCGTTCCATGGGCGGCGGCACGGGTTCCGGGTGGCGCGCGGTGGGCCGTTCCTCGATCGGGTCAATCAGTTCGTGGAGGGGTTCGCCGACCTTCTTCTATGAGCGCACCTCCGCCACCGCCTCCCGTACGTCGTCGTCCGGGTCGTCGGCGAGGCGGTCCAGGAGGTCGGTGACGCTGGGGGTCGACCATCTCGCGACCGCCCATACCAGCGCCTCGCGGACGGTCGGGTCGGGGTGGGCAGCGAGGTGCGCGAGCTCGGGGACGGGGCCTCGGCGGCGCATGCCGAACCAGTGCAGGGCCTCGCGGAGGGCTGCCGGGTCGTCGGTCCCCGAGATCCGGGTGAGGAGTTCCCGGGGCGGGGGCGGGGGGCCGTCCAGGGGGTGGGGCAGGCGTTCGCGGAGGCGGCGGCCGCCGTACTCGCCGCGCACCGCGCAGCCGAAGCAGGTGCAGGGGCGGGTGCCGTGGGCGTCGGGGCGGTAGCGCCAGCCGACCGTCTGCGGTACCGCGCGTACGCGGTGGATCTCCGCCGCCCGTACGGGGCGTGGCACGAACACCTCCCACCCCCGCGGATCCTCCAGCGCCGCGACCCGCCGGACCGCCTCCGCCGCGCCCACCCTCGCCTGCGCCTCCCGGGCCCGGTCCGGGTACCGGCCGACGCGCACCGGCTCGTGGTCGTCCAGCCGCAGATGTACGGCGACCAGCCCGCCCCGGGTCCCGAACCGGGCCAGCTCGCGCAGCCACTGGTGGGTGAGGGTGTAGGACGGCAGCACGGGGAAGCAGTACACCCCGCGCAGGCCTCCCTGGCCGTGGCTCACCGCCCGGATGCCGGAGCGGCGGATGCGGGGCGCGTCGGCCGATGAGGTCAGGTGCACGAACATCGCCATGGTCAGAAGCCGGACCAGGTGATCGTGGTGGCGGTCGCCGTGATCCGGGCCGTCAGTGGCCAGCAGCGCCAGACGCCGCAGCGGCAGCCGAGGAGAGGGACGGGGTCTGGGGCCGCGGGGAGGAAGGCGGTATCGGTGAACTCCGTGGTGTCCAGGCCGGCGTGCTGTCCCCACAGCAGGTCCGCCGACTCCCGCTCCTGGTCCTCGAACTGGTCCTCCAGTTCCGGCCGCCACAGTTCACGTGTCGCCCAGGCCGCGCGGGCGCGCAGGTCGGTGCCGTCGACGCGGATGCCCCAGACGGGGTTCCGCGACGGGTACTGGAAGAACTCGATGCCGTTCACATCCGGCATCGTCGACGGCAGGTCCGTCTCCGCGCGACGGAATTTACCGGTCCAGTCCAGTCGGGTCCGGTCCAATCCGGTCCGGTCCGGTCCGGTCTATTGCGGGTACAGGGCCTCCACCTGTTCCGAGAAGTCCCGCAGGATCGTCTCGCGGCGGAGTTTCATCGAGGGGGTGAGGTGGCCCGCCGTCTCTGTGAAGTCCACCGGCAGGACGGCGAACCGCCGGATGGACTCCGGTCTCGAGACGAGTTTGTTGGCCTCGTCGATCGCGCGCTGGAGGACGGCGTACAACTCCTCGTCGCCGAGCAGCAGTTCCACCGGCACCGGATGCTTGCCGTTCATGTTGCGCCAGTGGGTGAGGCCGTCGGGGTCGAGGGTGAGGAGGGCGGAGACGTAGGGGCGGTCGTCGCCGAGGACCAGGGCCTGGGAGATCAGGGGGTGGGAGCGGAGCCAGTTCTCCAGGGGGGCGGGGGCCACGCTCTTGCCGCCCGCCGTGATGATCATTTCCTTCTTGCGGCCGGTGATGGTCAGGTAGCCCTCGTCGTCGAGTTCGCCTATGTCGCCGGTCGGCAGCCAGCCGTCGGGGGCGGCGGGGACGACTCCGCCCGCCGCCGGGTCCCAGTAGCCGCGCAGGACGTGGTCGCCGGCGATGAGGATCTCCCCGTCGGCGGCGATACGGATCTTCGTGCCGGGGAGCGGCCAGCCGACCGTGCCGAGGCGGGGTTTGAGCGGCGGGGTCACGGTGGAGGCGCCGGTGGTCTCCGTGAGGCCGTAGCCCTCGTAGATCTCGATTCCCGCGCCGAGGTAGAAGGAGGAGAGGCGGCGGCCCAGCGGGGAGCCGCCGCAGATGGCGTGGCGGACCCGGCCGCCCATGGCGTTGCGGATACGGCGGTAGACCAGCGGGTCGTAGAAGGTGCGGGCGGCGCGCAGGGTGGCGCCGGGGCCGGAGCCGGTGCCGGTCTTCTGGGCCTCGACGGCCTCGCCGTAGCGGCGGGCGACGGACACGGCCCGGTCGAAGGTGGTCAGCCGGCCGCCCGCCTCGGCCTTCGCGCGGGCCGTGTTGAAGACCTTCTCCAGCATGTAGGGGATGGAGAGGAGGCAGGTGGGCCGGAAGGCGGCCAGGTCGGGGAGGAGTTCGTCGGCCTTCAGGCTCGGGGCGTGGCCGAGGCGGACCCGGGCACGGATGCAGGCGATCGCCACCATCCGGCCGAAGACATGGGACATGGGGAGGAAAAGGAGGACGGAGAGTTCGTCGCCCTTCGCGCCTTCCTGTGCCTTGAAGACGGGGTAGAGGAGTTCGATCGCGTTGTCGACCTCGGCGAAGAAGTTGCCGTGGGTGAGCGCGCAGCCCTTGGGGCGGCCGGTGGTGCCGGAGGTGTAGATGAGGGTGGCGAGGGTGTCGGGGCCCAGCACCCCGCGCCGTACCGCCACTTCGCCGTCAGGGACATGGACACCCGCCTCGCCCAGCCGGTCGATGTGGCCCTTCTCCATCACCCACATGTGCTGGAGGTCGGGCAGCCGGTCTCGCTCGGGGCCGAGTGCGGCAGCCTGGCCGAGGGTCTCGGTGACCAGGGCGACCGCGCCGGAGTCCTGGAGGATCCAGCGGGTCTGGAAGACGGAGGAGGTGGGGTAGATGGGGACGGTGACCAGGCCGGCCGCCCAGGCGGCGAAGTCGAGCAGCGTCCACTCGTACGTCGTACGGGCCATGATGGCGATCCGGTCGCCCGGCATCAGCCCTTCCGCGATCAGCCCCTTGGCCACCGCGTGCACCTGGGCGGCGAAGCCTTCCGCCGTGATGTCGGTCCAGGTGCCGGTGCCGGTTCCGGTGCCGTCCTGCTCCTTGCGGCTGAGGACCACCGCCTGCGGGGCGGCGGAGGCGTTGTCGTAGGGCAGGTCGGCGAGGGAGCCGTGGGTGACCGGCTGGGCGAACGCCGGTACGGCGGCTTCCCGCACCTGACCGTCCAGCCGACGCGTCTCGGGTTCCACGAGTGCGGGGGGAGCGTCGGCGAAGTCGGTCGAGGTGGCGTAGGGCGTGGACACGGGCGGCTCCCTTGGCGTGCAGCACGAAAGAACTGCTTGCTGCAAAGACGTACGTGCCTCGGGTATGGAGGCGTTCACCGGGATGGCCCCGAACTAAGGGGTTACCGACGGTTAGGTAGGGGATCGTACGGCGTTGGCGTGGGGGGCTTGTGCGTGTTCGGGGATGATCCGGGGTCAGGGCTGTGCAATCTCGGGGGTTATGTGACAGGGGTTCAGGTTCAGCCCTGACCGCTGGTCAGGGGCGTTCCAGTACGGCCGTCACCCCCTGGCCGCCCGCCGCGCAGATCGATATCAACCCGCGTCCGGGGGTGCCCCGTTCGGCGAGCAGCTTCGCCAGGGTCGCCACGATCCGGGCGCCGGTCGCGGCGAAGGGGTGACCGGTGGCGAGGGAGGAGCCGGTGACGTTGAGCTTGTCCCGGTCGACCGGTGCGAGCCCCTGCTTCTCCCAGGCGGCGAGCGTGGCCAGCACCTGGGAGGCGAAGGCCTCGTGGACCTCCACCAGGTCGAAGTCCTCGATGCCGAGGCCGGCTCGCGCCAGCATGCGCGGGACGGCGTGGGCGGGGGCCATCAGCAGCCCGTCCTCGCCGCCCGCGACATCGCCGTGGACGAAGTCGACGGCCGCCGTCTCGTACACGGTGAGGTACGCGAGCGGTTCCAGGCCCCGGGTCTCGGCCCACTCCTCGGAGGCGAGCAGGACGACCGCCGCGCCGTCGGTGAGGGGGGTCGAATTGCCCGCTGTCATCGTGGGGTTGGGGCCGTCCGTGCCGAACACCGGCTTCAGCGTGGCGAGTTTCTCCACGGTGGAGTCCGGGCGCAGGTTCTGGTCGCGGGTCAGGTCGCGGAAGGGGACGACGAGGTCGCCGAAGAAGCCGCGCTCGTACGCGGCCGCCAGCCGTTGGTGGCTGGTCGCCGCCAGTTCGTCCTGGGCCTCGCGCTCGATGCCCCAGGTGCGGGCGGTGACCGCCGCGTGCTCGCCCATGGAGAGGCCGGTGCGCGGCTCGGCGTTGCGCGGGACGTCGGGGACGAGGTGGCCGGGGCGGATCTGCGCGAGCGCCTTGAGGCGGCCGACGGTCGACTTGGCGCGGCGGGCCTGGAGCAGGATGCGGCGGAGTGAGTCGTTGACGCCGAGCGGGGCGTCGCTCGCGGTGTCGGCGCCGCCCGCGACGGCCGATTCGGTCTGGCCGAGGGCGATCTTGTTGGCGGCGGCGATGACGGCCTGGAGGCCGGTGCCGCAGGCCTGCTGGATGTCGTAGGCGGGGGTGCGCGGGTCGAGCTTGGAGCCGAGGACGGTCTCGCGGGTGAGGTTGAAGTCGCGGCTGTGCTTGAGGACGGCGCCGGCGACGACCTCGCCGACGACGCCGGGCACGTCGAGTCCGTAGCGGGTGGCCAGGCCGTTGAGCGCCGCCGTGAGCATCTCCTGGTTGGAGGCGGTGGCGTACGGGCCGTCGGAGCGGGCGAAGGGGGTGCGGCTGCCGCCGATGACCGCGACGCGGCGGGCGCGCGGGGGTTCGAAGGCGGGTTTCCGCGCGCCTCTCAGATAGGTCACCTTCGACGGCTCCGAGGTACTCGCCTGGGACGACTCCGAGGTACTCATCTCGACCTGCTCCTCACCCTTGACCTAGACTTACCCCGGGTAACCTTACTCCGGAGTAAGGAACATTTTCCGTCATGCCGAGCCCGTGGGAGACGAGACGAACATGGCCGACCGCTATCTGAGTTTCACCGCCACCGCACCCGGCCGTTTCCTCACCCGACGGCTCGGGCTTCCCCAGCCGGCGGCGCTCAGGCGCTGGTCCCCCGAACATCCGTCCCTCACAGGCGACTTGCTTCACCTTACGGCCGGAAAGTCGACCCTCGATCTCGCGCCGGTCCTCGCCCGCACCGGCCTCCCCCTCGGCGCCGCCGACCCCGCCGCCGTCGTCCTGGACGCGACCGGGGTCCATGACGTCGACACCCTCGCCGAGGTGCACGCGGCCCTGCACCCGGTGCTCCGGACGGTCGCGGCGAGCGGCCGGATCGTGATCCTCGGCTCCCCCCTCGACGCCGACGACGACCACCATCGGGCGGCCGTGCAGCAGGCCCTGGAGGGATTCACCCGCTCCCTCGGCAAGGAGATCGGCCGCGGCCGAACCGTGAACCTCGTACGCCTCACGGACGCGACATCCGCCGAGTCGACCCTGCGTTTCCTCCTCTCCCCCAAGTCGGCCTATGTCAGTGGGCAGGTCATCGGGGTGGGGGCCGGGGGCGGGCAGTGGGCTGCTCGTGACTTCGGGGAGCGGCCCCTCGCCGGGCGCGTCGCCCTCGTCACCGGGGGTGCGCGGGGGATCGGGGAGGCTGTTGGCGAGGTGCTTGCACGGGACGGGGCCGAAGTCGTCGTGCTCGATGTGCCGCAGGCCGAGGCGGATGCGCGGCGGGTCGCCGGGCGGCTGGGCGGGCGGGCCCTCGCGCTCGACATCACGGCCGCCGACGCCGGCGAGCGGATCGCCGCCGAACTCCCCGACGGGCTCGACCTGCTGATCCACAACGCGGGCGTCACCCGTGACCGCCGGCTGGTCAACATGCCCGCCGACCGCTGGAGTTCGGTCCTGGACGTCAACCTCGCGAGCGTGCTGCGCACCACCGACGCCCTGCTCGCCAAGGGCACCCTCAGGCCGGGCGGCCGGATCGTGGCGACCGCCTCCATCGCCGGGCTCGCGGGCAACGCGGGGCAGACGAACTACGGCGCGAGCAAGGCGGGCGTGGCCGGGCTGGTCCGCGCCCTCGCGCCGCGCGCGCTCGACACGCACGGGGTGACCGTGAACGCGGTCGCGCCCGGCTTCATCGAGACGAGGATGACGGCCGCCGTACCGCTGTTCATCCGAGAGGCGGGCCGCCGGATGAACTCCCTCGCCCAGGGTGGCCTGCCCGTCGACGTCGCCGAGACCACCGCCTGGCTCGCGCACCCGGCGTCCGGCGCGGTCAACGGACAGGTCGTACGGGTGTGCGGCCAGAGCCTGCTGGGGGCGTGATGACCGCGGTGACGACCCTCTCCTCCTCCCCCGCCCTCGCCCCGCTGCTGGCCCGCGGGGCCCTGCGCTCGCCGTTCAAACGGCCGCAGCCCGGGGCCGACTTCACCGGCGGCCGGCTGGTCCTGCCCGGGCTGCGGGTCGACCTGGCCCGGCTGGCGGCCTACGAGCGGGTCTGCGGCTTCCCCACCGGCGAGGACGCGATGCCGCTCACCTATCCGCATGTGCTGGGCTTCCCGCTCGCCATGAGCATCATGAGCGGCCGGGACTTCCCGCTCCCGCTGCTCGGTCTCGTCCACACCTCGATCGACATCACCCGCTACCGGCCGCTCGCCGCCGCCGGGACGTACGAACTCGGCGTGTACGTCGACCGACTGGCCCCGCACCGACGCGGTACGGAGGCGTTCGTGGTGACGCAGCTGCGGGAGGCCGACGCCGTCGTATGGGAGTCGACGAGCACGTATCTGGCCCGGCACCGCACCGAGCGTGAGCCGTCAGCCCCATCGACGTCATCGGCCCCCTCGACGTCATCGGCCCCCTCGACGTCATCGGCCCCCTCGGCCTCATCGGCCCCCTCGGCCTCATCGGCCCCCTCGGAGCCCGGGGCCGCCGCTCCTCTCCCCCTCCTCGACGAGTGGCGGCTCGCCGCCGACGTCGGCCGGCGCTACGGGGCCGCCTCCGGCGACCGCAACCCCATCCACCTCCACCCGCTCACCGCCCGCCTCTTCGGCTTCCCCCGCGCCATCGCCCACGGCATGTGGACGGTCGCCCGCTGCCTCGCCGCCCACGGCACCCCGCCGGCCGTACGGACCCGGGCGGAGTTCCGGGCTCCGGTGCTGCTGCCGGGTACGGTGGCGTTCGCCTCGGACGGCGTACGGTTCGAGCTGCGCGGGACGGGGGAGGCGGCGGAGCGGCTCCATGTGAGCGGGCGGGTGGACCGGCTCATGTTCTGAGAACCGGCGGCCCGAACCAATGAACTTCCGGCGAACAGTCGATGTCCGGACATCCGCCCCGGCGATCAACTCCCCCTGATCGGCGCGGGATTGTCAGGACATGCACAGGGGCCGCCCAGCCCTCCCAGCGGACGCACAACAAACGCTCGCTCTTCCCTCAGGTGATCTTCCTAGCCTCGGCGCACCCCGCGCACCTCCGCCAGGAAGGCCCCGCCATGACCGTCACCCCTCCCAGACGCGTCGCCGTCGTCGCGGACTCGGACACCCGGTGGAAGTGGGGTGCCTCGGTGGCCCGGGAACTGGCCCCCTCCCACGCCCTCGACGCCGTCTTCCTGCGCGGCCGGTCCACCCCGACCGAGCGGCAGCTCGCGGAGGTCGGGATCGTGCCCGACCGGCGGCGCGAGGTCGCGCCGGCCGAGCTGGTCGACGACGCGGAACTGGCCGCCGCCGACGTGGTCGTGCTGGCGGTGGCGGGCGGTACGGTCCTGGCGCTCACGCATGCGCTGGGCCTCGCCTGGGAGGGGCGCGAGCGGCGGCCGGTGACCGTCAGCGGATATGTCGGCGTCGTCTACGAGAAGCTGGTCGACGGGCTGCTGACCCGCGCGGGCACGGACATCGTCCTCGCCAACTCCGCCTACGACGCCGGCCGGTTCGCCCGTGCCTTCGACTCCGTCGGGGTGGACCCGGGCTCGGTCGTGGAGTGCGCGCTGCCGTTCCTCGGCGGCGCGCCGCACCGGCCGTCCCGGGAGCGGCCGTTCACGCTCACCTTCGCCGTGCAGCCGTCGGTGCCCAAGGACCGCGCGGCGCGGCTGCATCTGCTCGGCCGGGCCGCCGCGCACGCCCGGCGCCATCCGGAGCGGGAGGTGCTGGTCAAGCTGCGCAGTCTGCCCGGCGAGCAGACCACCCATGTCGAGGCCGACCCCTACCAGCTGCTGGTCGAGGCGCTGCCCGAGCGGGCTCCCGCCAACCTCGAGCTGGTGTACGGCAACATGGCCGAGGTACTCGACCGCACCGACCTGCTGGTGACGGTCAGCTCCACGGCGGCCCTGGAGTCCATGCACCGGGGCATCCCGACCGCGATCCTCACCGACCTCGGGGTCCGCGAGGCCCACGGCAACCACTACTTCCTGCACTCCGGCTGCCTGGCCTCCTGGGACGACCTCGACGCCGGGGCGCTGCCGCAGCCGCTGCCCGAGTGGGCCGCCGAGCAGGGCATCGGCAAGGCCGACCCGTACACGGCGGCCCGCGACCGGCTGGCGTGGCTGCGCTCCGGCGGCCCGCTCCCGCCCCTGCGGCCGTACTACACACCGAGTTCGGCGGGCCCGTACCTCGTCCCGATCCTCGAACGCCACGGCCTGGACGAGAAGGGGCGCCCGCTGCCCGAGGGGGCCGCCGGGTCGGGACGGGCGGGCGGGGCCGTCCGCCGGGTGGCGGGCCGGGGGGCCCGCAAGCTGTACCGCATGGGTCACCAGCGGGTGGCGCCGGCGCTGCGGAGGTGGGGGGCGGCCTGAGGGTCGGTCGGTGTGCGGTCAGTCGCGGCGGACCGAGACTCCGCCCACCAGGCCCCAGGCGTCGATGCGGACGGTGGGGCCGTCCGGCTCGGTGGGGCCCGTGTCGCGGACGCCGCCGAGGCGCACGCCGCGGACCTCCACCCGGACGTCGGGGCGGACCCGGAGGGAGACGCCGCCGATGAGGCTCAGCTTGGTGATCCGCAGTTCGGCGCCGTCCGGGATCTCCACGTCCGTCAGGTCGACATCGGCTCCGCCGACGAGGGAGACGGTGAGGGTGCGCTCGTGGAGGGTGGCCCCGTCGAGCCGGTGACCGCCGATGAGGCTGATCTTGATGTCCGTCTTCTGCGTCTGGTCCGCGCTGGGCTTCGTCATGGGCACAACAGTAGGAGCGCGAGGTGGGGGCGGTGCAGTGCCGCGCGTCCTCCCTTGGACATGACAAGTGTCATGTCTCAGCCGTGGGCGGCGGGGACCAGGACCGTCCCTGCGTCAGATCGCCCAGCCCCGCCCACGCGAAGTTCATCAGGGTGGCCGCCGCCTGCCGAGCCGTGACGCCTTCGGTGGCGTTGGCCCAGACGGCGAGGGACTCCGCCGCGCCGACGAGGGCCTCGGCGAGACCGGCGACCTCGTGCTCGGGGAGGTCGGGGTCACGGTGTGCCTCGCGGGCCCCCACGGCTATGAGGTGGGTGACGAACGCGACGATCTCCTCGCGCATCGCGGCGGCCTCGGCGGCGAAGGTCTCACCGTGGGTACGGGCCTGGAGGTGCACGACGGACCAGGCGTGCGGATGGGCGGCGGTGTGGGCGAAGAACGCCAGCACACCGTCCCAGAGCCGGCGGTCGGCCGGCAGGTCGGTACGGACGCCGGAGCGCACCGCGTCCACCAGCGCCCGCGCCTCACGGCGGATGCAGGCGGTGAAGAGGTCTTCCTTGGAGTTCAGGTACAGGTACACCAACGGCTTGGAGACACCCGCCAGTTCGGCGATCTCGTCCATGGACGCGGCCATGTACCCCCGCTGCCCGAAGATCTCCACGGCGGCGTCCAGCATCTGCTGCTCACGGACCGCGCGTGGCATCCGTTTGGTCTTCACGGCACCCATGGGACCAGCCTAGTTGGACCGGACGGGAGTGAACTCCGTCAGGACGCCCGACTCTGGGCCTGGGCCTCGGCCGCGTCGACCGCCTCGTCCTCCTGGGAGCGGTTGGCCTCCAGGTTGGCCTTCATCCGGTCCACCCGCTGCACGACGCTCACCGAGGCGCGGTCGCGCTCCTTGCGCAGGACGACGAAGCTGATGGGGGCGGAGACGACCAGCGCGAGCAGGGCGATCCACATGCCGTTGGAGTCGCCGAGGCCGCGCGGCAGGACGCCTGCGTAGACCAGGCCCCAGACGGCCAGGAGGCTGCCGGCGAAGACGCCGAGGCGCATCAGCGTGTAGCGGAGCATCTCAACCCACTCTTCCTTCTCCAACTTCTCCACAAAGGGCCGTCGTCCAGTGAAGCACGCCGGGCTCCCGATCTTGCACGGGGGTGCGGGCGGTCAGCCGAGCGGCAGCAGCATGGTGATGTCGTCGCGGTGGTCGCCCGGGGCGACCCGGATGGCGCCGGGGACCCGGCCGACCTCCTGGTAGCCGCAGGAGCCGTAGAACCGCTCCAGGCCGAGTCCGCCCCGGCAGCCGAGGCGGATCGCGTCGATGCCGTCGAAGCCGCGGGCCGCGTCGGCGGCCGCCGCCATCAGGTCACGGCCGTATCCCCTGCCCTGGTGACGCGGGTGCACCATCACCGTGTACAGCCACACCCAGTGGGTCTGCAGCCGGTGCGCGTTGAAGGAGAAGAAGGCGGTGGCGGCGATCCGCCCCGCCGCGTCGTGCCCGACGAGCAGCCGGTGCCGCCCCTCGGCCATCGCCACGAGATGCCTCACCAGCTCGGGCCGGATCTCCTCCCGCTCCACCGGCGCCACGAAGCCGACGGCCCCGCCCGCGTTGGACACGTCCACCCAGAGGTCGAGGATGCCGTCCCGGAGGTCGCGGCTGACGGCCGGGTCGAGAGTGAAAGTAAGGGACACCTCGGCATCGTACGCCTTACGACAACGGACGGCGGGTGCACGGTCGGCACCAGCCCCCACGGCCCGCACACGACGTCACACCCGCATCGGCTGCGGCGACTCCCTGCGCGCCGGGTCCGGGCCCTCGTACTCGCGGATGATCTCGTACCGCGTGTTCCGTTCCACCGGGCGGAAGCCCGCGTCACGAATGAGGTCGAGGAGGTCCTCTCGGGTCAGCTTGTTGGGCGTGCCGTAGTTGTCGGCGTCGTGGGTGATCTTGTACTCGACGACCGAACCGTCCATGTCGTCGGCGCCGTGCTGGAGGGCGAGCTGCGCGGTCTGGACGCCGTGCATGACCCAGAAGACCTTGACGTGCGGGACGTTGTCGAAGAGCAGGCGGGAGACCGCGAAGGTCTTCAGGGCCTCCGCGCCGGTCGCCATCTGGGTGCGGGCCTGGAGCCGGTTGCGTACCTTCCCGTCCTTCATGTCCACGAAGTCGTGCTGGTAGCGCAGCGGGATGAAGACCTGGAAGCCGTTCGTCTCGTCCTGGAGTTCACGCAGGCGCAGCACGTGGTCCACGCGGTGGCGGGGCTCCTCGATGTGGCCGTACAGCATCGTGCAGGGCGTCTTGAGGCCCTTCTCGTGCGCCAGGCGGTGGATGCGGGACCAGTCCTCCCAGTGGGTGCGGTGGTCCACGATGTGCTGTCGGACCTCCCAGTCGAAGATCTCCGCGCCGCCGCCGGTGAGGGCCTCGAGACCCGCGTCGATCAGCTCGTCGAGGATCTCCGACGCCGACAGTCCGCTGATCGTCTCGAAGTGGTGGATCTCCGTGGCCGTGAAGGCCTTCAGGGAGACGTCCGGGAGGGCCGCCTTCAGCTCGCGCAGCGAGCGCGGGTAGTAGCGCCACGGGAGGTTCGGGTGCAGGCCATTGACGATGTGGAGCTCGGTGAGGTTCTCCGACTCCATCGCCTTCGCCAGCTTCACCGCCTCCTCGATGCGCATCGTGTACGCGTCCTTCTCGCCCGGCTTGCGCTGGAAGGAGCAGTAGGCGCAGGAGGCGGTGCACACGTTGGTCATGTTGAGGTGCCGGTTGACGTTGAAGTGGACGACGTCGCCGTTCTTCCGCGTCCGCACCTCGTGCGCGAGCCCGCCCAGCCACGCCAGGTCGTCCGACTCGTACAGCGCGATGCCGTCCTCACGGCTCAGCCGCTCACCGGCCCTGACCTTCTCCTCCAGCTCGCGCTTGAGCCCGACGTCCATGCCCACACCTTTCCCGCGACAACCACTGACGACAACGACTGACCAACCGTACGCCTACAGCTCTAGACCTCTTCCGGAAGCTCCCCGACCCGGTTCTCCCACTTCGTGGAGAGCACGATGGTGGTACGGGTCCGGGAGACCCCCTTGGTCCCGGACAGCCGCCGGATGATCTTCTCCAGCCCGTCCACGTCGTTGGCCCGCACCTTGAGCATGAACGAGTCGTCGCCGGCGATGAACCAGCAGTCCTCGATCTCGCCGAAGTCCCTCAGCCGGTTCGCCACGTCCTCGTGGTCGGCGGCGTCGGAGAGGGAGATGCCGATGAGGGCGGTGACGCCGAGGCCGAGCTGGGCGGCGTTCACCGTGGCGCGGTAGCCGGTGATGACGTCGGCCGCCTCCAGCCGGTTGATGCGGTCGGTGACGCTGGGTCCCGACAGGCCGACGAGGCGCCCCAGTTCCGCGTAGGAGGCCCGGCCGTTCTCCCGCAGGGCCTGGATGAGCTGCCTGTCCACCGCGTCCATGCGAATCGAAGCCTTCCGATCAAAGTTCCTGAAGAGATGAGAGGTACTGCGACTTGCTCAGATGACGCTCAGCTGTCCCTGGTTCCGGACCCGCCGCCCAACTCGCCCTCCCACCGGCGGTAGAGCCCGTGCGCGGCCCCCGCCGCGTCGAGCACCCGTCCGGCGACGAAGTCGACCAGGTCCTGGATGTGGGTGGCGCCCGCGTAGAAGGCGGGCGAGGCGGGGACCACGGCGGCGCCCAGGTCGTCCAGCGTCACCAGATGCCGCAGGGTCTGCCCGTTCAGCGGGGTCTCCCGTACGGCGACGACGAGCGTCCGGCGTTCCTTGAGGGTGACGGAGGCGGCCCGCTGGAGCAGATCCTTGGACAGCCCGAGCGCGACCCCGGCGACACAGGCGGTCGAGGCCGGGACGATGATCATCCCTTTCGCGGGATACGACCCCGAGGACGGCCCCGCGGCCAGGTCCCCGGCGCCCCAGTACCGCACCGCGCTGACGTCGGCGTCGAAGGCGCCCGGCTTGCCGTCGGCCCCCCTCCCGAGCCATTCCCGCAGGTCGTCCTGCCAGTGCGCGTCCCGGAAGGAGATCCCGGTCTCGTCGAGCAGGGTGAGCCGCGAGGCCCGGCTGACCACCAGGTCCACGCTCTCGCCCCCGGCGAGCAGCGCCCGCAGCACAGCGGCGGCATACGGCGTACCGGACGCCCCGGACACCCCCACGATCCAAGGCACGCGCTGCGTTTCTCCTGCGTTCACACCTTGAGCGTACCGGTGGGCAGGAGGGTCTTCAGGACGGGACTACAGCGTGAGCCCGCGCATCAGGAGGTCGACGAGCGCACAGACGAACAGGCTGATCCCGATGAAACCGTTCGTCGAGAAGAACGCCCTGTTCAGACGGGACAGATCATGAGGGCGCACGATCGTGTGCTCGTAGCCGAAAGCTGCGGCGACGATCACCAGGCCGAGCCAGAAGAACGCGCCCGCGTCGGTGGCGAGCGCGTACCAGACGAACAGGGCCGTGGTGATGGCGTGGCAGACGCGGGCGCCCCAGACCGCCGCCGGGATGCCGAACCGGGCCGGGACCGACATGACGCCGATCTCGCGGTCGGTCTCGACGTCCTGGCAGGCGTAGATCAGGTCGAAGCCGCCGATCCAGATGCCGACGGCGAGGCCGAGGACGACCGCGTCCCAGGACCACTCGCCGGTGATGGCCAGCCAGCCGCCGACCGGCCCCATCGCCTGGGCGAGACCCAGGATGGCCTGCGGGAAGTTCGTGAAGCGTTTGCCGTAGGGGTAGACCACCATCGGGATCACCGCGACCGGCGCCAGGGCGAGGCAGAGGGGGTTCAGCATCGCCGCCGAGCCCAGGAAGACCGCCACGGCGATCAGCGCGCCGGTCCAGGCGTGCTTCACCGACATCGCGCCCGTCACCAGCTCACGGTGGGCCGTGCGCGGGTTCCGGGCGTCGATCTCGCGGTCGATGATCCGGTTGACGGCCATGGCGAAGGTGCGCAGGCCGACCATGCAGACCGTCACCAGGAGCAGCCGCCCCCAGTGGATGTTCCTGTCGAGCTGGAACATCGCCGTCAGCGCGGCGATGTAGGCGAAGGGCAGCGCGAAGACCGAGTGCTCGATCATCACCAGCCGGAGGAAGGCCTTCGTGCGTCCCGGCTGCGGGAGCGCGGCGGAAGCGGAGCTCACAGCCCGTACTCCTTCCAGCGGCGGTCGACCTTCGCCGCCGTGTCCGGGTCCGGGAGCACCATGTCCGGCCAGCCCCCGTCCCGCGTGTAGCCCTCCTCGGGCCACTTCTTCGTCGCGTCGATGCCCGCCTTGCCGCCCCAGAACTGCTGGTAGGAGGCGTGGTCGAGGTGGTCGACCGGGCCTTCGACGATGCTCAGGTCGCGGGCGTAGTCCGTGTTGCCGAGGGCCCGCCAGGCGACCTCGTGCAGATCGTGGACGTCGCAGTCGGAGTCGACGACCACGATCAGCTTGGTCAGGGACATCATGTGGGCGCCCCAGATCGCGTGCATGACCTTCTGCGCGTGCTTGGGGTACTTCTTGTCGATCGACACGATCGCGCAGTTGTGGAAGCCGCCCGCCTCGGGGAGGTGGTAGTCCACGATGTCCGGGACGATGATCTTCAGCAGGGGGAGGAAGAAGCGTTCCGTGGCCTTCCCCAGCGGTCCGTCCTCCGTCGGCGGCCGGCCGACGACGATCGACTGGAGGAGCGGGCGATGGCGCGTCGTCACGCAGTCGATCTTCAGCGCGGGGAACGGCTCCTGCGGGGTGTAGAAGCCGGTGTGGTCGCCGAAGGGGCCCTCGGGCAGCATCTCGCCCGGCTCCAGCCAGCCCTCCAGCACGACCTCCGCCTGCGCCGGCACCTGCAACGGCACCGTCAGGCAGTCGACCATCTCGATCCGCTTGCCCGCGAGGAACCCGGCGAAGAGGTACTCGTCGATGTCGCCGGGGAGCGGCGCGGTGGAGGCGTAGGTGACGGCGGGCGGGCAGCCGAAGGCGATCGCGACGGGCAGCCGCTCCCCGCGCCGGGCCGCGACCTGGTAGTGGTTGCGGCTGTCCTTGTGGATCTGCCAGTGCATGCCGATGGTGCGCTTGTCGTGGCGCTGGAGGCGGTAGAGCCCGAGGTTGCGGATCCCGGACTCCGGGTCCTTGGTGTGGGTGAGCCCCAGGTTGAAGAAGGAGCCGCCGTCCTGCGGCCAGGTGAAGAGGGCGGGAAGCAGGTCCAGGTCGACCTCGTCGCCCTCCAGCACGATGTCGTGCACGGGCGCGTCCGCCGACTTCACCTTCTTCGGCGGTACGTGGGTCATCGCGCCGAGCTTCCCGAACGCCTCGCGCACGCCCATGAACCCGTGCGGCAGTTCGGGCCGCAGCAGTCCGCCGATCCTGTCGCTGATCTCGCCGTACGATTTCAGCCCGAGCGCCTTGAGCAGCCGCCGGTCGGTGCCGAAGACGTTCATCGCGAGGGGCATCGCCGACCCCTTCACGTTCTCGAAGAGGAGCGCGGGGCCACCGGACTTCTGGACCCGGTCGACGATGTCCCCGATCTCCAGATACGGATCGACCTCGGCCTTCACGCGCTTGAGGTCGCCTTCACGCTCCAGGGCCCTGAGCAGGGAACGAAGATCGTCGTAAGCCATGTGTCCCAGTATCGGCCACCCGCTACCCTGACCCCGTCACCGGGGCCGCCCCGCGCCCCTCGCCACCTCCTGGGAGAATCCGCCGCCATGCTCAGGTATCTGCCGTTCCTGCTGGTCCTGGCGCTGTGGATCTATGCCTTCATCGACTGCCTGAACACCCCCGAGAACGAGGTCCGGGGCCTGCCGAAGGTGGTGTGGGTGCTGATCATCCTGCTCTTCGGCGAGGTGCTGGTCGGTCCGGTGGCCTGGCTGGTGGCGGGCAAGGTGCGGCACGGCGGCGGCCGGCCCGGCGAGGGGACCGGCCCGCGCCACGAGTGGGTGGCGCCCGACGACAACCCCGAGTTCCTCAAGTCCCTGAAGGACGATCAGGCCAAGCAGGACGAGAAGCTCCTGAAGGACTGGGAGGAGGACCTGCGCCGCCGCGAGGAGGAACTCAAGCGGCGCGAGGCGGGCGAGGACCCCAAGGAGAGCTGAGCGGCCCGACCGACCGCTCGTACACCGAGGTCACCGAGGCCACCGAGGCCACCGAGGCCACGGTGCACGTCAGGCTCCGGTGTCGAGTCGGATCTGCTGGATGTCCTCGTCCAGGAAGGCGGCCAGGTCCTGGGCCTCGGTGCGGACGGCTTCCCGTTCCCGGGCGGTGAGGGGGCGGAGGGGGCTGATGCGCAGGTGGTGGTCGCGTACGGTCCAGATGGCGGTGACGCGTCCGTCGACCAGGACCATGCGGTGGCCCGCGACGGACAGGCCGAGGTGGGCGGCGTCGATGATGCGGCCGCGGTCGTGGTAGCCGAGGACGGCGTTGTCGAAGGCGGGCAGGAAGCGGACGGGCGCCGGGGTGTCGGGGTCGGGGCGGGGCGCGTCGGGCAGGTCGAGCAGCTCGCGCCCGCGTTCGTCGCGGAAGACGACGAGTTCCTCCCGGACGGCTCTGACGGCGGCGGGCAGACCGGCCAGGCCGCACCAGGCCCGGAGGTCCGCACTGGCGGCGGGCCCGTGGGCGGCGAGGTAGCGGCGCAGCAGCCGCTGCCCCACGGGATCGTCGTCCCCGGCGGGCAGGGGGTCGATGTCCCGTTCCAGCCAGGTGGCCAACGGCAGGTTGCGTACGCCGGCGGTCTGCTGCCAGAGCCCGCGGGGCGGGAGTTGGACCATGGGGACGAGGGCCGCGACGAGCAGCTCGCCCAGCACCCGGCGCGGTGGGCCGGGCCAGCGGTCCGCGACGGCCTGGACGAGCTCGCTCATGGTGCGGGGCCGCCGGTCGGCCATGACCGCGCGGCCGGCGGCGGCGACCTCGTCCAGGTCGATGCCGGCCAGTTCGCGCCGGTAGGTGCCCAGCACCCGCTGCCGCAGCATGGCGTCGTGGCGGGCCCGCCAGGCGAGCGCGTCGTCGGCGGCGACGAGATGGACGGTACGGCGCATCAGATGGGTGCGCACCACCGTACGGCCCGTCAGCGCGTCGTCCAGCCGCCCCGGTTCGAAGCCGGCGAGGCGGGACCACAGCCCGACGAACGGTTCCTGGGGCTCCTGCGCCTGCAGGCCGCACAGCCGGGCCACCGCCTCGGGCACCGACGCGTCGCTGCGGGCGAGCAGGTGCTGGCGGGCGAGCGTGGCCCGGTTGAGGGCGCGGCTGTCGAGGACGGCGGTCATGGCGTTCCCGGGTGTCGCCGGCTCAGCCCTGGTACGGGGCGGTGACGTCCAGGACCCAGGTGACGCCGAAGGGGTCGGTGAGCATGCCGTACAGCGGCGCCCACGGCGCGGGCTCCAGCGGGCGCACGACGGCCGAGCCGTCGGCGAGCTTCCCCCACAGGGCGCCGATCTCCTCGGCGTCGTCACCGCGCACGGACACGAAGAACGGGTTGTCGCCCTGGTTCCAGGGCAGCTGCGAGGGCACGTCGTACGCCATGACGTGGAAGCCGTTGTCACCGGCCACCTCGCCCCACATCACCCAGTCCGCCTCGCTCTCGCTCTGCACGGCGCCCGCGTCCTTGTAGGTGACGGCGACCGTGCGTCCGCCGAAGACGGACCCGTAGAAGTCGAGCGCCTCGCGTGCGGTGCCCCGGAAGTTCAGGTGGGTGGTGGTCGTGACGGACATGGTCTGCTCCTTGCTTCGGTTGCCTCGGTTGCCTCGGTTGCCTCGGCGGTGAAGCCCACCCTGGCGGAGGTAGCGGACAGGGTGTGTCCTGTACTGCGGGGAAAATCGATCGCATGCAGAAAACCTCCTCCCGGCTGCTCGCCCTGCTCTCGCTGCTCCAGACGCACCGCGACTGGTCGGGAGAGGATCTCGCCGACCGCCTCGACATCACCTCGCGCACCGTGCGGCGTGACATCGACCGCCTGCGCGAACTCGGCTACCGGATCACCACCGTCAGGGGACCGGCCGGCGGCTACCGCCTGGAGGCCGGCGCCCAACTGCCGCCCCTGCTGTTCGACGACGGTCAGGTGATCGCCCTGGCCGTCGCGCTGCGGACCGCGGCCGCCACCGGCACCACGATCGCCGAGGACGCCACCCGCGCCCTGGCCACCCTCCGCCAGGTCATGCCGCCCCGCCTGCGCCACCGCATCGACCTGCTGCACATCACGGCGGTCCCCCCGCCGCCCGAAAACCACACCCCAGAGGTGGACCCTCACCTGTTGATGGACCTGAGCCGCGCCATCCACGCCCACGAGGAACTGCGCCTCGACCACACGCCGGACCCCGACCGCCCCCGCCGCGTACAACCCCACCACCTGGTCACCTGGCGTGCTCGCTGGTACCTCGTGGCCTGGGACCTCACCCGCGAGGACTGGCGCGCCTTCCGCGTCGACCGCATCCGCCCCCGCACCCCGACCGGCCCCCGCTTCACCCCACGCGAACTGCCCGGCGGCGACGTCTCCACCTTCCTCACCGGCCGATTCCGCGGCAACGACGGCACCACCACCGACTGGCCCTGCCGCGGGGAGGTCATCCTCCACCTCCCGGCCCACGCCGTCGCGCCCTACGCCCAGGACGGCGTCGTCGAGGAACTCGGCCCCCACCGCTGCCGCCTCACCCTCGGCTCCTGGTCCTGGCCGGGCCTCGCCGCCGCCCTCGGCCGCTTCGACACCGAGATCGAGATCACCGGCCCACCCCAACTGGCCGCGGCCTTCAACGACTTGGCGGCGCGCTATGCCCGCGCGGGCCGGAGGCCGTGAGGGTGGAGCAGGCAGCAGGACGGGGCCGTCGGGGGTCCTGCTGTCACGGACGGGCGGCGACGGCCTGCTCACGGGGGAGCGCCCGCTGCCCGGAGTGGTCTCCACCACCAGGGTGATCTCCCCGGTCAGTCCACGGTGATTCAGTCCACGGTGATCGAGTCCAGCTTCCCCCGCAGATACACATGCGAGTCCACCGGTTCGTACGCCACCCGCCCCACCGGTGCCGGTACGGACTCCACGAGCGTGCCGGGGGTGCACTCGCCGAAGTAGACGAGGGACATCAGTTCCTCGGCGGGTTCGTCGGCGGGCGGGGGCAGCACGCGGTGCCGACCCGAGCGCCATCGGTCGCCCGTCCAACGGGCCATCAGGTCACCGATGTTGATGGTGAAGGCCGCCGGGTCGAAGGGGGCGTCCTCCCAGCCGCCCGCCTCCGTCCAGACCTGGAGTCCGCCCTTGCCGGCCTGGCGGTCGAGGATGGTGACCGTGCCGAAGTCGGTGTGCGGGCCGATGCGGAACTGGCCGGGCTCCGGGGCGCCCAGGACGTCCGTGCCCGGGTACCAGTTGATGTTGAAGCCGTAGGTGGGGTGGTCCATGTGACGGGAGAAGAAGTCGGGTTCCAGGCCGAGGGCCTCGCCCAGCAGCGACAGCAGTCGCTTCTCCAGCTCGGCCATCCTCGCCAGGTACTCCTCGCAGAGGCCCTCCAGCTCCGGCACCTCCGCCGGCCAGACGTTCGGCGCGTACCACTCCGCGTTGATCACGGGGTCGGAGAACGGCTCGTGCGTGGCGAAGGTCAGGGACTCCTTGAGGTCCGGCGGGGTCTGCGTACCCTCCGAGTAGGCGTTCGCCTCGGCGCCGGGGCCCAGCCAGCCGCGACCGCCGACCTTCACGGCGTACGGCTGCTTCCGCTCGACGGGGAGGGTGAAGAAGGCCCGCGCGGCCTTCCGGATGCGGGAGCGGAGGGTCGGGTCCACGCCGTGCCCGGTGACCAGCAGGAAGCCGGCGGTCTGGAGGGCCTCGTCGACGGTGCGGGCGATCGCCGCCCGCGCCCCGGGATCGCCGTCGATCCAGGGCTTGAGGTCAATGGTCGGAATGCGCGGCTCACTCACCGATGTCCTCGTTCCACAGGGCCGGGTTCTTCGCGATGAAGTCGCGCATCATCTCGACGCATCCGGGGTCGTCGAGCAGCACGATCTCCACGCCGTGCTCGGCGAGCCAGTCGTGGCCGCCGTGGAAGGTCACGGCCTCACCCACCACGACCCGGGAGATGCCGAACTGGCGGACCAGGCCGGAGCAGTACCAGCAGGGGGAGAGCGTGGTCACCATGGTGGTGCCGCGGTACGAGCGCTGCCGGCCCGCCGCGCGGAAGGCGGCCGTCTCCGCGTGCGTGGAGGGGTCGTCGTCCTGGACGCGCCGGTTGTGGCCGCGGCCGAGGAGGGTGCCGTCGGGGCCGTAGAGCGCGGCGCCGATCGGGATGCCGCCCTCGGCCAGCCCGGCACGGGCCTCGGCGACGGCGATGGCGAGCCAGTCGTGGGCCGTCGCCCGGTCCGGGGGAACCTGATCCGGAACCTGATCCGGGGGAGCCTGATCCACAGGGTTCATGGCTCCACTGTGCTGGGGCCGCACCGCCGGGGCAACGTGCCACGAGGGCCGGTCAGCGCAGCCGAGAAGTCGAGGGCCGGTGCCGTACTCATGCGGCCAGCAGCTCCAGGACCCGGTTCACCGCCTCCAGCACCGGCTGGCCCACCGCGCCGATCGTGGCCGCGATGCCCGCGACGGCGAGGAGGGCCCGGTGCCGCTCCTGCGCGGGCGCGGTGGCGTCGGCGGTGAGGGCGGGCAGCGACTCGTCGAGGGCCTGGGCGCTGGCCGCCGGGATCTGCGGGCGCACCTCCCGCAGCAGCGCCAGCAGCTCCTGTACGGCCGCCTCAAGCTCGGGGGAGGCGGGGGCGGCGGCAGCGGCACCCTGGTTCTTGATCATGCCCACGTTGCCGCTGCCGCCGTGCATGTTCACGTTGTCGCCGTAGTAGTTGTGCGTGCTCATGAACTCGCCATCCCCACATTGCCGCTGCCGCCGTACATGTTGACGTTGTCGCCGAAGTAGTAGTTCTTCGGGCTGATCGTGATGCTCTCCACCCGCACCTGGAACTCGCTCTCGGGGTTCTCGATCGCGTGCGCGATCTGGCCGACGAGCTGGTTCAGATGGTGCGGGTCGCGGCTGGTGACCACCGCCTGGGACGGGCCGGAGGTCTCGACGGCCATCACGTAGTGCGACGGCGCGCCGAGGACCTGGACCATCTCCACCAGGGCGTAGACCACCACGCCGAACGCGCCCAGCCAGACGAGGACCATCAGCCCGCTTCCGGTGTCCTGGTCCCCGAGCATGGTGATACCGCTGAGGACACTGAGGGTGACGGCCACGGCCCCCGTGATCAGCAGGGTCCGCACGAACCGCAGCACCGCCTCCTTGCGCCGCGGATGGATCGTGAGGGTGTAGACCCGGGCGATGTTCGCCAGCGGGTAGCAGGCCCCGCCGACCCACAGCAGCCGCTTGCTGACCCGTAGTTCGAGTCCCGGCTGGTGCAGCGGTGGCGCGGGGGGTGGGGGCGGGACGTCGAAGTGTCCCGGCGGTTCCGGTGTGGTCATCAAGTCCCCCGTGAGTTGAGCGAGTTGCCGGTGATTCCCGTCACTCTCCGAGCACCATTAACTACGGGACAGGTGTTCGGGGCAAGTTGTTACCGGGACCTCACGCGATCTGGCACACATCAACACACGCTCCTTACCCTGGAGTTGAGTGACCGGCCCTGGGGGAGGTGCGGTGCGCGGACGGTTGTACGGGCGTGGTGCGCTGTTCGATGTGGAGCCGCCCGGGCTGGTGCCCCGGCTCGTGGGGCTCCGCCCCTACGCCCACCAGGGCGAGCGGGCCGAACATCCCACCGGGCCACCGCTGTTGGTGCTGGCCGGCGGGCGGGGGCTCGGCAAGAGCGCGGTGCTGGCCGAGCTGCTGGACTCCTACACCGAGCGGCTGCGCAAGGGCGAGTCCCGCAAGCGCACCCCCCTCGCGCTGATCGACTGCGAGGACGAGCAGTTCGCGCGCCCTCCGCACGAGGAGAGCCCCGAGTCCTGGTCGCCGGTGTGGCAGGCGCTGCTGGTGGTGGCCGAGCAGCTCACCGAGCCGGTGAAGGCGGCCGGACAGCTCTCCTTCCCCCGGCTGACGGCGGGCCTGGTCGCGATGCGGGCGAGCGACTGGAGCGGGCGCAGCGACTCGGACCGGATCCGCCGGGAGCTGACCCGGATCCTGCTGCTGAACGAGCGCCGGACGCACTTCTCGCTCGCCGGGCGGTGGGCGGGGAAGGTCGCCGCGAAGGTGATCGCGGCGGCCGGCGGCGGCGGCCCGTTCGTCGCGGCGACCGTCGAGGCCACCCTGGAGGCGCTCTCGGAGGGCTTCACCTCACACAAGGAGCAGAAGCCGGCCACCTGGTACCGCGCCTATCCCAACGCGGGCGGCAACGCCAAGCGCGGTCTGCTGCTGCTCGCCGGGAACTTCCGGGCCGGCGGCACCTCCCGCGAGCACGCCGAGCGCTGGCTGGTCCGGGCCCTGCTCGCCGACCTCGCGGAGGCGTACGCGGGGCTCGGCTCGCATCTGCGGCGGCTCGGGCGGCCGATCGTGCTGCTCGACAACGCGCGCGGCGGCCCCGGTCCCGGGCTGCTGGACGCCGTCCTGCGCGACCGGGCGGACGGGGTCGTGGACCAGGTGGTGTGCGTGGCGACCGTACGAGGCACCGGAGATCCGGTACTGCGGGACGCCGTACGGCGCGAGCTGCCCGAGGTCGCCCGCGCGACGGAGTGGGAGCCGGGGCCCTCGCCCTCCTCCCGGGCGCTGCTGGTGCCACTGCCGCCGCTGTCCCCGGACGACACCCTGCACATGGTGGGCGCGATCTGTGACGAGGTCGAGGTGCCGCCCCGACTGCCCCAAGCCATACACCGGTTGACCGGCGGCAATCCGCTCGGGATCGAGCTGCTCGCCACCGCCGCGCGCCAGCACCCGGAGGAGGCCGCCTCCCTGGGGCGGCTGCTCACCACGAAGGTCCGGCTGACGGAGGACCAGGCCGACGACGGCCGGCCGGTCTACTCGGAGCTGCTGTGCCGGCTCGTGCCCGCCGACCGCCTCGACGAACTGACGGTCCTCGCCGCCGCCCACGGCCACGGCTCCGCGGTCGCCCTCGCGAACACCCGGCTGCCGGAGGATTTCGGTTCCTCGGGCGTACGGTCCCTGCATCTGCGGCTCGCCGAGGAAGGGGTGCCGGCCGAGCGCCGCCGCTTCGTCGGAGACCCCTTCGTCCGCACCCTGCTGCTGCTCCGGCTGCACCTCCTCGGCGCGGACCACGTCCAGTGGCGCGAGGTGCACGAGACACTGGTCCGGCACTTCGCGACGGATCCCGACGACAGCTCGCCGAACCCCCTGGTCGTCCTGCTCCGGCTCTATCACGAGCTCGCCCTCGGCGACACGGCCGGTGCGGTGGCCTACCTGTGCCGTGCCTTCCCCGTCCTCGACACCCGCTCCTGGCTGGAGACCGTCCGCTTCGCGGCCACCGCGCCCTACTTCCACGCCCACGACGCCGAGGGCCGGGACGCGGTCGGTCACGGCGACCGGCGCACCGCGATCGCGCTCGGCCGCACCGACGCCGACCAGGAGCCCCCGGAAGGCGTCGACGCCTCCCTCCATCTGCGGATACGGCGGCTGCTGCACGCGGTGTGGCAGGTGACCGACCCGCTGGTGCTGCCCGACGCGCGGGTCTGCGGGCGGCTGGAGTTCGAGCTGCTGCAACTGTCCGACCTGCGGCCCGCCGGGGGCGCGCTGCTGTTCGCGGCGTCCCGGGCCTGGCCCCGGGACGCCCTCGCGGGCCGGCCGCTGCGCACACCGGACGAAGGCGAGGGCGACGGGGACGGGCACGGGCACGGCAACAGGCACGGGGACGGCAACGGCGACGGCGACGGGGAGGGCTGATGGCCGCGGGAGACAGAAGTCCGCTCATACGGTGGCTGCGGGACGTCTGGGAGATCCGGCTGTACCGCTACACGGCCCTCCTGCTCACGGCCGCCCTGGTCACCGGTCTGGTGTTCGGCGTACGGGCGCTGACCCGCGAGGACCGCTCCTGCGCGGCCGGGGTGGCCCGCCCGCCCGGCGCCGCCGAGTGCGTGGGGGTGGCGACGGAGGCGTACGACTTCGGGCACGCCCAGCTCCGGAACGTCGTACGGGCGATCTACGCCGAGAACGACCGGCTGAAGAAGGACACCTACGTCACGGTCGCGCTGATGCTGCCGTACACCGCCTCCACCCCCTCGACGCTCAGTGACATCCAGCACGAGATGCAGGGCGCCTACCTCGCCCAGTACCAGGCCAACCACAGCTCCAACGGGCAGGCCCCGGCGATCCGGCTGGTGCTCGCCAACCCCGGGGCCACCAGCGAGCACTGGGAGGCGATGGTCGACCGGCTGGAGGGGATGACGCGGGGGCCCGACCGGCTGCGCGCGGTCGCCGGGGTCGGCCAGAGCACCGACAACAACAAGAAGGCCGTGGCGGAGCTGACCCGGCGGGGCATCCCGGTGGTCGGCGCCTCCATCACCGCCGACGACCTCGCCAACGGGCAGGACGGCGAGGACCCCTTCCCCGGGCTGGCCCGGGTCTCCCCCACCAACACCGACGAGGCCCGCGCGCTGGCCGCGTTCGCGAAGGTCGAAGCGGGGCGGGCGCTGCTGGTGTACGACAAGCCGGGCGATCCGTACACCCGGACGCTGCAGACGTCGTTCGCCGCGCTGATCAAGGGCTCGCCCTACGAGCCGCAGCCCTTCACCCCGCCCGCCGACCGCACCCAGGAGGGGACGACCGCGAACACGTTCCGGCAGATCACGCACCTGGTGTGCGACACCTCGCCGCAGACCGACACGATCCTGTTCGCCGGCCGGCACACCCAGCTGCGGCAGTTCATCAACGCGCTCGGCACGCGGGGCTGCCAGGAGCGGAGGTTCACGGTGCTGACCGGGGACGAGGGCTCGTATCTGACGGGGGACAAGAAGCTGGACCGCAGCGCGCTGCGCCACCGGCTCTCCGTGCGCTACACCGCCCTCGCCCACGGCGAGGCCTGGGCGCTGGACAAGGCGAGGACGGGCGGTTCGGCGGCGGACCTGAAGGTGCTGACCGACCTGCTCGCCCGCGCCGGCGGCTCCCCGGTCGGCCCGATCGGGACGGTCGATCTGGCCGACGGCCAGCTGATCATCGCCTACGACGCGATGACCCTCGCCGTCCACGGCATCCGCGAGGCCACGCCCGACGGCGGGAGCGTCCCGGCCCTCGCCGACGTCGGTCTGCAGTGGCCGCAGGTCAAGGGCTCGCTGCGGGTGAGCGGGGCGAGCGGGTGGATCTGTCTGGACGTCCACGGCAACCCGTACGACAAGGCCGTACCGATCGTGGAGCTCCACCCCGACGGCGGCTCGGTCTTCGTCCGTATCGCCTGGCCGGAGGGGAAGCCGCCGGGGAAGGAGTGTCTGCCGCCGTCCTAGCGGCCCTCCGGCACGGCGAGGATTTCGGCCAGGTGTTCGAATCGGGCCCGCCAGGCCGGTTCCGCGCCCGAGTCCGGCGGCTCCCCGCCCCGGAACTCGTGCGTGAAGCGCAGCACCGAGGCGGTGTCCCCGTCCCGCTCCAGGTGGAAGCGGACGCGGCCGATCGCCGGGAAGGTGTACTCGGCGACCCGGTCCACGTCCCAGGCGGTGACCCGGCCCTCCCCCGGCCCGCGCAGCACGACCGCGCCGCCGAGCCGGGGTTCCAGCAGGTCCGCCTCCACCCACCAGGCCGCCAGCCCGTCCGACGTGCTCACCGCCGGCCAGACCGTCTCCATGGGCGCCGGGAGCCGTATCCGGAGGTGCATGACACCAGGGTGGCCCCGGCCCACCGGATCCGCACCCCTTAGGGCAGCTGACCCACACGGTCGACGACGGCGCGGCGCAGTACCGCCGTGTGCGCGAGGACCGTGCCCTTCTTGACGTTCGAGAAGTCCTCCGTGGCCACACGGCGATCACCGAGGAACGCGTAGGTCCGCCTGTCGAAGATCCACTCGTCCCGGCTGGGGTTGTCGGGGTCCGTGCGCGCGACGCCCACCCCGTGGCGGCCGACGGCGTCCACCGCGTCGTCCACCAGCGTCACACCGGGAATCCTGGCGACGGCCCGGAACAGCGCCGCGCTCTGCTCCGGTGGCAGCAGCGCCTGGTTGAGCAGATCTCCGGCCAGCACGAACATCGCCTGGTACCGCTCCTGGCCGCTGTACCGGGGGGCCGTCCGGTACAGGTAGTCCCACATCGCGTCGGCCGTGGTGGGCAGGGTCTTCACATGGTTGTAGTAGGGGGCGATCTCCCAGCTCTCCGACCCCGGTCCGCCCCCGGGTTCGTAGTTCCAGTCCTCCCGCCCGTCCTCCCGGCCCAGCCCGGTGTGCCGGCCGTCCACCGACGTCCAGGTCTGCAGCCGGTGCAGCGGCGTGACCGTGAACTTCCCGTCGGCCGCCTCGCCACCGGACACCTTGCTGTCGACGTAGACGAACTGGTCGTCGCGGATCCTGCCGTACGGCTGCTCGTGCTCGGCGGCCAGCGCGATGTCCTCCAGCAACGCCACGGTGGCCCTGCTGGGCGGCTGCGCGCTCTCGCCCGAGGACGGCAGCAGGACGAGGGCGACGGCGGCGGCGGTGGCGACGGCGGCCCCGGCGAGCGCCGGCCGCAGCCAGCGCCCGCCTCTCCGCGCGGGCAGCGGCTCCTGCCCGTCGCGCACGGCCTCGGACAGCCGGATCTCGGTCATCAGATGCTCCTTGAGGAGTCGGTGACGGCCCGGCGGAAGGTCCTGCTCGGGAAGCTGGTTCATCGGTTTCCCTCCTTCAGGGGCCCGACCGCGTCGGTGCGGTCACCTGTCATCTGTCCGGTCGTTCGGGGTGGTTCCAGATGTTTCGCGAGTTTCGTCCTCGCCCGGGAGAGCCTCGACCGCACGGTCCCCACCGGCACCCCGAGCGCCTCGGCGGCGGTCCCGTAGTCGAGCCCGGACCACACGCACAGCGCCAGCACCTCCCGCTCGGCTCGTCGCAGCTTCGTCAGGGCGGCTCGCACGAGGGCCAGTTGGGCCGAGTCGTCGACGCGTCCGGCGACCTCGTCGGCGAAGTCGCGCACGGTCTCGTCACGGGGCAGCCGGGAGACAGCCGCCGCGTGTCTTCGCGCGGCGCGGCGGGTGTTGCGGGTGACGTTGGTGGCGATGCCGAGCAGCCAGGGGCGCAGGGAACCGCCGTCCTCGTCGAGCGTCCCGCGCAGCCGCCACGCCTCCAGGAAGGTCAGCGAGACGATGTCCTGGGCGGTCGCCCAGTTCCCGGTGAGCCGATAGGCGTGGTTGTAGACGGTGCGTGCGTACGCGTCGAAGAGGTCACCGAAGGCTTCGTGATCCCCCGCGCGGATGCGTTTCCTCGGATTCGTATCCACGCCCCTCTACCTGTCCGTACGACGAAGGCCGGTTCCCGTGACTCAGGTCACAGGAACCGGCCCTCAGTGGCCTTCACCGGAGGCGTGTCAGACGCCCGCGTACGAGTGCTTGCCGTTCACGAAGATGTTGACGCCGTAGTAGTTGAAGAGCCAGCAGCCGAAGGCGATCATGGCCAGGTAGGCGGCCTTGCGGCCCTTCCAGCCGGCCGTGGCGCGGGCGTGCAGGTAGCAGGCGTAGGCGACCCAGGTGATGAAGGACCAGGTCTCCTTGGGGTCCCAGCCCCAGTAGCGGCCCCAGGCGTCGCCCGCCCAGATCGCGCCGGCGATGATCGTGAAGGTCCACAGCGGGAAGACGGCCGCGTTGACGCGGTAGGCGAACTTGTCCAGGGACGCGGCGGCGGGGAGCCGGTCGAGGACCGAGTTGGCGAACGCGCCGGGCTTGCCGCCGGTCGCCAGCTTGTTCTCGTAGGCGTCCTTGAAGAGGTAGAGGATCGTGGCGACCGCGCCGACGTAGAACACCGCGCCGCAGAAGATCGCGGTGGAGACGTGGATGTACAGCCAGTACGAGTGCAGGGCGGGGACCAGCTGGTCGCTCGCCGTGTAGAGGACCGTCACCGCGAGGCCGAGGTCGAGCAGGACCGAAGTGATGAGGAAGAGGCCGAGCCAGCGGACGTTCTTCCTCAGCGCCAGCAGGCCGAGGTAGACGCCGACGGCCACCGTGGAGAAGGTGAGGTTGAACTCGTACATGTTGCCCCAGGGGGCGCGCTCCACCGAGGCCGCGCGGGCGATCACTCCGCCGAGCTCGACCAGGAACGCGAGCACCGTGAGGGAGATCGCGATCCGGCCGTACATGTCGCCCTGCTCGTCCCCGCCGTGCGCGCCCGGCCCGTCGGGCACGTCCCGCGCGCCGGCCGCCGAGCGGACGACGACCTGCGGGCGCTCCAGTACGGCGGTGCCGCCGTCCTTCTTGACGGTGACGGCCGGGCCCTTCGCCTTGGTCTGCGCCGTGGCGGTGAGCGCGGCGGCGGTACGGCCGACCTTGCTGCGGCTGCCGAAGAGCCATTCCGCGATGTACGCGAAGAAGGCCAGGGTGTAGACGGCCATCGCGGAGTAGATCAGCGTGTTGCTGATGCTCGCGAGGTGTTCGTTGGTGGCGGCGGCGAGAGTCACTGCTCAGCCCCTTCGGCAGGTACGACTTCGGGTTCGGGGGTGTCGGGGTGTTCGGGGGCTCCGGGAGCCCGGTCGTACAGGATCCCGGCGAGGTCGCCGAGCTCCTCGGGTACCTTCGCGGACTCGCTGCGGCCGAGGCCGGCCATCTCGACGACGGTGACGCCGTCGGCGCCCTTCACCGCGCGCACCCACACCCGGCGGCGCTGGATGAACAGGGAGCCGGCCAGGCCGAAGATCGCGGCGATCGCGCCGGTCAGCGCCCAGCCGCTGCCGGGCTGCTGCGTGATCTGGAAGTTGGCCCACTGCTTGGTGCCCTCGTAGGTGACCGTGCCCGCGCCGTTCGGGAGCGTCATGGTCTCGCCGGGCTTGAGGTTCTCCCGCAGCTGGAGGCCCTTGGAGTCCTTGAACTCCTTCATATGGGTCTTGTCCATCTGGTACACGCTCTGCGGGATGCCCGAGTCGACCCCGAGGTCGCCGTGGTACGGCGCCAGGTTCAGCACCGGGTTGTTCAGCGCCGGGAAGGTGGAGGCGGTCTCGCTGCCCGCGGTGTACGTCGGCAGGAAGAAGGCCGAGATGCCCAGCTGCTCGGTGACGCCCTTGGCGTTGCGGTAGCCGTCGAGGACCTTGATGACACCGGACGAGGTGACGTTGGAGTCCAGCGGCAGCAGCGGGACGGCGTCGTGGAAGACGACCTCGCCCTTGCCGTCCCGGACCGTGATCACCGGAGCGTAGCCGTGGGCGGTGAGGTAGATCTTCGAGTCGTCGATCTCCAGCGGGTGGTTGACCTTGATCAGGTCCTGCTTGTCCTTGCCGTACGCGCCGACGCTGTAGGTGACCGCCGCCTGGAAGGTGCGGGCGGTGCCCTTGTTGGGGCCGGTCGTCTCGTACGTGCCGTCGAACTTGTCCAGGGCGAAGCTGAACGGGTTCAGGTCGTCCACGCCGAAGAGGTTGCCGGACTTGAAGTCGTCGTAGGCGATCAGGGTGTTGGAGAAGCCGCTGCCGCCCTCGACGAGGAGTTTGTTGCCCTCGGACTTGAAGAGCTGGCCCCAGGCGAAGGACACCAGCATCACGATGAGCGCGATGTGGAAGGCGAGGTTGCCGACCTCACGGAGGTAGCCCTTCTCGGCGGAGACCGCGTCCCCCACGAGGTGCGCGCGGAAGCGGCGCTTCTTCAGCAGGGCGAGTGCGGCCTCGCGGACCTGCTCCGGATCGGCCGTCGTCCGCCAGGTGGTGTACGCCGGCAGCCGGGTCAGCCGCTTGGGGGCGCCCGGCGGGCGGCTGCGCAGCTGCCCGACGAACTGCCAGGTGCGGGGCACGATGCAGCCGATGAGGGAGACGAACAGCAGGATGTAGACGGCCGAGAACCACACCGAGCTGTAGACGTGGAAGAGGCCGAGCTTCTCGTAGACCGGCGCGAGGGTCGGGTGGGCCTTCTCGAAGTCGGCGACCTTCGTGGCGTCCTGGCCGGTCTGCGGGATCAGTGAGCCGGGGATCGCGCCCAGCGCCACCAGCAGCAGGAGCAGCAGGGCGACCCGCATGGAGGTCAGCTGGCGCCAGAACCAGCGGGCCCAGCCGATGACGCCGAGGCCGGGCACGCTCGCCAGGGTCTCGGCGGGGGCGGTGGACAGCTGGGAGCCGGCGGCACCGAGATCCCCTTCTTCAGGGGAGGCCGCTTCCTCGGGGGAGGCCGCCGTCTCGTCGCTGGTCGTGGTCTTGCTCATGGATCAGATCCCCACAGTGAAGCCGGCGGACCAGGACTGCATGTCCTGCACGATTCGGTCCCACGCCCCGGTCAGCAGCAGCAGCCCGGTCACGATCATCATCGTGCCGCCGGCCCGCAGCACCCAGACGTAGTGGCGCTTGACCCAGCCGAAGGCGCCGAGCGCCTTGCGGAAGGCGACCGCGGCCAGCACGAACGGCACGCCGAGGCCGACGCAGTAGGCGACGGTCAGTATGGCACCGCGGCCCGCGCTCCCCTGATTCGAGGAGAGGGCGATCACGGAGGCGAGGGTGGGGCCGATGCACGGGGTCCAGCCGATGCCGAACAGCGCGCCGAGCAGCGGGGCGCCGACGAGTCCGGTGGCGGGCTTCTTGTGGAAGCGGAACTCCCGCGCGGTCATCCAGGGCATCAGGCCCATGAAGAAGACGCCCATGAAGATCATGAGGACGCCCAGCACCTTGGACAGGACGCCCTGGTTCTCCTGGAGCGTCTGGCCGAAGTAGCCGAACAGGGCGCCGCTGGAGACGAACACGGCGGTGAAGCCGAGGACGAACAGGGAGGCGCCGGCGACCATCCGCCCGCGCTTGGCCTCGGCCAGGTCCGTGCCGGTCACTCCGGTGACATAGGAGAGGTAGCCGGGGACGAGCGGCAGGACGCAGGGCGAGAAGAAGGAGACGAGGCCGCCGAGCAGGGCGATGGGCAGGGCGAGGATGAGGGCGCCGCTCAGGACCGTCTGGTTGGGGCCGGTCACCTCGGCGAGGGTGGTGAGCGCGCTCACGTCACTTCTCCGCGAGGACCGGGGCGATCATCTTGCGCAGCCGGTCCTCGCTGAGCGCGGCCAGCGAGCGCGCGGCGATCTTCCCGTCGCGGTCGATGACCAGCGTGGAGGGGATGGCCTGCGGGTTGAGCGTGCCCTTCTTGAAGCGGAGCATCAGCTTGCTGCTCGGGTCGTACAGGCTGGGGTAGGTGACGCCGAAGCCCTTCTCGAAGGCGCGGGCGCTCTGGACCTTGGGGTCGGCGACGTTGATGCCGACGAACTGCACGCCCTTCGCCGCCAGGTCCTCGGAGACCTTCTGGAAGTTGGGGGCCTCGGCGCGGCAGGGCGCGCACCAGGATCCCCACACGTTCAGGACGACGACCTTGCCCTTGTACGAGGAGAGCGCGAGCTGCTGGTCGTCGATGGTCTTGCCGGACAGGTCCGGGGCCGCGTCGCGCTTGCCCTGCGCGACGGTGGAGATGCCGTCCTTGCCCATGATGAATTTGGTGTCACCGCCACCGCCGGAGACCCCGCCGGCGGTGCAGGCGGACAGCAGCAGGGTCGCGGCGGCGGCGACGGCGAGGGACAGAGGGGTGCGGCTGGCACTCATGTGAAAAGTTTCGCATGCCCGTTCCGGGGATCTTGCGCACCCCCCTTGCGGGCGGAAAACCGCATTTCAGGCGGCGGTTCCGGTGGGGCTGGGGGAGCTCGCGGTGTCCTTCATGAACTCCTTCCAGCCCCCGGCCGGCTGCTGGCCGACGTCCAGGGTGCGCAGCTTGTCGAGCACCTCCGGCTTCTGTACGTCGATCCAGTCCACGAACTGCCGGAAGGAGACGAGCCTGACGTCGGCGCCGCTCTCCTTCTCTGCGGCGATGTGCTTGAACGCCTCCTCGACGGCGTCCATGTAGATGCCGCCGTTCCAGTGCTCGAAGTGGTTGCCGACGAAGAAGGGGGCCCGGTTCGTCTCGTATGCCCGCTGGAATCCCTGGATGTACGCCTGCGCGGACTGCTTGCGCCAGCCCGGGTAGTTGTAGCTGGGCGCGTTGGTCGAGTTGACCGACTGGTTGGCGAGCATGTTGTAGTCCATCGAGAGGACCTCGAAACTGTGGCCGGGGAAAGGTATCTGCTGCAACGGCAGATCCCACAGCCCCTGCTTCTTCTGCGGCCACACCTGACGCCCGCCCGGCGAGGAGGCGTCGTAGCGCCAGCCGAGCGCCTTGGCGGTGGGCAGCAGGTTGTCCTGGCCGAGGAGGCAGGGCGTGCGGCCGCCGACGAGTTCCTTGTCGTAGTCGAAGGGCAGCGCGGCCAGATCGGTCCAGCCGGTGTTGGTCCGCCACTCCTTCACGAACTTCTTCGCCTGGTCGATCTCGCTGCGCCACTGCGCGGGCGTCCAGTTGCCGACCGAGCCGGAGCCGCCGCAGAAGTGCCCGTTGAAGTGGGTGCCTATCTCGTGCCCCTCGAGCCAGGCCCGGCGGACGTTGGTGAGCGTCATCTTGACGTGCTCGTCGGTGAGGTAGCCGATGTCGGAGGCGCCGACGGGGTTGTTCGGAGGGTCGTAGAGCCGCTTCTTCGACTCGGGCAGCAGATACAGCCCGGAGAGGAAGAAGGTCATGGACGCGCCGTGCTCCTTGGCGAGGTCCAGGAAGCGCGGGAACAGACCGTTGCCGACCTCGCCGGCGCCGTCCCAGGAGAAGATGACGAACTGCGGCGGCTCCTGGCCCGGCTCCAGCGGCACGGGCTTGACGGGCTGGTGCGACTGCTTGCCGGTGAAGGCCGTGGAACCGTCCCCGATGGGCTTGGCGGTGGCGGTCGGCTTGGGCGAGCCCTTCTTGCCGGCACCGCCCTTCCCGGAGCCGCCCGCGGGGGAGGGCTCGGTACGGGTCAGACTCCCGCATCCGACGAGTCCGGCAGCGGCGGCGGCACCGGCACCGAGTCCGAGTGCTCCCCTTCGGGTGATGGCGCGCATGGCATTCCCGTTCGTCGCGTCCTCTGGTGGTCACCCATTCAGAGGACACGACGAACGAGCGGGTTCCGCTCATACGTCCGGATTCGGTAACAGTCGACACTCAGGAAGCACCCAGGCACGGCCGAAATGCGTTGCGCGCCGGAACTACGCGCCGAAGGCCTTGCCCTGCCCCGGCGCCGCCCCCTTCGCCGGCTTGGCGCCGGCCCGCAGATGGGCCGGTACGAGGTCGATGGCGGGCTCGGCGTAACCGACGGAGACGATCCGGTCGCCGCGGTAGGTGAAGGTCGTCAGCGAGGCGAGCGTGCACTGCCGCTTGCGCGGGTCGTGCCACAGCCGGCGCCGCTCGACATAGGACCGCACGATCCAGATCGGCAGCTGATGGCTGACCAGCACCGCCTCATGGCCGCGCGCCGCGTCCTTCGCCGCGTCCAGCGCCCCCTTCATCCGGACGACCTGGTCGACGTACGGCTCGCCCCAGGACGGCTTGAAGGGGTTGACGAGGTGCTTCCAGTTCTCGGGCTTCTTCAGCGCGCCGTCGCCGACCCCGAAGGTCTTGCCCTGGAAGACGTTGTCGGCCTCGATGAGCCGCTCGTCGGTGGCGAGGTCGAGCCCGTGCGCCTTGGCGATCGGGGTCGCCGTCTCCTGCGCCCGCTCCAGCGGGGACGCGACGACGTACCGGACGTCCCGGGAGGCGAGATGCTCGGCGACCCGGTCGGCCATCTGCCGGCCCAGCTCGGAGAGGTGGTAGCCGGCGAGCCGGCCGTAGAGGATCCCGTCCGGGTTGGCGACCTCGCCGTGCCGCATCAGGTGGACGACGGTGAGGTCGCCGTTGTTCCGGTTCTGCTCGGTGGTCATGCTGCTGTGGCCTCCGCAGCCGCTCGGGCCGCCGCCGGGAGGGCGTCGGCGATCCACTGGATGGCCCGGTCGTCGTGGGCCGTGGAAACGAACCAGGACTCGAAGGACGACGGCGGCAGATAGACGCCGTTCGCCAGCAGCGAGTGGAAGAAGGCGGTGAACCGGAAGGACTCCTGCGCCTTGGCGTCCTCGTAGTTGCGCACCGGCCGGTCGGTGAAGAACACCGAGAACATGTTGGAGGCGCTCTGCAGCGTGTGCGCGACGCCCTCCTTGGTGAGCGCCCCGGAGACCAGCGTCCGGATCTGCTCGGAGGCGGCGTCGACCTTGGCGTACGCCGCGTCGTCGAGGAGGCGGAGCTGGGCGAGACCGGCGGCGGTGGCGACCGGGTTCCCGGAGAGGGTGCCGGCCTGGTAGACGGGCCCGGCGGGCGCGAGGTGCGCCATGACGTCGGCGCGCCCCCCGAAGGCGGCGGCGGGGAACCCCCCGCCCATCACCTTCCCGAAGGTCATGAGATCGGGCCTGACCCCGTCGATCCCGTACCACCCGGCGCGGCTGGTCCGGAACCCGGTCATCACCTCGTCGGAGATGAAGAGCGCGCCGTTGGCCCGGCAGGCGTCCTTGAGTCCCTGGTTGAAGCCGGGCAGCGGCGGGACGACGCCCATGTTGCCCGGGGAGGCCTCGGTGATCACGCAGGCGATCTCACCGGGGTGCCGGTGGAAGGCCTCCTGCACGGCCTCCAGGTCGTTGTACGGCAGCACGATGGTGTCGCCGGCCTGGGCGCCGGTGACGCCGGGGGTGTCGGGCAGGGCGAAGGTGGCGACCCCGGACCCGGCGGCGGCGAGCAGCGAGTCGACGTGCCCGTGGTAGCAGCCGGCGAACTTGATCACCTTGGTCCGCCGGGTGAAGCCGCGGGCCAGCCGGATGGCCGACATGGTGGCCTCGGTCCCGCTGCTGACGAGCCGTACCTGCTCCAGCGGCTCGATCCGGTCGACCATCTCCTCGCCGAGGGCGACCTCGCCCTCACCGGGCGTACCGAAGGAGGTGCCGCGCGAGACGGCCTCCCGCACGGCGGCGATCACCTCGGGGTGGGAGTGCCCGAGGATCATGGGCCCCCAGGAGCAGACGAGGTCGACGTACTCCCGCCCGTCGGCATCGGTCAGATACGCACCCTGACCGGACACCATGAAGCGGGGCGTTCCGCCCACGGCGCGGAAGGCGCGGACCGGCGAGTTCACCCCGCCCGGGGTGACGGCGGCCGCTCGGTCGAACAGCGCCTGCGAGACGGGCGCATCGTATGAATAGGGCAGTTCGCTCATGACCTGCGGCTTCTCCGACCTTCTCCGACGTGCTGGACTCCGGTTGCCATTGACTCCCCAGGGTAGGCCAGTGGGCGTGCGGGACCGCGGGGCGGGAAGCCAGTGGCCCTCCCCCACCGGCCGTCATCTGAGAAACTGAGACGGACCGATCCTGATATGAGACGGACTGAGGCTGATAGACGTAGCTCACAACGACCGTGTGTCGAGGGGCTGCGAAGATCCTGCGGACAGGTGTTTCAACGCACGTTTCGGCGTGCGGCCGTGGGGGAGGTCACTGACACGATGATCGGGTTGCGCGGCCGGGGCCACGCGTCCTAGAAAAGCAGTCGGGTGGAGATATGCATCGCGGTGGCGGACTGGGCGAGGGGACTGATGACCTGGGTCCTCGACGTGCCCATCGGGGAAGGCACCGGCGCGACGCGGAGGAAGCCGACGAGGGACGGAACGAAGCACGTCAGGGCCCCGGTGTGAACCAGGGTGGACCGAATGAACCCGAGCAGGGCGACCGGCGAGTCGACCGGCGGGTCGATCGCCTCCGGGCGGGGAGCAGGAATGGTGGTCGGGTGGGGGTGACGTACAAGTACTTCGGCGCGCCGGACGGTGCGACCGCGGCCCGTGTCCCGATCTCGATGCGCCCCGAGGAACTCGGCGGCGACGAGCTCGGCATGAACGGCATGTTCACCAAGATCAAGCCGGAGACGATGGCCGCGATGGTCCTCACGGGCATCGAAGGCGTCCCCCTGCACAAGGTGCCCCCGCTCGAGCTGGTCGTCCTCCACCCCGACTACGCGGTCGTGAAGCTCCCCATGACGGTGGTCGACCCCCTGCGCGACATAGGCGAGGAAGCGGTCGGCGCGGCGGCCTTCATCTGGTCCACGGTCCCGGACCGGGGCGGCCCACGGGACGCGTTCAACGTGTACCAGCTGCTGCACGAGTGGCAGGACTTCAGCCACCGGCTGCATGAGGCGGGGCATCAGCCGTATTGCCTGGTGTGGCCCTGAGCCGGGGTTTCGGTGGTTTTTGGGCGGGGTTTCCGACCCCGCCCTCGTCATGTGTCGAGAGGCGCCGTCAGGCGGCCAGGGCGCATTGAGGGCACATTGGTTTTCTGCGGGCACTGATGTGCCCTCGGCCTCGCCGGTCTCCCGGGTCTCCGGTTCCGTGAAGGCATCATCGATCGCCTTGCGGGTGCGGGTCTCACTGGATGACAGCAGGTGCGTGTACGTCCGCAGCGTGAAGCCCGGGTCCGAGTGGCCGAGGTACTCGGAGAGCGCCCCCTGGAGGCCGGGCGCGCAGCGCTCGTGGGGAGGTATCACGCCGGCCGTGACGACGTGGGGCAGCGCGCCTACGCCCAGGCCATCGAGGAACAGTGCCTGACCGGCCTCGTCGACGCCCTCTACCAGCCCCTGTTCACCACCCTGTCCCGGCGCCTGGGCATCCCGTACCACGTCGAGACCTACAGCCGACAGCAGGCCGACGAGCACTTCCGCCGCACCTGGCTGCGGCTCCTTCCCCGCCTCGACGCCGCCCGCTGGTGGCTCGCCCCCTCCACCGGCACCCCGCACCTACGCATCCCCTGCCCGCAACCCGGCTGCGGGTGGGCCGAGAAACACGCCGAACGCACCCGCGTGCACTCACCGACCGCGACACCGCCACCGTCGCCGCCATCTGCCTGCACCACGGCGCCCACCAGACCGCCATCACGCCCACCGCTGGCGCCTACCTTGATCTGGCCACCCTGTACCGCAACCTGGTCAAGGAACTCGCTCTGACCAACCCACGAGAGGGCGGCACCCTGCAGGTCATGGTCAAGGGCGGCGACTGGATCTTCGGCTCGCTCCTCATCGACGAGGCCCTGCAAGCCGTCGGCCTCACCCGATCCCAGCTCCCCGCCCGCCGGTTCTGCCCCCAGGTCGTCACCGACACCGGCGCGAAACTCTCCAAGTCCTTGATCCGCGAAGGACACGCCACCTTGCCGACGGGCGCGGCGGACTGGATGCTCGACACCCGGCAGTGGCCCGGCAGCATCCCCGAGTACGCCGAGCAGCTGCTGGCCCTGACAGCGACCCTGCTGTCCGACCCCCGCCACTTCTTCCGCTCGTACTCCGCAGCCGAGATCGGCCGCCTGATCACCTCACCAGCCCCCAGGAGCGTTCCCGCCCAATGACCGAGACCCACGCTCGTGTCCGCGAACTCAACCTCTACCAGCAGTACTTCGACCTCGTCGCCGCCGGCACCAAGACCATCGAGGTGCGCGTGAAGTACCCGCACCTCGCCGACCTCGCAGCCGGCGACACCATCCGGTTCCGCATCAAGGGCACCGACGAGGCGTGCGAGGTCAGAATCGTCCAGGTCACTGAGTACGCCGACTTCGCGGCCCTGCTCAACGGTGAGGGGGCGGCCAACGTCGACCCGACCGCCACCCGCGACCGGCAACTGGCCAACATCCGCGCCATCTACCCACCCGAGAAGGAAGCTCTCGGCGCCCTCGCGATCGAGATCGCTCTGCTCCAGCCCGCACGTACCGGACCTGGATCCTAGGGCGCACTGCCGGGGGGCTCATCGGAGAAGAATCCCGCCGTCTTCCGAGTTCAAGCCTCAGCAGCGCCTGGAAAACCGACCCCCGTGTCGGCCGATCATCGCGTCATCAACATCTCCGTCCGTACTCGGGTTCCTGCCTCAGCCCTGCATGGCCGCCAACGCCGCCTCCAAGCACGCGATCGAGGGCTACACCGAGTGAGTACACCGGTGGCCTGTTCTCACCGAGGACGCCCGACAGTCCTGCACCGAGAGTCGCCCCCGGACGGTCGACACCGTCGTCGTCTCCCTCACGCTGCGCCGGATGACACCGATCGAGGCGTTCGGCCTGCCTGGCGTAGTGCTGTCCGCCGTCCCCCTCACCGCCGGCACGTCCCTCGTACGCTTCGGCACCGGGATGGACACCGGCACCGTCCCGCCCCTCTCCTGAACGCGCGCCGGACTGTTCGGCCGCACCGCGGTTCGGTTCCGGCCGTCGGCGAAGACGAACAGGCGCAGCACCGGGAAACATCCGATTCCGGCGGGCCCAGAGGCACTGAGGAGACGGCCTGCTCGCTCAGCGTCCCGGCCGACGGTTGCACCGTGGAGGGTGAGCACCGCCACCCAGGTCGTCGGGTCCTGCCGCCCTTCACGTGGAACCGCCCCTCGACCGGCTCGCCTTGAGGCAGGTTCGGGACCAAGTCCGGCGCGTGTACACGGCGACCGGCGTCACGAACCGGATGACTGGCACCCGGCCGCGCCACTCCAGTCGCCCTGCTCACACACAGCCCTGCATCCCGTCCGCTCGTGCTCACCCCATTCGCGGCCACCGCAGAATTGATCCCAAACATCGGCTTCGACGAAGTTGCCCGCAAATGAGGGATTCACTCGGAGGATTGGTACTGCGGTACCACTCCGTCGCGCCGATTGTCTCCCATGGTCCCACGGGCGCGGCGGCGCGCCCATCTAACCTGAGCGGGCTGGATATAGAGCACCAAAGTGAAGCCGATTCCCCGTCCGGCGCAATCGGGCTCGCTAATTGGCAACGGAATTGGCCGATTGGCTCCGGGCGTGCAGCCGGGACCCCGGAGTCAGCACAGCGCTGTGCCCAGGGATCCGAAAGCAGGAGCCGTATCACGACCGACGTGCGGATATCCGGCAGACCGGCACAGGGCGACCCTTTTCGGTCCTGCACCCCAGAGCATAAAAGAATTCTAGTCTACGGACGCGAACATGAAGGACTACATGGTGCTGTTCAGAAGTTCGTCAACGACATTAAGTGCGGCGGCGCTCTCCGCACTGGCCCTGCTGTGTGGTTCACCCGCCGCTATGGCGGCGCCGAAGAACACGGGCGACGCGGCCATTCACGAAGTCGACGTCACCAACATGCCGGCCACCAAAGAGGGCCAGCCGACGGTCGCCGTCAACCCGAGAAACCCGAAGAACCTCGTCTTCGTCTCGACGATCTTCCCGCCGTCACCGGGCCTGGAGCCCGTCGACGGCGGGTGTTTCCTGGCCTACTCGAACGACAGGGGCGACACCTGGACGCGGGTGGCGTGGCCGCTGGGTGACGCGGCGCCCAAGTGCGGTGAGCCGAGCGTGCAGTTCGACGCGAAGGGCACCGCGTACGTGGACAACAACCAGGTCAGCTCCGGCCTGGACGCGAACCTGGTGAACCACAACCAGGTCGCGAAGTCGACGGACGGAGGCAAGACCTGGACCGACCCCGTGTCCACGCCGCTTCTCCTCGGCGGTGCCCCGAAGATGCGGGTGGACGCCGCGACCGGCAAGGTCTACGCGGTGGCGGGAGCGGCCTGGGAGTACCCGAGCGCGGTCTCCGTCAGCGCTGACGGCGGCAAGACCTTCAGCAGTGACTCGCGGGTGATCCCGGGCCCGATGCCATGCATCGAGGTGGCGCCGGGCATCCCGCTCGTGTGCGGCTATCCGGGTCGTGAGATCGCCGTGTACGGCGGGATCCTCGTGTCCGCCTCCCAGGAGGCGGGCAAGCCGGTGAACTTCCACGTCAGCCGCGACGACGGCAAGACATGGACGAACACCACCGTCAAGGACGGCCAGGGAACCCCTGTTCCGGCGGGCACCGGGTCCCTGGTGCCGACGCCGGGGCTGGGCGCAGCCGCCGACCCCGTCCCGTGGGTGGCTGCCGATCCCTCCCACCGCGGGCGGTTCGCCGTCATGGTGCCGCGGGACTCCAACACCCTGGACGTCTATGTCACTCCGGACGCCGGCAAGACCTGGAACGGGCCGACGACGATCGCCACCCCGAACGCCCAGCGACCGGCGATCGACTTCGGCACCAACGGTGACCTGGGTGTCATGTGGCGGACCACCACGGGCGACGCGTTCTCGGTCGTCTCATTCGACCACGGACGCTCGTTCAGCACCCCGGTGCAGGTCAACCACGTGACCGAGCCGGTCGGCGAGATGGGCCCTCCCGGTGACCGCTGGTCGGGCATCACCCTCGCCGGGGGGTATGCGTACGTCACCTGGGCCGACGGGCGGAACAACTCCTCCCTCGACTCCAACATCAGCCGCGTGCCGCTGAAGCTGTACAAGAAGCGCACCGCCTCGAAGGGCTCGAACTGACGGCGGTCCTACCCATGACGATGTTCCGCCGAGGCGCCTCGGCGGAACATCGTCATACGACCGGCAGAATGCGACCGACAGAAGTGTCAGGGGCGGGGAGTGACCAGTCCCGCGTCGTAGGCGACGATGACCGCCTGGATACGGTCGCGGGCGCCGACCTTGGCCATGACCCGGCCGACGTGCTTCTTCACGGTGGACTCGGTCAGCACGAGACGTTCGGCGATCTCGGCGTTCGTCCACCCCATGCCGATCGCCACGAGTACCTCGAGCTCGCGTTCACTGAGCGCGGTCAGCCGCGCGTCCGTGTGGCGCTGGGCGTCGGGTGCCAGGAAGTGGTGGGCGTGCGCGTCGAGCAGGCGGCGGGTCAACCGGGGTGACACGACGGCGTCGCCGGTCGCGACCGCCTGGATGCCTGCGAGGAGTTCCGCCGGCCTGACGTCCTTGAGCAGGAAGCCACTGGCCCCGGCACGCAGGCCGGCGTAGGCGTACTCGTCGAGATCGAAGGTCGTCAGGATGAGCACGCGGGTGCGAGCGCCGGCCGCGACGATCCGGCGGGTCGCCTCGATGCCGTCGATACCGGGCATCCGTACGTCCATCAGGACCACGTCGGGGCGCAGGTCGGCCGCCATACGGACGGCCTGCGCGCCGTTGTCGGCCTCACCGACGACGCTCATGCCGGGGGTGCCGTCGAGCAGCATCCGGAAGCCCATGCGGGGCAGCGGCTGGTCATCGGCGATCAACACGGTGGTCATGGCGCGGACTCTCCTGAGGTGGCCGAGGCGGACGGATCGAACAGGACTTCCACGATCCAGCCCCGGTCGTCGTCGCGCGGTCCGATGGTGACGGTGCCGTCGTAGAGCGCGGCCCGTTGGCGGATGCCGACCAGGCCGTGCCCGCTGTCCTTGCGTTGAGCCGTGGACGGTTTCCGCGACAGCGAACCGGTGTCGGTGACCCGCACACGGAGCCGGTTGTCCTCGACGGCGAGCAGGACATCGGCCCTGGCACCGGGACCGACGTGCTTGAGGGTGTTGGTCAGGGCCTCCTGCACCACGCGGAACACCGCGAGCTGCACGCCGCGGCCCAGCTCGTCGACCGGGCCGACGGTGCGGTACGCCACCGGCAGACCGGCCGCGCGCACCCGGTCGAGCAGGGGTTCCAGATCCCGGACACCCGGCTGCGGGGACCGGGGCGTGCCGTCGTCCTCCGATTCCGGGGACTCGCGCAGCACCCCCAGCACGCGACGCAGTTCGTCCATGGCCTGTCGGCCGGTGTCGCCGATCAGGTGGAGTGCCTGGTCGGTCCGTGCGGGGTCGCGGGTGGTGAGCACGGCGGCGCCGTCGGCGAGGTTCACCATGACCGACAGGTTGTGGCCGACGATGTCGTGCATCTCGCGGGCGATCCGCGAGCGCTCCGCCGCCGCGGTCAGCCGGACGCGTTGGTCCCGCTCGATCTCCAGCCGTGTCGCCCGGTCGCGCAGTGCGGACAGGTACAGGCGGCTGATCCGGAAGGTCAGCCCCAGGGCGACGGCCCCGACGCCGGTGCCGGTGGACAGGACCAGGAAGGCCACCGGACTGGCTGCCGGGATCACGGTGACCACGATCAGCACCCACCCCGCCACGGTCACCGGCAGCGCCCAGAAGATCGCCCGGGGCGACGCGTGCAGGGCGAGGTCGAACAGAGCGATCAGCAGGACGAGGGCGGCCGCGGGCCCCAGGCCCAGCGACCACATGACCGGGCACACCACGAGGCAGATGCCGAAGACCGCGGCGGGTTGGCGGCGTCGCCACCACAGCGGCACGACGAGCACGGCCGCGATGCCGAGCACCACTCCGACGGGCAGGCCGGCCCCCACCGGGCGCGACACCGGATGCCCCGGGCTGTGCACCAGCAGATCCGGCGGAGCGGCGGCGGCGACCAGGACCACCACGACGGTGTCCAGGAGCCACGGACGCCTATGGTCCACCGCCCGCAACCGGCTCAGCATCCCCAGCAGCGCCCGCATGACGGGGTGCGCCCAGACAGCCTCGGGCCCCGGGCCGACAGTTCTCGGCCCGGGGGTCGGCTCGGTCGAGGGCGACGCCGCCCTTGCCCGGGGCGGCGACCCGGGCAAGCGGGACGCCGTCCCCGCCCGGCCCGAGTCGTCCGGCCGCCTTGTGTGATCCATCGGCTCCATCCTCGCGGACGGCCTCTCAGACGTCACTGCGGCGCAGTCGGTAGGCCGCACCGGCCATCAGCAGTACGGCCCACACGATCAGCGCTGTCACACCCGCTCCCGGGCTGACGAGAGAGTCACTGGACTCGTGCAGGGTCATCACCGACTGGCCGGCGTTGCTGGGCAGGTACCGGCTGACGGTGTCGCCCAAGGAGCTGGGCAGCAGCCCGGTCAGACCGGGCAGTACGAGCACCGCACCGGCCAGGATCGCGATGCCCCCGGCGTTGTTGCGCACCAACAGGCCGACCGTCACGCCGTACACACCGACCAGGCCCAGATACAGGCCCGCGCCCACCAGGCACCGGAAGGCCCCGGCATCCCCGAGGGACAGCGCGATCTTCTCGCCGTGCAGGGCGGCACTCCCGAGCAGGAACGAGACCAGGGCGCCGACGGTGGACGTGACGAACGCGATCGGACCGTAGACCGCGCACTTCGCCCACAGCACGGGCAGCCGGCCCGGCACGGCGGCGAACGTCGAGCGGACCATCCCCGTGCTGTACTCACCGGCCGACAGCAGGACACCGAGCGCGCCTACGGCCAGGGCCGCGAGGTTGGTGCCGGCCAGTGCCAGGGTCAGCGCCGCACCGGATGCCGCGTCCTTGCCGCCCAGCGGACCGCTCGGGCTGTAGACGGCGGCGGCGATCGCCCCGATCGCCACCAGGAACAGCACGGCCACGCCGAGCGTGACCCAACTGGAGCGCAGCGACCAGAACTTGGCCCACTCCGAACGGATCACCCGCCAACCGGTCACGCGGTACACCGGATGCACCGACGACGGGGCGGCTGCAGGGGATGTGATGGTGTCGGCGGCGGTCATCAGGCGGCCCTCCCGGCGTCGCTGCTGTGGTACTCCACCGCGTCCTGCGTCAGGTTCATGAACGCCTCTTCCAAGGACACCGACTCGGTGACCAGTTCGTACAGCGGCACCTGGTGCTCAGCGGCCAGCTGCCCGATCCGCCTTGTGTCCAGGCCGGAGACCACGAGCCGCTCGGCACCGGTCGAGGTCACGGTGACTCCGGGCGCCGCCAGCAGCGAGCGCAACCGCGCGGGCTCGCCGGTGGCCACCCGCACACCCTTGTCCTCCGACCGCTCCACCAGCGCGTCGACGGTCGTCTCGGCCAGCAGCCGTCCCCGCCCGACGACCACCAGGCGGTCGGCGGTCTGCGCCATCTCGCTCATCAGGTGCGACGACAGCATCACGGTGCGGCTCTCGGCGGCCAGTCCGCGCAGCAACTCCCGTACCCAGCGCACGCCTTCGGGGTCGAGCCCGTTGACCGGCTCGTCGAGCATCACCACCGCGGGATCGCCGAGAAGCGCGGCGGCGATACCGAGCCGCTGGCCCATCCCCAGCGAGAACGCCCCGACCCGCTTGTGCGCCACGGCGTCCAGACCGGCCAGGCCGATGACCTCCTCCACCCGCCGCCTCGGCACGCCATGCGTGTAGGCCAGCGCCATCAGGTGGTTGAACGCGCTACGACCCGGATGCACCGCCTTCGCCTCCAGCAGTACCCCCAACTCCTGCAAGGGTGCACGGTGTTGGGTGTAGCGCTTACCGTTGACCAGGGCGGTACCGCTGGTCGGCGCGTCGAGGCCCACGATCATCCGCATGGTGGTGGACTTGCCCGCCCCGTTCGGCCCCAGGAACCCGGTGACCTGCCCCGGCGGGGCGGTGAAACTCAGGTCGTCCACCGCCGTTTTGTCCCCGTAGCGCTTGGTCAGCTCACGAACTTCGATCACAGTGCCACTCCCCGCTTCTGCCCGGGCCGACATCCGGCCGGATCACTGCTTTCGAGGCTAGGAGCGGCCACGCCACGACCCGTGGACCCGGAGGTCACAATCACCGCTGGTCACTGGTACCGCGGTACCACCGGCCAACAGCTGCGACGGTCGGACGCCTGGAACGTCGTCCGGGGCTCAGCCGCAGTGGGCGGTATGCCGTGATGCCCCCGGAGCGGGCCCGGATCGGCACCGAGCTCGGCGTCTCTCGGATACACGTCTCACGGCTCCTGTCGAAAATCCTGCGCAAGATCCGCACCGACATGGCCGACGAGGAGAGCACAACCGCTCCCTTCATGCCCTTCACACACGCGGACGTGGCTCTTGCAACGGTGACCTACCGGCCAACGCTCGCTTCCCACGCTCGGCCGCCCGCCGACCAACAAGAGGGGTCATTCCACCGAGAAACCCCAGGTCAGCAACCCGCCCCTCCCATTCGCTGCATGAGGCGGGCCATCAGCCGTACTGCCTGGTGTGGCCCTGAGCCGGGGCCTCACTGATCTCGGGCGGGGTTTTCGGACCCCGCCTTCGTCATGTGCCGGGCCGGTCAGGAGGCGGGGCCGCTCACGGGTTCGCCCTGCGGGGCGGGGGGCGGGGCCGTGCTCCCTCGGGGGATCAGTGTCGTGGGCAGGACGACATGCCGTGTGCGGTCCGTCCCGGAGTCGTCGAGGTCGTCGATCAGCTTCAGGGCCAGTTCGCCGGCGACGCGGCCGATGTCCGAGGGTGACTGGGCCACGGTGGACAGGTCGAACCACTCGGCCACGTCCTGGTCGTCGAAGCCGACGACGGACATCCGCTCGGGTACCTCGATGCCGGTCTTGCGCAGGGTCCAGATGACGGAGACGGCCTGCTCGTCGGCGTCGGCGAAGATCGCCGTGGGGGGTTCGCGCAGGCTCAGCAGATGGCCCACCGCCTCCATGGTGCCGCGCCTGTCGCGGGGCGGGAGGGTGACGACCAGGTCGTCGTCCAGGGGGACGCCCGCCTCGGTGAGCGCCTGCCGGTAGCCGATCAGCCGGTCGCGGCTGCTGAAGCTGAAGCCGCGGGCCCCGATGGTCTGCGCGAAGGCGATCCGGCGGTGCCCGAGGTTGAGCAGGTGGCGGGTGGCCTTGCCGGCGCCGGCGACGTCGTCGACGTACACGCTCGGGCGGCCCTCGACGTGCTGGCTGACGTAGATGACCGGCATTTCGAGGTCGTCCAGGCGCGCGGTCTCCTCGGCGGTGAGGTCGAAGGAGAAGACGAGCAGCGCGTCGGCGTTGCGTCGGGCCGGGAGGCGTTCGAAGAACGCGGTGCGTTCCGCGAGGTCGGGGATGACGTAGACGGTCATCTCCAGGCCGCCCTCCCGCAGCAACGGGCCCAGTCGTGTCAGCGCCGCGCCCATGAACCACGCGTCCAGCGTGGGCACCAGCACCGCCACCACTCCGGTCTTGCCGGTGACCAGGCTCGCGGCATGCCGGGAGACCGCGAAGTTCAGCTCGCGGGCGGCCTCCTCGACCCGGGCGCGGACGTCCGGTGAAACCGATGTCAGGCCGCGCAGGGTGCGCGAGACGGTGGACGGGGAGACCCCGGCCCGTTCGGCGACATCGGCCATGGTGGGCAGTCGTTGAGCTGGCGGCATGAGCGGAAGTTAGCACAGATTCACGCCCTCGCCAGACCCTGCGTGACAGCGCTGTCTCGACCACACAGGAGAAGATTATGGGCGACTATGACCGCATATAAGCTTCACCACCCCTACATTTCTCTCCGTACTACCTGGACGTTACGCATTGACTTCCACCGTGTTGCGCTCCTACCTTGCAAGCGTTGTCTCAGCGGAGTCGAAGCCGTGACCGTGCTGCTGCCCTTCGGGGCTTTGACCTGCGTTTCTGATCAACAAAATGCCGTGACAGCACAGTCTCCTCAGCGAGACCCCGGTACCGCACGTCCAGGAGAGACAGTGAACGCCAGAACCAGAGCCCTTCAGTGCTCGGCCGCGCTCGTCGCCGCCGGGCTCACCCTCACCGCCTGCGGTTCCTCCGGCGGCGACAGCTCCTCGGGGCAGTCCCGGAGCGAGTCGTTCACCGGCCGTGGCCCCATCACCTACGCGGCCGGCAAGGACAGCTCCGGCGTCGTCCAGAAGGTGATCGACAGCTGGAACAAGCTGCACCCGAAGGAGAAGGTCACCTTCATCCAGCTGCCGACCGACGCCGACTCACAGCGTCAGCAGATGATCCAGAACGCCGAGACGAAGTCGGACGCCTACACGGTCCTCTCCCTCGACGTCGTGTGGACCTCGGAGTTCGCCGCCCACCAGTGGATCGACAAGCTGCCCGAGAAGCAGTTCCCGCTGGACGAGATGCTGAAGCCGGTCGTGGAGACGGCGAAGTACCGCGGCGGCCTGTACGCGGTCCCCGCCGCCTCGGACGGCGGAGTGCTCTACTACCGCACCGACCTGCTGAAGAAGGCCGGCGTCACCGCGCCGCCGACGACATGGGCGGAGATGAAGGCAGCCTGCGCCAAGGTGAAGAAGCTGTCCGAGGCCAAGGGCATGTCCTGTTACGCCGGGCAGTTCCAGAAGTACGAGGGCCTGACGGTGAACTTCTCCGAGGCCGTGAACTCGGCGGGCGGCGTCGTCACCGATGCGAACGGCAAGCCGGACGTCGACACGGCCGAGGCGAAGCAGGGCCTGGACTTCCTCGTCGACTCCGTCAAGGACGGGACCATCCCCAAGGAAGGCATCACCTACCAGGAGGAGGACGGCCGTCAGGCGTTCCAGGACGGCAAACTGATCTTCCTGCGGAACTGGCCGTACGTGTACTCGCTGGCCGGGAAGAGCGAGGTGGCCGGCAAGTTCGCGGTCGCACCGCTGCCCGGTCTGAACGGCCCCGGCTCCTCCAGCCTGGGCGGTCACAACCTGGCCCTGTCCTCCTTCGCCAAGAACAAGGCCACGGCACTGGACTTCATGAAGTTCTACACGAGCGAGGACAGCGCGAGCACCTTCCTCAAGGACGCCTCCCTCGCCCCTCCGTACGCGGCCCTGTACGACGACCAGGCGCTGGTCGAGCAGTACCCGTACCTGCCGGTCCTCAAGAAGTCGATCCTGAACGCCGTGCCGCGTCCGCGGGTCGTGCAGTACGGCGATGTGTCATCGGCGATCCAGCAGGAGGCGTACGCCGCGCTGACCGGCGCCAAGACCAGCGCAGCGGCACTGAAGGACCTCCAGCAGGAGCTCCAGAAGTCCAGCGCGCAGTGAGGAACGGGGCCATGGCCGACACCAAGATCCCACCGGGACCCGGTGCTGAGGGCTCGGGACGGGTGGCAGCTCTGCTGGTCTCCCCGACCCTGCTGGTGCTGTCGATCGTCGTGCTCTACCCGACGATCATGGCACTGCAGCAGTCGTTGTACGGGACCAAGGGGCTGGACCCGAAGACCGGGTTCATCAGCGACACCGAGCCGTTCGTGGGGCTGAAGAACTACGCCGACATCTTCGGCGCCGCCGGAGACCGGTTCTGGAACGCCTTCTGGAACACCACGTTCTTCACCGTCGTCACGGTCGGACTGGAGACGGTGATCGGTGTGGCCATGGCCCTGATCATGCACAAGGCGTTCAGCGGCCGAGGGCTGATCCGGGCGAGCATCCTCATCCCCTGGGCGGTGCCCACCGCCATCTCGGGCCTGCTGTGGCGCTGGATCTTCAACAGCAACGGCATCGCCAACGCCCTCATCGGCCACCAGGTCCTGTGGACCACCGAGGGCTTCCACGCCAAGGTCGCCGTCGTCATCGCCGAGGTGTGGAAGACCTCCCCGTTCATCGGCCTGCTGGTCCTGGCCGGCCTCCAGGTGATCGGCAAGGAGGTCTACGAGGCCGCCCGCCTCGACGGCGCCGCCGCGCCACGCCAGTTCTGGCACATCACGCTGCCCCTGGTGAAGCCCGCCCTGCTGGTGGCGATGCTGTTCCGCTGCATGGACGCGCTGCGGATGTTCGACCTGCCCTACATCCTCGTCGGCGCCCAGAAGGACTCCGTGGAAACCCTCTCCATGCTCGCGCAGAGCGAGGCGTCCAACGTCCGCTTCGGACCGGCCTCCGCCTACTCGGTGCTCCTCTTCCTCTACGTCTTCCTCGTCGCGCTCGCCTTCGTACGACTGCTCGGCGCCGACCTCGTCGGTGACGCGGGCGATTCGGGGAGCGGGCGCCGCAAGCCGCTGCTGCGTCGTCGTACGGAGGTGACGGCATGAGCTCCTCGGCCCAGTGGCGCAGATGGCTGCCGTACGTCGGTGTCCTGGCCGTGGTGGTCTACTGCCTGGCCCCCTTCTACTGGATGCTGGTCTCCAGCCTGCGCGGCACCGCGGACATCTTCGACACCTCGCTCTTCCCCGCCAGGGTGTCGCTCACGAACTACCGTGCCCTGCTGGACACTTCACAGGGCTTTCCCCGCGCCCTGCTCAACAGCCTGATCGTCGCCGGGATCACGACCGCGCTGTCCCTGCTGCTGGCCATCTTCACGGCGTACGCGATGGCCCGGCTGGAGTTCCGCTTCAAGCGGTTCATCCTGACCCTGATCATCGCCACCTCGATGTTCCCGGTGGTGTCGATCGTCGTCCCGCTGCTGAAGCTGTTCACGGACATCGGCTGGATCAACACCTACCAGTCGATGATCGTGCCGAGCCTGTCGTTCGCGCTGCCGCTGGCGGTGTGGAACCTGACCACCTTCTTCCGGCAGATGCCGGACGAGCTGGAGCACGCGGCGATGATCGACGGCTGCACCCGTGGCCAGGCGTTCCGCAAGGTCATCATCCCGCTCGCCGCGCCCGGCATCTTCACCACCGCGATCATCACCTTCATCGCCGCCTGGAACGAGTTCCTCATCGCCCTGACGATGACCAACAAGCCCGAGATGCAGACCGCGCCGGTCGCCATCTCCAAGTTCACCGGCGCCACGACGTACGAGACTCCGTTCGGCAGCCAGATGGCCGCCGGTGTCCTCGTGACCATCCCGCTGGTTGTCATGGTGCTGCTCTTCCAGCGCCGCATCGTCGCCGGGCTGACCGCCGGCGCCGCGAAGTAAACCCATGAACGAGCAAGGAGCAACACCTGTGCCCCCCACCACCGCCCCCTGGTGGCGCAGTGCCGTCATCTACCAGGTCTACATCCGCAGCTTCGCCGACGGCGACGGCGACGGCGTCGGCGACATCGCCGGCATCCGCTCCCGGCTGCCGTACCTCAAGTCGCTCGGCGTGGACGCCCTCTGGATCAACCCCTGGTACAAGTCCCCGCAGGCCGACCACGGTTACGACGTCGCCGACTACCGCGAGATCGACCCGCTGTTCGGCACGGTCGCCGAGGCGGAGCAGTTCATCGAGGAAGCGCACGCGCACGGCATCCGGATCGTCCCGGACATCGTCCCCAACCACTCCTCCGACCAACACGCCTGGTTCCGGGCGGCGCTGGCCGCGGGCCCTGGCAGCCCGGAACGCGAGCGCTACATCTTCCGCCCGGGTCGCGGCCCCGACGGCTCCCTGCCGCCCAACGACTGGGACTCCCGCTTCGGCGGTCCGGCCTGGACGCGGGTGGCCGACGGCGAGTGGTACCTGCATTTGTTCGCGCCCCAGCAGCCGGACCTCGACTGGCAGCACCCGGACGTGCACGCGGAGTTCGAGGCCGTCCTGCGGTTCTGGTTCGAGCGCGGCGTGGACGGCTTCCGCATCGACGTGGCCCACGGCCTCGTCAAGGACCCCGAACTGCCCGACCTGGCCGGCCTGACAGACGGTGGGGTGCACCCCTTCTGGGACCGTGACCAGGTCCACGACATCTACCGCGCCTGGCGCAGGCTGGCCGACGAGTACCCCGGCGACCGCTCCTTCGTCGCCGAGGCGTGGACGGACACCCCTGAGCGCCTCGCCTCCTACGTCCGCTCCGACGGCCTGCACACCGCCTTCAACTTCGACTTCCTCATGACCGACTGGGACGCGAAGGACCTGCGCGCCGTCATCGACGACACCCTCGCGATGCTCGGCACGGTCGGCGCCCCGGCCACCTGGGTCATGTCCAACCACGACGTCATGCGCCACGCCAGCCGCTACGGCCGTAGGGCCGCGAAGAAGTGGGTGGCCAACGAGTCCTACGTCCCCGCGGGCCCCGCCGACCTCGCCCTCGGCACCCGCCGCGCCCGCGCCGCCGCCCTGCTCACCCTCGCCCTCCCCGGCGGCGCCTACGTCTACCAGGGCGAGGAGCTCGGCCTGCCCGAGGTCGAGGACCTGCCAGAATCCGTCCTCCAGGACCCCGTCTGGGAGCGCTCCGGCCACACCGACCGCGGCCGCGACGGCTGCCGGGTCCCGATCCCCTGGTCCGGCGAGACCGCCCCCTACGGCTTCAGCCCCGCCGACGCCACCGCCGCGCCCTGGCTCCCCCAGCCCGCCGACTGGGCGCCGTACACCGTGGCGGCCCAGACCGGCGACGAGACCTCGATGCTGGAGCTCTACCGCGCCGCCCTCCGTGTGCGCCGCGACCACCCCGCCCTCGGCGACGGCACCCTCACCTGGCTGGACGACGCCCCCGAAGGAGTCCTCGCCTTCCGCCGCGAGCCCGGCTTCGTCTGCGTGGTCAACCTGTCGACGGAGCCGTACCCGCTCCCCGAACACACCTCGGTCCTGCTGGCCGGCGAGCCCGTCGAGAACGGCCGACTGGCCCCGGACCAGGCCGCCTGGCTCGCGCTGTAGCAACCCGCACCCCGAATCCCCAGGGCCTGTCCGGTCTCACTCCCCGCCGTCCGGACAGGCCCTGGCCACAGCGCGAACTCCCAGGTCGGCACCACCTCGCTGCGCGGCTGCACCGTCCGCTTCACCAGCTGACCCGGGCCGCCACCGGCCGGTGGTCGCTGCCCGTGGCCGGGAGTACCCATGCGCTCTTCGGGGTCACGCCGCGGACCAGGATCTCGTCGATCCGTTCCATCGGGAACCCCGCCGGCCAGGTGAAGCCGAAGCCGGCCCCGGCCGCGGCCTGGGCCGAGCGCAGTTGTGCGGTGAGGCCGTCGAAGGCGCGGTCGTCCAGGGTGCCGTTCAGGTCGCCGAGCAGCACCACCCGCTTGTTCGGCTCGGCGGCGATCGCCTTGCCGAGCGCCTTCGTGCCCCGGTCCCGGCTGTCCGTCCAGAAGCCGGTCCGGGGAAGCACACGTACGGACCCCAGGTGGGCCACGTACACGGCCAGCGGCCCCCGGTCCGTGGCCACCGTGGTGCGCAGCGCCCGGTTGTAGGACAGCTTGACGTCGGCCGGCTTGGCGTCGCCCAGCGGGCCGGCGTCCGTCCCGATGTCGACCGGCCGGGTGTCCGACAGCGGCAGCCTGCTCCACAGCCCGACCGTGCCGAGCACCGTGTGGTACGGGTACGCCTTCGCCAGCCCCTTCTCGTACGTGCCCCGGGCCTGCGGCGTCAGCTCCTCCAGGGCCAGCACGTCCACCCCCGAGGCGGCCAGGTCGCGGGCGGTGCCGGCCGGGTCGGGGTTGTCGGCGCGGACGTTGTGGGAGGCCACGGTGAGGTCGCCGCCCGGGCGGGACCTGTCGCCGAGCAGCCCGCCGAAGAGGCTCAGCCACACCGTGACCGGCAGCAGCAGCGCGGCCACCGCCGAGGCGGAGCGGCGCCGGAGCGCCCCGGCCAGCAGCACGGGGACGAACACGCCGAACCACGGCAGGAGGGTCTCCACCAGGCTGCCGAGGTGGCCGATCCGGTTGGGGATCTGCGCGTGCAGCATCATGAGCAGTCCGAGCAGCAGCGCCAGCGTGCTGAGGACCGGGCCGCGCTTCCGGATTCCTGTTTTCCGGGGAACGCCGGCCGCGTCGAGTTCAGGGCCGGTGACAAGGAGCCGGCTGATTCGGCGGGTCATTGTCCGTGCCGACGGTGAGGTGTGGACCATGCCGCCAGTCAAGGCCGTGTGGTGTTGCCGGCCCGTATGCGGTTTTCGATACGCCGACGATATGCGTCCGCTCGTAGCATCGACGGCATGCGTGTGCTGATCGTCGAGGACGAACCCTTTCTGGCGGAAGCCGTCCGCGACGGACTGCGCCTGGAGGCGATCGCGGCCGACATCGCGGGCGACGGCGACACCGCTCTGGAACTGCTGAACACGAACGCCTACGACATCGCCGTCCTCGACCGCGACATTCCCGGACCGTCCGGTGACGAGATCGCGCAACGCATCGTCGCCTCCGGCAGCGGCATGCCGATCCTCATGCTCACCGCCGCCGACCGTCTCGACGACAAGGCCTCCGGGTTCGAACTCGGCGCCGACGACTACCTCACGAAACCCTTCGAACTCCAGGAACTCGCGCTCAGGCTCCGAGCGCTCGACCGCAGACGCGCCCACAACCGTCCTCCCGTGCGGGAGATCGCGGGTCTGCGCCTCGACCCGTTCCGCAGAGAGGTCTACCGGGACGGCCGCTATGTCGCGCTGACCAGGAAGCAGTTCGCGGTGCTCGAGGTCCTCGTCGCCGCCGAGGGTGGTGTCGTCGGCGCCGAGGAGCTGCTGGAGCGGGCGTGGGACGCGCACGCCGATCCGTTCACCAATGCCGTACGCATCACCGTCTCGGCCTTGCGCAAACGGCTCGGCGAACCCTGGATCATCGCCACCGTGCCGGGCGTCGGCTACCGCATCGACACCCCGCCGGAGCCCCGGCGCGAGGAGGGTGACCGTGGATAGGGCGCCCGGGCTGAGCGTCCGCCTCCGGCTCACCCTCAGTTACGCCGGATTCCTCATGCTCGCCGGCGCCCTGTTGCTCGCGGCGGTGTGGGTGTTCCTCCTGCGGTACGTCCCCGACCGGGCGACGCTCATCAGTCACGACGACAACGGCACGAACGGTGTTTTCCCGGTCCGGTCCGCCCTGCTGGACGTGTTCGCCCCGAGAGCGGCCGCGGTCCTGGCCTTCCTGCTGCTGTTCGGCCTGGTGGGAGGGTGGATCCTGGCCGGCCGGATGCTCGCCCCGCTGACCCGGATCACCGACGCCACGCGCACGGCCACGAACGGATCGCTCTCCCACCGCATTCGGCTGCCGGGCCGCAGGGACGAATTCCGCGAACTCGCCGACGCCTTCGACACGATGCTCGCGCGGCTCGAGGAACAGGTCGCCGAACAGCGGAGGTTCGCCGCCAACGCCTCGCACGAGCTGCGCACCCCGCTGGCGATCTCGAAGGCGATGCTCGACGTGGCCCGCACCGATCCGCACCACGACACCGGCGAACTCATCGACCGCCTCCACGTCGTCACCACCCGGGCGATCGACCTCACCGAGGCACTGCTCCTGGTCAGCCGCGCCGAGCAGCGGTCCTTCACGCGGGAACGCGTCGATCTGTCCCTCCTCGCGGAGGAAGCCGCCGAAACCCTCCTCCCCCTCGCGGAGAAGCACGGCGTCACCCTCGAGACCCACGGCGACGTCACCCCCGCGACCGGATCGCCGGCGCTCCTGCTGCAGCTGACCACGAACCTCGTACACAACGCGATCGTCCACAACCTGCCCGACCGGGGCACCGTGCGGGTCACCACCGGCGTCCGCCCCGAGACCGTGGTGCTCACCGTCGAGAACACCGGCGAGAAGCTCACCCCCGAGGTGGCCTCGACGCTCACGGAACCCTTCCGGCGTGGCACCGAGCGCGTCCACACCGACCACGCGGGCGTCGGCCTCGGCCTGGCCATCGTCAGCACCATCGCCCACGCCCACGACGGCACCCTCACCCTCACCCCGCGCCCCGAGGGCGGGATCCGCGTGACGGTGGAACTGCCCGCCGCCGCACACTGACTCGCTTTCCCTGAGGGGCAATTCACGGCCGCATTGCGCTCGCACACAGGAAATCGACCTATGGCGCGGGGGATTCCGGCTACGCGGTGGACCCGAAGTCCTGGGTCCAGTAGTTGCCCGGCTGTGCCAGGCCGACGCCGATCTCCTTGAAGCCGCAGTTGAGGATGTTGGCCTTGTGGCCGGCGCTGTTCATCCAGCCGTCCATGACGCTCTCGGGGGTGCCGTACCCGGCGGCGACGTTCTCGCCGGCCGACCTGAACGCGTATCCGACGCGGGAGAGCCGGTCGCTCATGGACGAGCCGTCGGAGCCGGTGTGCGACATGTTCTGGTGGTCGGCCATGTCCTGGCTGTGATCCTGGGCGGCCTTGGTGAGCTTGGCGTTCTCGGTCAGGGCGGAGCAACCCGCCTTTTTCCGTTCGGCGTTGACCAGTTCCAGTACGCGATCGGTGGGGCCGGAGTCCGTGTCGGCGGCGGAGCTCGTGGCCTTCGGTGTGGGCGCGGCCGAGGTCGGCGCCTCGGACGGGGTGGCGGTCGGTGTGCCGGTCGGGCCGGCGGTCGCCGACGGGGACGGGCTCGTCGTGGCGCCGGAGGGGGTGGCGCTCGGGGTGCTCGACAAAGTGGCGGTGGCGGAGGCACGGGTGGCGGACGGGGTCACGGATATGACGGGCGACGGCGAGGAGGTCGCCTCGGCCGCCGGACGCGACGTACCCCATCCCCACCACGGGAACGAGACGACGCGCCAGCCTCCCGACGTTCCGTCACCACTGGCCATGGCGACCGAGGGAATACCCACGGCAGCCACGGCGACCACGGATATCGCGGCCGTCTTGCGGCGTTTCGGTTTCTGGCGGTGCTTGGTCATACCCGGCCTCATTCAGTGTCCGATATGCGGCAGCAAATCCTTTTGCCCCTCACCGGAGCGGGCCCGGCCCCGGCGAGCCCGGCCATTATGGGGACCGCCGAGCGGACCGGGCAACGAACGTGTGCGCCACCGCCAGGAGCCTCTTTCGGCATGCAAGGGCGTTCGGATCCAGCCGCCCCCACCCACCCCCGTGGCCCGGTCTCCCACCCGTGACCAGGCCGAAAGCGCTCTCCCGGAACCGCGATCACCGACCCGGAAAATCAGCCGAATTGACACCCGTGGCGGCCGGTGACCAAAAGGGGCTGATTATCCGGATCACCAATCGGTTAATCGGCGCCACCGCAGACAATTCCGGCGTGATACACGTCACTTCATTCCGGGTTTGCTCAAGCACGGCAACCTCACGGCTGTCGGCGGCGACTGGGGGGCAGTTCACCTTCACAGCACCGGGAGTCACCCATGGGTTCGCGATCCGTCGGCAGCCGTCGTCTGCGCAGACGCTTCCTGAGACCTGTCCCCGTCGCCGTCGCCGGCGTCCTGGTCGCTGGGGGTGTGGCCGCGGTGCCGATGCTGGCGAGCGGAGCGTCCTCCGCGTGCAGCGTGACGTACAAGGTCACCTCGCAGTGGGGCGACGGCTTCGGGGGCACGGTCGCCGTCACCAACAACAGGAGCACACCGCTCAGCAGCTGGAAGATCGCGTTCACCTTCGGCGCGGGCCAGAAGGTCTCGCGGGGCTGGAACGGGGTCTGGAAGCAGTCCGGGAAGAAGGTGACCGTCACCAACACCGCCTCGAACGGCACTCTGGCGGCGGGCCGTTCGGTGAGCACCGGCTTCCTGGCGTCGTGGTCGGGGAGCAACCCGGCGCCCACGTCGTTCAAGCTGAACGGGAAGAAGTGCGACACCGTCGGCACGGCGACCCCGAGCACCTCCGCCGGCGTGACGCCAACGTTCAGCGAGTCCACGGGCCCCGCGGCCACGCCGACCACGGCGACCCCCTCGAACGCGCCGACGAGCACCGCCCCCACCGCCTCCCCGTCCGCCTCGGTCTCCCCCACCCCGCAGGCCGCCACCGACGCGTGGAACCCGCCGGCCGGCCTGGCGAAGCCGCTGGACGAGGTCTGGAACCACGTCGAGTCGACGTACTCCGACCTGTACGGCTTCAAGAACTACGGCTGGGACCAGCTCGTCGCCACCAAGGGCACGCTCGACTACTGCGTCCGCTGGGACTCCGACACCCCGGTGACCGCCACCACCCGCGACAGGATCCACACCGCGCTCCAGACGCAGTTCAACAAGTGGATGCGCGCCATGACGGGTGACGACGGCAAGGGCTACCAGGCCTGGCCGTACCCCGAGGTGAAGGTCGACGTAGTCGGCTGGGCGGTCAAGAACCGGTCCACCCTGCAGTGGTCCGACGACTCCGTGAAGGTCTACGCCGGTGTGCTCGACGACTCGGGCGCTCCCCAGTGCGCGCCCGACTGCGGACGCTTCTTCCACCAGGACGGCGACTACTCCCGGTGCCCCGGCAAGGAGGCGGAGCACTACGACGAGTCGCTGTGGCTCACCAAGGGCCTTGAGGGCGGCGCCGGCGGCGACTGGGGCCAGCGCGTCGGCCAGGAGTACTTCGTGGGGGCCCTCGGCCAGGAGAACATCCACATCTACCTGCACGAGGTCGGCCATACCTTCGGCCTGGACGACTTCTACGACTGGACCCCGACCGGTGTCTCCAACTTCATCATGAACGCCGGCAGCGCCACCGAGATCACCCCGTTCGACCAGTGGATGCTGCGGGACTTCTGGCGGCACGTGAAGAACCGCTACGGCTACTAGGACTGGCGGTACGCGGCGGTCGCGGTCTCGACGAAGGACCGGAGCAACGGGTTGGCGTCCCCTTCGTTCCACACCGCCACCACGCGGCTCGGCGCCATGTCGGTCAGCGGCACCACGGCCAGCTCCGCGGGCAGGTCGTGCCCGAGCGGGGCCAGACCGACCGTGCCGTTCCACAGCACGGCCTGCACACATTCCTGGACGGCGCGCACCACCGGGCCCTCGCGCGGGGTGCCGCCGTTCCAGTACGCCTGCCAGAGGGGATCGGTCCCCGGCGGGAACCGGAACCAGCGGCGCCCGCTCAGGTCGGCCAGCCGCAGCCGGTCGCGGCGGGCCAGCGGATCGTCGGCGCGCAGGACCACGCCGACCGGGTCGGCCCGCAGCGCACGCACCGTCAGGGCGGTCTCGTCGAACGGCGCCCGCGTCAGGGCGACGTCGACCAGTCCCGCGCGCAGCCCGCACGTCGGGTCGGTCAGATCGGTGTCACGGACGCGGATGTCGACACCGGGGTGGCGTCGACGGTAGGCGGCGGCGAGCCTGGCCATCCCCGGGTCGGTGCCGTCCCCCAGGATGCCGACGGTGAGGGTCGCGACGCCGGCCGCCGCGCTCACCCGTACCCGGACGCGGTCGGCGTGGTCGAGCAGGGCCCGCGCCTCGTCGAGCAGCACCCTGCCCACCGCGGTGAGCGTGACGCCGGCGGGCGAGCGGGCGAACAGCAGGGCCCCGACCTCGGCCTCCAGGCGCCGGATCGCCCGGCTCAGCGGGGGCTGGCTCATGTGCAGTCGGGTGGCGGCCCGGCCGAAGTGGAGTTCCTCGGCGACCGCCACGAAGTAGCGCAAGGTCCGTAGCTCCACGCAGCCACGATACCCACGGGGTATCGGCCCGGCGGGACGGGTCTTGGACACCGGCGGGGCCGCGGCGGTGCACTCGTGAGCGATGAACATCGCATACGGAATCGTCGCGGGGCTTCTCGCCCTCTTCTACGTCTACGCGGGCACGCTGAAGGTGATCCGCAGCCGTGACCGGCTCAGGCCGATGATGGCCTGGGTCGACCGCGTACCGCTGCCCGCCGTCAGGGCGCTGGGGGCGGTCGAGATACTCGGCGCCGCCGGACTGGTCCTGCCGCCGCTGACCGGCTTCGCCCCCGCGCTGGCGCCGGCCGCCGCCCTCGGCTTCGTCCTCCTGCAGATCGGTGCGATCGGCGTCCATCTGACGGGCGAGGACCGCCGGATCGCTCTCAACCTCGGGCTCATCGCCGCCGCGGCCGCGGCCGCGGCCATCTGGCCGGCCACCGGACTGTGATCTAAAAACGGGGCCCGGCACACCCAACCTCCTCCCGGCATCGCCCATCTTCAGGGGCGCAGGCGCGCACCGACCACTCGCGCCGCTTCGTCTGGGAGGGGAACCCCATCATGAGGAACAAGCTGACCGCCGTGGCCCTTGCGGCCGTCGTCGTCGCGGGTGCGGCCGCTGCCGCCGTCCCGGCCTCGGCCGCCTCCGCCAAGGCCGCGCCGGCCCGCTGCCACACCGCCGACCTGAAGGCGGGCTTCGCGATGGGGGACGACGCGAAGCCGGAGATGAAGCAGACCAGGAAGCAGACCCAGGCGTACATCTGGTTCACCAACAAGAGCAAGCGCACCTGCACCCTGTCCGGCTTCGCCGGTGTCGACATGGTCGGCGCCCAGAAGACCGACGGCACCTGGTCGCTGGCGCGCTCCGCCAAGAAGCCCGTGAAGATGACCCTGGAGCAGGGGGACACGGTGGACTTCGGCATCACCCTGCTCCCGGTCGCGAAGTCGACGCCGAAGAAGGAGAAGTTCGTCCCGGCGAAGTTCCTGGTCACCCCGCCGAACGAGACGAAGCACTTCACCCTGAAGTGGCCCTTCGGCGGCCAGATCCTCAAGCAGGACGGCGCCACCCGCCCGGGCACCTACCTCGACCCGATCGGGCTGTAACCGCACCGGCGGGACCGGGGACCCCTTGGCGCGATCGGTTACGACAACGCAGTCGCCGCCAAGAGGTCCTGGTGGGGGCTCAGATCACCCCGAGGTCCAGCATGGTGTCCGCCACCTTGAGGAAGCCCGCGATGTTGGCGCCGACGACGTAGTTGTCGGGGACGCCGTACTCCTCCGCGGTCGTACGGCAGGTGGTGTGGATGGTGGCCATGATGGCGGCGAGCCGGCGGTCGGTGTCCTGGAAGGTCCAGGAGTCGCGGCCGGCGTTCTGCGCCATCTCCAGGGCGGAGGTGGCGACCCCGCCGGCGTTGACCGCCTTGCCCGGGCCGAAGGCGACACCGGCCTCCTGGAAGAGCCGTACGGCCCCCGGGGTCGTGGGCATGTTCGCGCCCTCGGCCACCGCCACCACTCCCCCGGTCAGCAGGGTGCGGGCCGCGCTCTCGTCGAGTTCGTTCTGGGTGGCGCAGGGCAGCGCGACCGTGCACGGCACGTCCCAGACGGAGCCGCCCTCGATGTAGCGGGCCCGGGGCACGGCCTCGGCGTACTCCTTGATCCGGGCCCGGCGGACCTCCTTGATGTCCTTGATCAGGTCGAGGTCGAGGCCCGCCTCGTCGACCACGTACCCGCCGGAGTCGGACATCGCGACGACCTGCGCGCCGAGTTCGTACGCCTTGCGGGCCGCGTAGATCGCCACGTTGCCGGAGCCGGAGACGACGACCCGCCGGCCGTCGAGGTCCTGGCCGCGGGCGGCGAGCATCTCGGAGACGAAGTAGACGGTGCCGTACCCGGTGGCCTCGGTGCGGACGTGGGAGCCGCCCCAGTTGAGGCCCTTGCCGGTGAGGACGCCGGACTCGTAGCGGTTGGTGATGCGCTTGTACTGGCCGAAGAGATAGCCGATCTCGCGCGTGCCGACCCCGATGTCCCCGGCGGGCACGTCGGTGTGCTCGCCGAGGTGGCGGTGCAGCTCGGTCATGAACGACTGGCAGAACCGCATGATCTCGCCGTCGGAGCGGCCCTTGGGGTCGAAGTCGGCGCCGCCCTTGCCGCCGCCGATGGGCAGACCCGTCAGGGCGTTCTTGAAGATCTGCTCGAAGCCGAGGAACTTCACGATCCCGAGGTTCACGGACGGATGGAAGCGCAGACCGCCCTTGTAGGGGCCGAGGGCGCTGTTGAACTCCACCCGGAAGCCCCGGTTGACCTGGATCCTGCCCTCGTCGTCCACCCACGGGACACGGAAGACGAGCTGGCGCTCCGGCTCGCACAGCCGCTCGAGGATCCGGTGGCGGTTGTACTCGGGCCGGCGGGCGAGGACCGGTTCCAGGGACTCCAGCACCTCGCGTACGGCCTGGTGGAACTCGGACTGGGCGGGATCCCGCGCCAGGACGGCGGCATGGACTCCGGCGGTCAGGCGCAGATCCTCGGCCGGTGCGTGCTGGACGGTCATGGGCGTACCTCCTTGTACGGCGTTGCACGGGGATGTACGGCGGATCGCACGGCGGGTACTCAGTGGACCGTCGGACCACCGCTGACGACGAGCGTCCCGCCCGCCGGACTCAACGATTCCCGCGGGGCGGGCGGCACGGCTTCGGCGCTACGATCGCCCGCCATGGACTGGGTCGAGCGCACCGCGAAGCTGAGGCAGTGGACCAGGAGCGGCACCCGTGCTCCCCACAAACCGCTGCTGCTGCTCTACGCCCTCGGCAGGTTCCAGCAGGACGCCGGGGGCGCGCTGCGGTACAGCGCGGTGGAGGAGGATCTGCAGCGGCTGCTGGCGGAGTACGGGCCGCCGCACCGGACGACGCCCGCCTATCCGTTCCATCACCTGGTCGGCGACGGGGTGTGGGAGGTGCGCACCGACCGCGGGCCGGGCAGCCCCGGGACCGGGGTGCGGGAGCTGCGGGAGTCCGGCGCGACCGGGCGGCTCGTACCGGAGCTGAGGGTGGCGCTGCGGCGGGAGCCGGAGCTGCTCGGCAGGCTCGCCCGCTCGCTCCTCGACCTGCACTTCCCGCCGTCCCTCCACGGCGAGCTGTGCGAGGCCGTCGGTCTGGAGCCGGAGCAGCCGGCAGAGCGCCCGTTCGCCACGGTGCGGCGGCAGCAGCGGGACCGGCGGATGCGGGAGCTGGTGCTGACCGCGTACGAGTACCGGTGCGCGTTCTGCGGTTACGACGGCAGGATCGGCCCGGTGCCGGTCGGGCTGGAGGCCGCGCATGTGCGCTGGTGGGCCTTCGGCGGTCCGGACGAGGTCGACAACGGGCTGTGCCTGTGCTCGCTGCATCACAAGCTCTTCGACAAGGGCGTCCTCGGCGTCGACGACGGGCACCGCGTCCTCGTCTCCCAGCGTTTCGTGGGCCACAGTGACACCGCCCGCGCGCAGGTGACGGCACTCGCGGGCCGTCCGCTGGTCGGTCCGCAGCCGGGGACGCGTCCGGTCGCGGCCGCCCATCGTGACTGGCACACGGGCCAGGTCTTCCACGGCGGACCCCGGCCCGCCACGACCGGCTCGACTACGGGGTCTTCGCCGTCGTCCCCCGGGGCGCCAGCAGCCCGTTGACCACGAGTTCCGCCAACATCTCGGCGGTGGCGAGGAGTTGCTGCGGCGAGGCGGGCTCCGACCGGCCCAGCCGGCGGGCGAGGGGCACCTCGAGCATGCCGGAGACCGGCGGGATGACCGCGAAGAACAGGACGTCCATCGGGACGGGCGCCATCCGGCCGGCGGCGACGAGCCGCTCGATGCTGGGGGTCAGGGTCCGCAGGGTGGGCGCGATGTACCGCTCGTACAGGTGGTCGAGCCGCTCGCTGTCGCGGGCGAGTTCCTCCACGAAGATCCGGCCGACCAGCGGAGCGTCCGCCGCGCTGCGGTAGAAGCCGGCGATGATCCGCCGCAGCCGCTCCGCGTCGTCCACGCCCGGGTCCACCTCGGGCATCCGGGCGAGCTGTGCGCCGAGGGCGCGGTCGACGACCGCCCGCCAGAAGGCCGCCTTGGATCCGTAGCGGTCGTTGATGAAGTTGTGGCTGACGCCGAGACGGCGGGCCAGCTCGCGGGCGGAGGCGTGGTCGTAGCCGAGTTCCGCGAAGGCCTCCAGGCCGCGCTGCAGGATGCTCTCCTCCTCGGGCACCGCGGGCGTGTCCGCGCCGGGACGCCCCGGCCTCCGCACGGATTCGGCTCGTGCTCCCACCGTCACCCTCCTCACCGCCCGGTTCTCCCGGGCCCACGCTCGTCCCACATTACTTGACACCTGTCAGACGAAGGCTAATCTGACAGTCGTCAGAGCAATCTGACACCCGTCAGGAATACCCGTCGGGAACTCTTCCTCACGTCGGAGCCCCCGCCATGTCCCGAACCCCCGCCGACACCCCCGTCGGCACCGCCACCGTGTCCGCACTCCCGTCGGCCGGCGCCCCGTCGGCGGACGCCCCGCACCGGCACCGCTGGTGGATCCTCGCCGTCATCGGCCTGGCCCAGCTGATGGTCGTGCTGGACGGCACGATCGTGAACATCGCCCTTCCCTCCGCCCAGCGGGACCTCGGCTTCTCGGACGGGGACCGGCAGTGGGTGGTCACCGCCTACGCGCTCGCCTTCGGCAGCCTGCTCCTGCTCGGCGGCCGCATAGCCGACCTCTTCGGCCGCAAGACGACCTTCCTGGTCGGCCTGGTCGGCTTCGCCGGCGCCTCCGCCCTCGGCGGGGCCGCGAACGGCTTCGAGATGCTCATCGTCGCCCGCGCCGTCCAGGGCCTGTTCGGCGCGCTGCTCGCCCCGGCCGCCCTGTCGCTGCTCACCACGACCTTCACCGACGCCAGGGAACGCGCGAAGGCCTTCGGCGTGTACGGCGCCATCGCCGGCGCGGGCGGCGCCGTGGGCCTGCTGCTCGGCGGCGTACTCACCGAACACCTCGACTGGCGCTGGACCCTGTACGTCAACCTCGTCTTCGCGGCCGTCGCCTTCGTCGGCGGTGCCCTGCTGCTCCAGCGCGCCACCCGCGACCGGTCCGCCACCATCGACGTCCCGGGCGCCCTGCTCGTCTCCAGCGGACTGTTCTGCCTGGTCTACGGCTTCTCCAACGCCGAGACCCATGACTGGGGCTCCCCGGCCACCTGGGGCTTCCTGGTCGGCGGAGGGGTCCTGCTCGCCGCGTTCACCTGGTGGCAGACCCGCTCCGCGCACCCCCTGCTGCCGCTGCGCGTCCTGCTCGACCGCAACCGGGGCGCGTCCTTCCTCTCGGTGCTGATCATCGGCGCCGGCATGTTCGGCGTCTTCCTCTTCCTCACCTACTACCTGCAGCAGAGCCTCGGCTACACCCCCGTCGAGACCGGGCTGGCCTTCCTGCCCATGGTCGGCGGCCTCATGCTCGCCTCCACGCTGGCCTCGACCCTGCTGATCCCCCGCATCGGCCCCAAGCCGGTCGTGCCGCTGGGCATGGGCCTGGCCGCCGCGGCCATGGTCTGGCTGACCGGTCTCGACCTCGCCAGCGGCTACGTCACCGACATCCTGCCGCCGCTCGTCGTCGCGGGCCTCGGCTTCGGCCTGATCATGGCCCCGGCGATGGCCCTGGCCACGGACGGGGTGCGCGCCGAGGACTCCGGTGTCGCCTCCGCCGCCGTCAACACCATGCAGCAGGTCGGCGGCTCCCTCGGCACCGCCCTCCTCAACACCCTCTCCACCAGCGCCGCCGCCGACTACCTCTCGGGCCGCGACCCCAAGGACCCCACCGTCCTCGCCCAGGCCGGCCTGGAGGCCTACTCCACCGCCTACTGGTGGTCGGCCGCCTTCTTCGCCGCCGGCGTGCTCATCAGCGCCCTCCTCTACCGCCGGGGCACCCCGGCCCACGACCCGGACGCGGCACCGACGGTCCACATGTGAGCCCCGCCCGGCCGGGGGCAGCACTTGATCGAGAGCAACAACACCCGTGCCAAAATGATGATCTGACAGTTACTCACCATGGTTTCGGACGGAGCCAGGCAGCATGACCTCTCCCAAGATCGACACGAGCAAGCCCCACCCGGCCCGGATGTACGACTACTTCCTGGGCGGGAAGGACAACTACGAGGTCGACCAGGAGGCCGCCGAGCAGTTCATCAAGGCGGCACCCGAGGTGCGGGCGGCCGTGCGGGCCAACCGGAGCTTCATGCAGCGTGCCGTGCGGCACGTCGTCGAGGAAGGCGGCATCCGGCAGATCCTCGACATCGGCACCGGCCTGCCGACCGAGCCCAACGTGCACCAGATCGCACGCGCCGCGGCCCCCGGGACCCGGATCGCCTACGTCGACAACGACCCGATCGTCAGCGCCCATTCACGGACCCTGCTGGACGACGACGACGAGAACACCTCCGTCGTCCTCGCCGACCTGCGCGACCCCCGGGCCATCCTCGACCACCCCGACGTCCGCAAGGTGATCGACCTCGACCGGCCCGTGGCGCTGATGCTGGTGGCGATCCTGCACTTCGTGACGGAGGCGGAGGACCCGGACGCGATCCTGGCGACCCTGCTCGACGCGCTGCCCACCGGGTCGTACCTCATCCTGTCCCACGCCACGGTCGACCTCTTCGACGAGGGCGGACGCACGGACGCGGTGAAGATCTACAACAGCGCCACCGCCAGCATGAACCCCCGCAAGCACGCCCGCGTCCTGGAGTTCTTCCGCGACTGGACCCTGCTCGAGCCGGGCCTGGTCCTGGTCCCGGACTGGCGCCCCACCGAGCCCGTCGACCCCGACCTGCCCCCGATCGGCTTCTACGGCGGCGTGGCCCGCAAGGACGGCTGACACCCACAGCAACAGAAGAAGGGCCGGCCGGGCGCGTCTCGCACCCGGCCGGCCCTTCTTCTGTCCGCCGCGTTCCGTCCGCCGCGTTCCGTCCGCCGCGGATCAGTCCGTCGCGGATCAGTCCGTGCCGGACTCCATCGCCGCGCGGTCCAGGAGGGCGTCCTCCTCGGAGACCTCGCCGCGGGAGGCGATCGCCTCGGCGCCGCCCTCGGGGAGGGTGCCGATCAGACCGGTCGCGGCGGCCTGGGCCGCGCCGAGCGCCGGGGTGGCCGTGGCGCCGAGCAGACCGAGGCCGACGTACTGCTCCAGCTTGGCGCGGGAGTCGGCGATGTCGAGGTTGCGCATGGTGAGCTGGCCGATCCGGTCGACCGGGCCGAACGCGGAGTCCTCGGTGCGCTCCATGGACAGCTTGTCCGGGTGGTAGCTGAACGCCGGGCCCGTGGTGTCGAGGATCGAGTAGTCCTCGCCGCGCCGCAGCCGCAGGGTGACCTCGCCGGTGACGGCGGCGCCGACCCAGCGCTGGAGCGACTCACGGACCATCAGCGCCTGCGGGTCCAGCCAGCGGCCCTCGTACATCAGCCGGCCGAGACGCCGGCCCTCGTTGTGGTACTGGGCGACGGTGTCCTCGTTGTGGATCGCGTTGACGAGACGCTCGTACGCGGCGTGCAGCAGGGCCATGCCGGGCGCCTCGTAGATGCCGCGGCTCTTGGCCTCGATGATCCGGTTCTCGATCTGGTCGGACATGCCGAGGCCGTGCCGGCCGCCGATGGCGTTGGCCTCCATCACCAGCTCCACGGCGGAGCCGAACTCCTTGCCGTTGATGGTGACCGGGCGGCCCTGGTCGAAGCCGATCGTGACGTCCTCGGGGGCGATCTCGACCGACGGGTCCCAGAACCGCACGCCCATGATGGGCTCCACGGTCTCGACACCGGTGTCCAGGTGCTCCAGCGTCTTCGCCTCGTGGGTGGCACCCCAGATGTTGGCGTCGGTGGAGTACGCCTTCTCGGTGCTGTCCCGGTAGGGCAGTCCGTGGGCGAGGAGCCACTCGGACATCTCCTTGCGGCCGCCGAGCTCCGTCACGAAGTCGGCGTCCAGCCACGGCTTGTAGATCCGCAGGTGCGGGTTGGCGAGCAGACCGTAGCGGTAGAACCGCTCGATGTCGTTGCCCTTGAAGGTCGAGCCGTCGCCCCAGATCTGGACGTCGTCCTCGAGCATGGCGCGCACCAGCAGGGTGCCGGTGACCGCGCGGCCGAGCGGGGTGGTGTTGAAGTACGCCCGGCCGCCGGAGCGGATATGGAACGCGCCGCAGGCGAGCGCCGCCAGGCCCTCCTCGACCAGCGCCGCGCGGCAGTCGACCAGGCGCGCGATCTCGGCGCCGTAGGTGTGCGCGCGGCCGGGCACCGAGGCGATGTCGGGCTCGTCGTACTGGCCGATGTCGGCGGTGTACGTGCAGGGGACGGCGCCCTTGTCGCGCATCCACGCGACGGCGACCGACGTGTCGAGTCCGCCGGAGAAGGCGATGCCGACGCGCTCGCCGACCGGAAGGGAGGTGAGGACCTTGGACATAGGAAGAGTATGCATCACCACGCATGACCATGCAAAGTCGCTCGTATGGCTGTGAGCGGGGTCACATCGCACCCGCCGAGGAGCGGTTCACCGAGCGGATGCGGCTGCGCCGGACGGCGACCGGGCAGCCGCTCGCCGGGCTCTACCTGCCGGGGCTGCTGGAGGGGACGGGCGCGCAGTTCGTGCGGGGCCGGGTGACGGCGGTCGACGCCGCCGCGCGGACCGTACGGCTCGACGACGACCGGACCCTCGCGTACGACACCCTCGTGTACGCCCTCGGCGGCAGCGCCGACACGACGGCCGCGCCCGGCGCCGACGAGCACGCCCACACCCTCGACGGCCCCCAGGGCGCCGAGTTCTTCACCGACCGGCTCCGGCGGCTCACCACGGGCACCGTCGCCGTCTGCGGCACCGGGCTCACCGGCGTCGAGTCGGCCGCCGAGATCGCCGGGGGCCGCCCGGACCTGGAGGTCGTCCTGCTGGGCCGGGGCAGCCGAGCGCCACGCCGAACCCGAAGGCGCGGGCGTCTCTGCGGGCCGCCCTCGACCGGCCGGGCGTCCGGGTCCGGGCGGGCGTCGAGGTGGTGAAGGTGCGGCCCGGGGCCGTGGAGCTCGTCGGCGGGGAGTCCGCGGCGCCGACGCCGTGCCGTGGACCGGCGGAGCGCGGGCGTCCGCGCTCGCGGCGGCCGCGGGTCCGGCCGTGGACGAGCTCGGCCGGATCAACGTGGCCGACCCGGACAAGCTCGGGGCGGTCGCGGCGGGCGTCACGCTCCCGCTTCGCCCGCCTCCTTGAGCAGCCGGCGGGCCTGCCAGGCCTGGCGGACGGTGTGGATCCGCACGGCGGTGAACAGCACGACGGCGGCGCCGATGCCGACGGCCGCCCAGCCGCCGTCGCGGGCCGCGGCGACGTAGAAGAGGAAGCCGGCGAAGACGACGCCGAAGACGATCAGCAGGGGTTCGCGCACCCAGAAGGGGAGGACGCGGAGGATGAGTCCGACCATGGCGTCAGTTGATCAGGTTCATGCCACGCACCGCCACAGGATTTGCACGATCCCCGCACAGAATCCCCATGCGGAATCCCCACGCGGAAGTCGCCTCTACAGGTTCTGTTCCGCCCAGATCGTCTTCCCGCCCTGCGTGCCGGGGCGGGTCCCCCAGCGTTCGGTGAGCTGGGCGACCAGGAGCAGACCGCGGCCGCCCTCGTCGTAGGTGCGGGCCCGGCGCATGTGCGGGGCGGTGCCGCTGGCGTCGGAGACCTCGCAGATGAGGGCGCGGTCGTGGATCAGCCGGAGCTGGACCGGCGGTTCGGCGTGCCGGATGGCGTTGGTGACCAGCTCGCTGACGATCAGTTCGGTGACGAAGGCCGCGTCGGTCAGCCCCCAGGCCTCCAGGCGGGCGATCACGTTCTTGCGGGTCTCGGCGACGGCGGCGGGATCCGGCTCCACGTCCCAGATCGCGACCCGGGAGGCGTCGAGGCCCCGGGTACGGGCGACGAGCAGCGCCACGTCGTCGGCGGGCCGCTGCGGCAGCATCCCGCCGAGGACGGTGTCGCACAGGGCGTCCAGCGACCCGGCGGGCTCGGTCAGGCTCCGGCACAGCCGGGAGACACCGTCGTCGGTGTCGTCGGCGGCGCCGGCCCGGCGGCTGCGGGTGTCGAGCAGGCCGTCGGTGTAGAGGGCGAGCACACTGCCCTCGGGCAGCTCGAACTCGACCGACTCGAAGGGCAGTCCGCCCAGTCCCAGCGGCGGCCCGGCGGGCAGGTCGAGCAGCTCCGCCCCGCCGTCCGGGCGGACCAGCACGGGCGGCGGATGCCCGGCCCGGGCGAGCGCGCACCGCCGGGAGACGGGGTCGTAGACGGCGTACAGGCAGGTCGCGCCCACGCCCCCAGCGGTCTCCCCGGCCTCCGCCTCGCCTGCCAGCCGGGCCACCAGATCGTCGAGATGGGTGAGGAGTTCGTCGGGCGGAAGATCGATGTCGGCGAGGGTCCGTACGGCCGTCCGCAGCAGCCCCATGGTCGCCGAGGCGTGGATGCCGTGCCCCACGACGTCCCCGACGACCAGCGCCACCCGCGCCCCGGACAGCGGGATCACGTCGAACCAGTCACCGCCAACCCCGGCCCGCGCGCCGGCCGGCAGATAGCGGGAGGCGACCTCCACCGCCGACTGCTCGGGCAGCCGCTGCGGCAGCAGACTGCGCTGCAGGGTGACCGCCGTGCCCCGGGCGCGGGTGTAGCGCCGGGCGTTGTCGATGCAGACCGCCGCCCGGGCCGCCAGCTCCTCGGCGAGCACCAGGTCGTCCTCCTCGAACGGTTCCGGACGCAGGTGCCGGGCGAGGACGACCACTCCCAGGGTCGTCCCGCGCGCCGAGAGGGGCACGGCCATCACGGAGTGGAAGCCGAAGTCGCGGATCCGGGCGACGCGCAGCGCGTCGTCGGCGACCCAGGCGGGCAGCGCGGCCGGGAAGATCTGGCGGTACAGGCCCCGCCCCGAGCGCAGGCTCTCCACCGGCGGCGAGCCCTCCGGGTACTCGTCGACCTCGCCCAGCGCGAGGACCGCCTCGGGGACGCCCGGCAGCACGGACTGGTGGGCGACCCGGCGCAGCGCCAGCGACGACCCGGCCGCCACGGCCTCCTCCTGGCCCTCCTCGAACGAGGTCAGCAGATCCACGCTGAGGAAGTCGGCGAGGTCCGGCACCGCCACGTCCGCCAGCTCCTGCGCCGTCCGCGTCACGTCGAGGGTGCTGCCGATCCGGGAACTGGCCGCGGCGATCAGCTGGAGGCGCTTGCGGGCCCAGTACTGCTCGGTCACGTCGTGCCCGGTGGCGGCCACCCCGAGCACCCGGCCGTCCTCCGGGTCCTCCACCCGGTAGAGATGGACCGACCAGGCGTGTTCACGGGCCTCGCCGGGCGCGCGGGCGTGGTTCTCGACGTACTGCGGCTCGCCCGTCTCCAGGGCCAGCCGCATCCGCCGCTCGACCTGCTCCGACACCGGCGTGGGGATCACGTCCGTCATCCGCAGCCCGCGCAGCTCCTCATCGGCGAGCCCGAGGGCGCGCTGCGCGGCCCGGCTGGAGCGGCGGCAGCGCAGGTCGGTGCCGTACACCGAGGTCGCGCAGGACGGGGACTGCATCAGGCCCCGCCGCATCAGGGCGTCGTCGCCGGGCTGCGGGGTCCCGGCGACGGCGGAGACCAGCAGCCAGTCACGGCTGCCGTCCTCCGCCGTGCGGTGATGGGCCAGGACCCGGGCCGCCAGGCGGTGGCCGGACCGGTGCAGGAGGACGAGCGTGCCGTGCCATCGGGGCGGCCCGGCCGACGGGGGGACGTCGCGCCGTACCGGCCGCTCGGCCAGCAGCAGCGCCGCCGGCCGGCCCACGATCTCCTCCGCCGGGTAGCCGAGAAGCCGCTCGGCACCGTCGTTCCAACCGGTCACGGTGCCGAGTTCATCGACGGTGACCCGCGCGGTGAGTGCCTCCATGGCCGCTCATCTCGCTCTCCTGCGTGACGCAGTCCTGGCTTACATGTCGCACTATTGAGCACTATTACCCATTCGTACCACCGTTCAGGCGGCCACGGGCGTGCGTTCCTCGGCAGCGTCCAGCAGGTCGGCCAGCGAGGCGCGCGCCCGGGCCACCCGGGAGCGGACCGTGCCCACCGGGCAGTCGCTGACCTCGGCCGCCTCCGCGTACGGCAGTCCGAGCAGCTGGGTGAGGACGAACGCCTCCCGCCGCTCGTCCGGCAGCGCGGCCAGCAGGTCGAGCAGCGCGATCCCGTCGTCGAAGCCGGGCAGCCCGCGCGGCTGGGCCGACTCCACGGCCAGCTGCCAGTCCGGTACGTCGGCCGGGCGCGGCCGGGCGGAGGCGTACCGGTAGCTGTCGGTCACCGCCCGGCGGGCGATGGACAGCAGCCAGGAGCGCGCCGAGGAACGGCCCTCGAACCGGTGCAGACTGCCGAGCGCCCGCAGGAACGTGTCCTGTGCGAGGTCGTCCACAGCCTGGGGATCGCCGCACAGATGGGCGACGTACCGCAGCACGTCCCGGTGCAGCGCGCGCACGAACCGCTCGACGGCGACCGGGTCGCCGCCACGCGCGGCCAGCGCCCACGCGGTGATCGAGTCGTCGCGGGACTCGCGGCTTGGCGTGGAGACAGCGGAGACAGCGGAGACAGCAGAGGTAGAGGAGTCAGGGGAGACAGGAGAGACAGGGGAGACAGGGGAGACAGAGGTGATCACCTGAGGGTGTCCTTCTCGGTCGTCCGGATGCGGGGGCTGGGCCCCGGTCCGGATACGGGGAGACGGCCCTACGGCGCCTGCGCGCACGTACGGCCGAAGCCCGGGGCGCACAGGGGCGGCCCGGGTCACCGGCTGCCGTCAGAAGGCAGCGGCCCCCGGGGGCGGACCCCGAGAAGTGATCGCGTGGACGAGGAGGAACCGCGGCGCCCGCTCGGAGCGGCGCCGGCGCGGCCGGACCCGGGGGCGGTCGGGCACGAGGGGCAGGGCGAGCAGCAGCCGCAGCGGGGCGACGAGCCGGCCGGCCACCGCCCGCAGCACACGGAACGCGGCCCGCTCACCGTGGGCCAGCCACAGCCCGCACAGCAGCGCGGCCAGCAGGTGGGCGGCGAACATCCCGGACGAGGAGCCGACCACGCCCTCCAGCAGGCCCGGGCCGCCGCTCCCGGCATGGCCCATGTGCCCCGTGCCGGCCATATGCCCCATGCCGGTCAGGTGACCCGCGCCGGCCATGTGAGACATGCCCATGCCGCCCATGCGGCCCATGCCGGCCATGGGATCCACGGCCCCCATGGCGCCCATGTCCTCCATGGACGTCGAGCCGGTCCCCGAGGCGGCCGTGTCCGCGCCCGTCGCCTGCGCCATCGCCTGCGCCTGCTCGAACGCCCAGTGCAAGGCGGTCTGCGCGGCCACCACGACCGCCACGACCGACACCGGCCCCCGCTCCCGGCCCGCCAGGCACCAGCCCACCGCGCCGGTCACGGCCGCACCGGCGGCCAGGGCCCCGGCGGGCACATGCTCGCCGGACATCAGGACGTGGCCCAGGGCGGCGAGCAGCACACAGACGGCCGCGAACATCGCGGCACGCAGCGTACGCGTACACCACCCGGCAGTCATCGCGCCTCATCCTCGCATCCGAACAGGGCCCGTCAGTCGGAGGTACGCACATCCGCGGGCTCGCGCTCACCGCCGCCGACACCCCGAAGGAGGGAAACCGGCCGTCGGGGGTTCCCGATCGCGCGCTCAGGCGTACGGCGCCGGCAGCGGCGGGGTGTCCGCGAAGGCCCGTACCTCGCGCTGGAACAGCGGCACCACCGTGGTCACCGTCAGCGCGACCAGCCCCACCCAGAGCACGGGCCCGTTGCCGAAGGCGGTCGCGGCGACCGGGGTCAGGGCGAGGCCGGCGGGCTGGAGGCCGTAGGTGCCGATGGTGTCGATCGCGAAGACCCGGCCCAGCATGTCGGACGGGATCGCGCGGTGCAGGGCGCTCGCCCAGCAGACGTTGAAGACGGCGTACCCGAAACCGGTGACGACCACCGACGCGCCGAGCAGCACCAGCGGCGACCCGGCCAGCAGACAGGCCAGCTGGGCGGCGAGCAGGCCCAGCGCGAGGACGGCGACCGTGCCGGGCCGGCGCGGGGTCCAGGCGGCGATCGCCATCCCGCCCGCCACCGAGCCGGCCGCCTGGAGCGCGACCATCGGCCCGTACGCGGTGAACTCGCCCCGCTCCTGGAGGATGATCGGCAGCAGCACCGCCACCGGGGCCATCACCAGCAGCAGCTGGAGGGTGCCCTGCACGATGATCGTCAGCACCCAGGGCCGTTCCCGTACGGCGGCGAAGCCCTCCCTGGCCTGGCGCAGCACGCTCCCGCCCGCCGACCCCGCGCGCCGGACGTCACCCACTCCGACGAGCGTGCCGACGCTCGCCGCGAACGTCCCGGCGTCCGCCCAGAACGCCAGGTCCGCCGTGCCGACCGCCAGCAGCAGCCCGCCCAGCGCGGGTCCGGCGACCTGGCCGGTGCGCACGGTGATCGAGCGCAGGGCGTTCGCCTTCGGCAGGTCCTCGTCCGGCACCAGATCGGGGATCAGCGCCCCGAAGGCGGGGGTGAACACCCCGGCGGCGAACCCGGTCGCCAGCGCCAGCAGCACGGGCACGGCGAGCGGCGCCCGAGCGGCTCCCAGCGCGAAGCACACCGCCGTGACCAGCCGCACCACATCCGCCCCGGCCATCACCCAGGAGCGCCGCAGCCGGTCCGCGAGCACCCCGCCCAGCAGCGCGGCCCCCACCAGCGCGAGACTCTGCGCCCCAAGCACGACACCGAGGTCGGTCTTCGAGTGCGCGGCGAGGATCGCACCGGGCAGCGCGACCAGCGTCACCCCGTCCCCGACGGCGCTCGCGACCTGCCCGCACCACACCCGCCGGAACCGCGCGTGCCGCAGCACGACGGCGAACGCCAGCACTCTCACGGGGCCCCCTCCCCGGCGACACGCCACCGCCGCCCGTCACATCACCACACCATCCCGCCCCGACGCCACGCCCCACCACGGCCCCGCTCCCGCCCCGACGCCACGCAACCGCCACGGCCCACGTCACGCCACCGCCACCCCTCACCGCACGCCACCGTCCCGAGCCGCGCCACCGCCATCCCTCACCGCACGCCACCGCCACCGCCGCACACGTCCCGCCACCGCCCCATTGCCACCCCTCACCGCACACCACCGTCCCGAGCCGCGCCACAGCCACCGCCACCCCTCACCGCACGCCACCGCCACCGCCGCCCCCGTCCCGCCACCGTCCCGCCACCGTCCCGCCCCCGCCCCGGCGCCGCCCCTCACTTCACGCCCACCGTCCGCAGCACGGTCAGCGCGAAGGTCCGGGCCGCGTCGGTCACCTCCCGCACGGACACGTGCTCCCGGGCGCTGTGCGCGACGGCGATGTCCCCCGGCCCGAACTGGAGCGTCGGGATCCCGGCGCCGGTGTAGTGGCGCAGATCGCTGCCGTACGTCGCCCCGCGCTCGCGGGGCCGGGCCGTACCCGTCGCGTCGGCGTACGCCGCGGCCACGGTGTCCCGCAGCGGATGCCCGGCCGCCAGCCGCCCGCTCGCGAACTGCCCGCCCGGCCAGGTCACGGTCGCCGGATGCTCCCGCAGCCAGGGGTCCCCGGCGCACGCCTCCGCCACGCACCGCTCCAGCGCCGCCCGCGCCACGGCCGGGTCCTCCCCGAGCCGCACTCCGAGCCGCCCCTCGGCGACGAGCGCGTCGGGCACGCTGCTCGCCCAGTCGCCGGAGCGCAGGGTGCCCACGGAGAGGGAGTAGGGGATCGGGTACTCGGCGAGCAGCGGATCGGGATCGCGGTTGCGGTCGCCCTCCAGCCGGGCCAGCGCCCGGTGCAGCGGCAGATAGGCGTCGATCGCGCTCACCCCGGCCTCGCGCGAGCTGGCGTGGGCGGCCCGGCCGGGCACGGTGATCCGGAACGTCAGCGCGCCCGCGTTCGCGGTGATCACGGTCCCGCCGGTCGGCTCGGCGATCACGCACGCGTCACCGCCGTACCCCCGCCGGAGGGTCCCGAAGGCGCCGATCCCGCCGTCCTCCTCGCCGACGACGAAGTGCACCGCGACCCGCCCGCGCAGCCGCACCCCGGCCGCCCTGATCGCCGCCAGCGCGGCCAGCTGCGCCGCCAGCCCCGCCTTCATGTCGCACGCCCCGCGCCCGTGCACCAGATCACCGCTCACCCGGGGCACGAACGGATCCCCGTCCCACGCGGCCGGGTCGCCGGGCGGTACGACGTCCACGTGCCCCTGGAGGATCAGCGTCGGCCCGTCCCCGTCCCCGCCGTCGGCCGTGTGCCCGACCAGCCCCCAGGCCTCCTCGCGCGGCACCTCCATGCCGGGGAAGTCGGGGTGCGCGCACAGCTCCGGCAGATCCATGGACCACAGGTCGACGTCCAGCCCCAGCCGCTCCAGCCGCCCGGCCAGCTGGTGCTGGAGCTCGGACTCGGCGGCGCTCCCGGTGACGCTCGGGACCGCGATCAGCTCCCTCAGCGTCCGTACGGCGTCCTCCTCGTCGACCGCCGCCGCAACGGCCTTCTCCTGGTCACTCAGCAAGGCGTCCGCTCCCCTCCCCTTCGCAGCCGGCCCCGATGGAGCGAGCGTCGTACGCCGACCGCCCTCGTCACAACCCCCCGCCCACCGTGAACCCGATCACCGAGCCGCCGCCGGCCCGCCGGTGGGCGAACGGGGTGCCGCCGTGGGAGAGGGCCACCTCCCGCACGATCGACAGGCCGAGGCCGGATCCGGGCAGGGAGCGGGCGTCGGCCGCTCGGTAGAACCGGTCGAAGACGCGGGTCAGGTCCTCGACGGCGATGCCGGGCCCGCGGTCGAGGACCTCGACGCGGACCACCCCGGGCCGGGCGGGCCCGATGACGGAGATCTCGACGGGCGCCACGCCCTCGCGGTCGAACTTGGTGGCGTTCTCCACGAGGTTGGACACGGCCCGCTGGAGCATGCCCGGCCGGCCGTCGGTCGTGGTGTCGCCGCCGGCCCGCACATGGATCACCCGCCCGGTGCGGCGCCGGGCGAGCCCCGCGACCTCCTCGGCGATGTCGGCGAGGTCCAGTCGCTGCGGGGGCTCGTTGTCGGCCTGCCCGGCGGCGAGGTCGACGAGCTCGTTGACCAGGTCGGTCAGCTCGCGGGCCTCCTGGGTGAGGTCGGCGACAAGGTCCTCGCGCATGGCGGGCGGCAGCTCGTCGATGCGCCGCAGCAGCGAGATGTTGGTCCGCAGCGAGGTCAGCGGGGTGCGCAGCTCGTGCCCCGCGTCCTGCACCAGCCGCCGCTGGTCCTCCTCCGACTGGGCGAGCCGGCCCAGCATGCGGTCGAAGGCCCGGCCGAGGCGGCCCACCTCGTCATGGCCGGTGACCGGCACCTGCACCCCGAGGCGGCGGGTGCGGGCGACGTCCTCGGCGGCGGTGGTGAGGATGACCAGCCGGTGGGTGATGCGCCGGGCCAGCCACCAGCCGAACAGCCCCGCGGCCAGCACGACGGCCGTCATCAGGATCAGGGTGCGCTGCTGGAGCGCCCGCAGCAGGTCCTCGGTGTCGCTGAACTCCTGCGCCACCTGCACCGCGCCGCGCCCGCCGCCGAGCGCGACGGTCGCGACCCGGTACACATCGCTGCCGACGTCCACGTCCTTGTGCTCGGCCATCCGCCCGGCCGCCGGGGCCGCCGCGACCTTCCGGTCGGCGGCCACCACGGGCAGCCGCGGGCTCCCGCTGTCGACGACCGCCCCGTCGGCCCCGAGCACCTGCACGTTCGTCCGCGCGGGCCGCACGATGTCATGCCCCGGCGCCGCCGAGAAGAAGTCCTCGGGCGCCATCCTGTGCCCGCGCACCTCGTCCCGCAGATCCTGCACGACCTCGTCGAACACCGACTCCTGGTCGACCCGCACCAGCCGGGCCGCCGCCGAGTACGACAGCACCCCCACCAGCACGGTCACGGCGGCGGTCACCGCCGCGAAGGACACCGCGAACGTCGTCCGCAACGACACCAGCTTGGGCCGCGGCCGCGCCAGCAGCCGGCGCAGCCGGCCCACTCAGTCCTCCCGCAGCACGTAACCCACGCCGCGCACGGTGTGGATCAGCTGCGAGGCGCCCGGCTGGTCCAGTTTGCGGCGCAGGTAGCCGACGTAGACGGCGAGGTTCTTGGAGCCGGGCCCGAAGTCGTAGCCCCAGATGCGGTCGTAGATCGTGGAGTGGTCGAGGACGATCCCCGCGTTGCGCACGAGGAGTTCCAGCAGCTCGAACTCGGTGCGGGTGAGCTCCAGCTCCCGCTCGCCCCGCCAGGCCCGCCGCGCCTGCGGGTCCATCCGCAGCCCGGCCGCCTCCAGATACCGCTCGGGGGCCGGCTTCGGGGCGGCGGCCGCGGTCTCCGCCGGTACGGGGACACTGGCCGGGTTGGTGCGGCGCAGCAGCGCCCGCAGCCGGGCGAAGACCTCCTCGACGTCGAACGGCTTGACGACGTAGTCGTCGGCGCCCGCGTCCAGGCCGGCGATCCGGTCGGCGGTCTCCACCAGCGCGGTCAGCATCAGGATCGGTGTGCGGTCGCCCTCGGCGCGCAGCACCCGGCAGACCTGGAGTCCGTCGATCCCGGGCATCATCACGTCGAGGACGAGCACGTCCGGCGGCGACTTGTGGGCGTGGGCCAGTGCCTCGACGCCGTCGGCGACCGCGGTGACCTGGTATCCCTCCAGGGCCAGGGCGCGTTCCAGGGCGTGGCGGATGGCGCGGTCGTCTTCGGCGAGCAGCAGGGTGGGAGGCACGAGAGCCAGTCTGCCAAGCTTTCCGTGTCGGACGACCTGATGATCTTCCTTCCGTCGGCCTTCTTACTGCCCTCTCACTCAGGCAGAGGCAACCTCACCCCGCGGGCCGCAGCGCCGCCAGCTGCTCGGCGAACGGTACGACGTCGAAGGCGTCCTTCACCGTCTTCTCCGTCTTCACCGTCTTCTCCGCCCGCACCGCCGACAGCCCGCCCATCAGCGCCGCCAGCTCTCCCGCGGCCCGCTCGATCCGCTCCGGCAGCCCCTCGGCGCCCCAGTCCTCCGAGGCGGCGTAGACGGCGGTCGGGACGACGACGGCCCGCAGATGGGCGAAGAGCGGCCGCAGGGCGTGCTCCAGGACCAGCGAGTGCCGGGCGGAGCCGCCGGTCGCCGCGATCAGCACCGGCTTGCCCGTCAGCGCGTCCTGGTCCAGGACGTCGAAGAACGACTTGAACAGTCCGCTGTACGACGCCGAGAACACCGGGGTGACGACGATCAGCCCGTCGGCGCCCGCCACCGCGTCCAGCGCCTGAGCCAGCTTCCGCCCGGGGAACCCGTTGGTGAAGTGGTGCGCGATCTCCACCGCGAGCTCGCGCAGCTCCACGACCTCGATGTCCACGGCCGTCTTCCCCTGGACCGCACCGGCGAGCCGGTCGGCCAGCAGCCGGGTCGACGAGGGGACGCTCAGTCCCGCCGAGACGACGACGAGCCTCATGCCACGGTCTCCTTCCGTGCGGCCGCGAGCAGCGACTGATGGGTGGGCGCCTCCGGTACGTCGGCCGGGCGTCCGGCGGCGAACTCCTTGCGCAGCACCGGGACGACCTCCTCGCCGAGCAGGTCGATCTGCTCCAGGACGGTCTTCAGCGGCAGCCCCGCGTGGTCGACCAGGAACAGCTGGCGCTGGTAGTCGCCGGCGTACTCGCGGAAGGCGAGGGTCTTCTCGATGACCTGCTCGGGCGTGCCGACGGTCAGCGGGGTCTGGTCGGTGAAGTCCTCCAGGGACGGCCCGTGCCCGTAGACGGGCGCGTTGTCGAAGTAGGGGCGGAACTCGCGCACCGCGTCCTGCGAGTTCCGCCGCATGAACACCTGACCGCCCAGCCCCACGATGGCCTGCTCGGGCGTGCCGTGCCCGTAGTGGGCGTATCGCGAGCGGTACAGCTCGACCATGCGCTTGGTGTGGTCGGCGGGCCAGAAGATGTTGTTGTGGAAGAAGCCGTCACCGTAGTAGGCGGCCTGCTCGGCGATCTCCGGGGACCGGATGGAGCCGTGCCAGACGAACGGCGGGACGCCGTCCAGCGGGCGCGGCGTGGCGGTGAAGCCCTGGAGCGGGCTGCGGAACTTGCCCTCCCAGTCGACGAAGTCCTCGCGCCACAGCCGGTGCAGCAGGGCGTAGTTCTCGATGGCGAGGTTGATGCCCTGCCGGATGTCCTGCCCGAACCAGGGATAGACGGGACCGGTGTTGCCGCGGCCCATCATCAGGTCCACCCGCCCGTCGGCCAGGTGCTGGAGCATCGCGAAGTCCTCGGCGATCTTCACCGGGTCGTTGGTGGTGATGAGGGTGGTGGAGGTGGAGAGGATCAGCTTCTCCGTCCGGGCCGCGACGTACCCGAGCATGGTGGTCGGCGACGAGGGCACGAACGGCGGGTTGTGGTGCTCACCGGTCGCGAAGACGTCGAGCCCGACCTCCTCCGCCTTCAGCGCGATGGCGACCATGGCCTTGATCCGCTCCCGCTCGCTCGGCGTACGGCCGGTCGTCGGGTCCGGCGTCACATCGCCCACCGTGAAGATCCCGAACTGCATGGTCACTCAACCTCCAAAGTTGTTGACCGTTCAACTATACCCTTTGAACGGCCCGCACCTCTGGGCTATTCCTTCAAGGGGCGCGGGGGACTCTTCAAGGGGCGCGGGGGACTCTTCAAGGGGCGCGGAGGATCTTTCAGCGGCGCGGGCGACGCTTCTAGCGGCGGCGCGCAGGATCTTCCACGGGCACGGGTGACGCTTTCAGCGGCGGCGCGCAGGATCTTCCACGGGCGCCGGTGACGCTTTCAGCGGCGGCGCGCAGGATCTTCCACGGGCGCCGGTGACGCTTTCAGCGGCGGCGCGCAGGATCTTCCACGGGCGCCGGTGACGCC